>NZ_JPOQ01000008.1 GCF_000735045.1 Ferrovum myxofaciens
GGCATCATCAAACAATATATCGAGCAACAGCAAACGCCACTATAGGAAACGAAGATGGATGCCTTCGGCATCCGCGCTATTCATCCCCGCCCTGAACGACGGGGCTTTTCGCGCAGTCCGGTAATTGCCATACCGAATGGCAGGCGATACATTTTGTCAATGTGTTCGATTCCATCTTCAGAATTTCTGCGGTTGGCGTTCCGGCAGCGGCGGCTTTGGCTATGTCGTCCATATCTTGGTGAACGCTCATTCCAAGCGTTTTGAAGTCCAGCGGAAGTTTTGCAATGAGTGCCGGATTTGCATCAGCGGCCACTCCCATGCCCGCCGCACTGGCGGCCTTGATGACGGCCTGCATATCGCCTCGATTCGCCCCTTCCATAATCCCTTGGGTGGCAACCAACATTCCACGCATTTCCGACAAAACAAACTCACGCTCACTGGCTTTCATAACTATCGCAGTTCGACGGTCCGTCCCTGCCGTGGTATTACCCTGGATAAAAAACCATGCAAACGTCGCGACGGTAGCAATCCAGAGCAACAGAGAAATCAGGCCAAACTTACAGGATCTCATTTAATTCCACAGAGACTGATGAAAAGTGCAAGCGACATCTGCCAACGATACGTGACAACCAGAGGGGCATTGGGCATTGAGTAACGCAGCCCCCCGAACTTCCCTGCCTCAGTATCCCGCCCCTGCGTGTACATCAGGTAATTCGGCATCTGTAATGAACATCCAGATCATGCGGGCAATGCTTTCTGTGGCAATGACCGTGTGCCGATTGGTGGATTTCGATAACTTGTCTCTCAATTCCTGCCGTACAGCAGACATGCCGGTCAAATCGAAAATGATGTCCACATTACCACTTTTCCCGATCAAGCCATCCACATCCAAAATTTCAATCCCTTGCGCCAGGGCCAAGCGACTGCCCGGTGTGTCACTTTTTTCCGCGACAGCAACAATTTTCAACCCTTTGTTGGCCTTGCCGAGCAAAGCCTCCAGAAAAACAGACCCGACCCGTCCCAATCCTACGATAGCAATCGTTTGCTTTTTCATATTGAGGTTATCCCTTGTAGTTGATTCTTCTTGTATGCTGTCGAACGATTCTTTCCCCGCCCTACATTGGCCCCCACCCTGCTGCCCGATCCTCAACAAAAACCCGCAACCGCATGAACGAATTCAGGATCGCTCGGCAACCTAGATACCGGGCCTCGTTTGGGCGACAGGAAAAATAATACCACGCCCTCGACCGCAGCGTTATTGTATGTCGCGGAATGGAAATGGAGTTTGATCAACGACAATTTAATTGACATCCTCCCCGGCATAAATACCAAAGATCCCTATGGCGCTCGGGCGCGGCATTGAACTACCACTGAGTCACTTAAGTGCGATAACGAACGGAAGGCAACTATATGAACAGAGTATAAGTAAAAGTCTCTGCTGACAAAATTCGGGATGAACTCAGGAATGCCATGAACGATATCCATTCAAAATTCGGATGGCATCAGAATTTAAGGTAATGAATATGACACTATGGATAGGTATAGGCGTTGCGATTTTTCTGGTGCTGTACGTGCTTGTCATGCGACTTTTTTTCCATGAAAGCCGCATCCTGGAGAAACACATCAATTACAAGAAGATCCGCCACTGGGAAGACAAGGAATCCGAAGGTCACGGAGATCTATAGATCGCGAACCTTGCAACATTTCCTGTGCTAAAGTGTCCAATCCACCCTTTCTCTTCAGCCCGAAAGGACACTTCATGAAGAAAGCATTGCAGGTTTCACTGATCATCCTCCCGATGGCTGGTGGTGCCTTTGCCGGGTATCTCTACTGGAAAAATTCAGCGGACAAACAAGCCCGTCTTCAACGACAGGTTACTTCCCTGCCGGTTGCTGGCCCGGTGATTACCCCGCAACCGCCCCCTGTTCCAGCGTCGGCAAAAATCATCGGGCCACCAACTCCAGAGATCCCTGCCCTTCCCTCTCTGGACAAAAGTGATTCCTTCATGCTCGACAGTATTTCGCACTTAACCAAAAACAGGTCATTGATGCACCTCTTCAATGATGAAAATCTGGTCACCCACCTTGTCTCCACCCTTGACAATCTCCTGCGTCAGAGCATTCCGTTGAACGGACTGCCCGTGGATGCACCCAATGGCAGTTTCCGGGTAAGAAACCAGGCGGGGGTATTGAGCATCGATCCCGCCAACTCAGCGCGATATGCCCCATACATGCGCATCGTCGATGCCGTGGATGCCAAGGCGGTAGTCCGGTTATATCTTGAGGTATATCCCTTATTTCAGGAGGCCTACGAACAGTTGGGCCATCCCAAACAATATTTCAACGACCGTCTGCTGGCGGTTCTCGATGACCTGATCAAGGCCCCGGAAATTTCACCGCCAGTACAACTGGTTCAGCCACACGTGCTGTACCAGTTTTCTGACGATAATCTGGAAAACAGATCAGCCGGACAAAAAATGATGATCCGACTGGGGTTATCCAACGAACGAAAACTCAAAGAAAAACTGGAAACCATTCGTTCAGAACTGAAGCAGCACCTTCGATAGGGTGAAACCACTACCGAGCCAGTCTCCATCACTCCCTCTCCCACGGCTCCCGTATTACGGCCATGAACCCCATCCACAGGGGGGAACAATGCCTAGGGTGCAGGTTGCAGACTTCCGCAATCTGAGCCCAGCCACTTGGCGCTGGATTCCATGGTCACGGCAAATTCCTTGCCCTGCTCCTGGTGAGTAATCTCAACCCTCGTGGTATAAGCCTCACTGTTCCGGAACACGACTTCACCCTCACCGACAGTTGGTGGGCTACCACAGTTGAAATGAAGCCGGTATTTGTCTCCAGACTGGCTGGTAATGGAACTTTCACAGCCATTCTTCTGAGGCAATCGGTTACGTTCGATCATATCCCGGGTTGTGCAGACGCGTATACCGCCGTTGGCCCCCATGGACACCCCTTGTTTTTGCATCAAGGCTTCCATTTGACTGCGCATTTGAGGCGACATAGCCTGCACGACCTGGCTCATGTCGAGCATAGGACCAGCACCATTCTGTGAGGGCAGTTGCACCGTAGGTTGAATTTCCCATAGCCCAGGTTTCATGGGCAGTTCGGCCCACGCAGAAACATTGGCGATTCCACCTGCCGCAATCAAAACCGCGGTACCCACAGATCTAAATTGTCGCATGGTGTAACCTCCTTACTGGAGAAGTGAAGTGTGGAGTAGTTTCCATTTTGATCGGATGCAATGCATAGGACTATAGTTTTTAGAACAAAATGAAAACATATAGCAAATGGTAACTGGGGATGGTCTAACCTGATTGGGCAAGGTGTGTTCGCGGAATTAGAGAGTGTACCGAGGTGAACCTCACGAAACAGACCAAAGCGCGAATCAAAAAATCTTTTATTTTCATAAAATTACTGGTGGGCCGTGAAGGATTCGAACCTTCGACCAACGGATTAAGAGTCCGCTGCTCTACCAACTGAGCTAACGACCCACGCCATGAAGCGGGAATTATAGCAGAATTCCCCGCCACAAAATCAAACGACTATTCGCCCCCTCCCTTCCATGCCAACCTTGAATCCTATGAGGGAAGATACAAGGTTGTAACAAAAATATTCATCCGTTCAAACAGTTGCGCATAAAAATCTGCCTCTACCATATTTTTTATTATTTTTATTTGATCTTAATCAAATTTATGGTTAAAATCAGTCATCCCAACATAAAGATTGGTGGGATAGAACAGTATCGCATTCAGATAAAAATTTCAGGAGATTGCGCCATGGGTAATATCGTGATGTATGAAATCATTGGAATCGTGGGAATTGCCTTGTTTTGTTTCATTGCTGACAACGCCAACTGGCAGCGCAAGAAGTAACAATCATGCCTCTCCCGGCGATGCACCCATACCCCCCCGCAAGGTGATGCATCGCTGGTTTTACTGATCAGGCACCCAAGCCACGGATAGGCTTACTGTCCATTATCATTACGATTTTTCAATTCTTCTTCGAATTCCTCTACGGGAACCGGTTTACCAAACAGGTACCCTTGGTAGACAACGCAACCATGTTGCTCGAGGAATGCACGCTGTTCTTCCGTCTCCACCCCCTCTGCAATGACCTCCATTCCCAGATTATTAGCCATGCCGATGATGGTCTGTACAATGATCGAATCACTGTGTTTCACACCAATGTTGCGCACGAAGGACTGATCGATTTTCAATTGATCAAGGGGTAACTGTGTCAGGTAAGACAACGATGAGTAGCCAGTGCCGAAGTCATCCATGGAGAAACGCACCCCATTCTGTCTGAGTGCGTGCATCTTGACGATGGTATCACTGATGTTGTCCAGAACCAGACTTTCCGTAAGTTCGAATTTGATTTGATTGGGGTTGAGCACATGTCTCTGAAACGTCTGGCGTACTTGCTCCACGAAATCGGGTTGATGAAATTGTGGTGCGCTGACATTGATGGCAAGCCGCAGGTTACAGGCAAGCGGGTCGGCTTCCCATGTCTTGAGTTGGGCACAAGCCATTTCCAGCACCCATCGCCCGATGGGCAGAATCAGACCCGTTTCTTCAGCCAACGGGATAAACTGCAGGGGTGAAACCAGTCCGCGTTGTGGATGCATCCAGCGTATCAACACCTCTGCCCCGAGAATATGACCGGTGTGACCAACCTGCATTTGGTAATGCAGTCTGAACTGGTTCTCTCCCAGGGCACCACGCAAGTCAGTTTCCAACGCCGCGCGGGTTTCCAGTACCACCTGCATGGCAGGGTCATAGAAACGCAGGCTATTGCGTCCGGCATTCTTCGCCTGATACATGGCGGTGTCCGCACGTTTGAGCAATTCGTCCACCATGACCGCCTGATTGCAAAACAGGGTGATTCCAATGCTGGCAGAACTTTGATATTCATAATTCGCCAGCAGATGAGGCCGACCGATGGCAGCAAGTATTTTGTCGCAAATGACTTCCGTTTGGGCAGCCGCTTGTAAAGGCTCTTCACTCAACTCCTGCAGGATGACAATGAATTCATCGCCACCTAACCTCGCCACAGTATCCCCTTCACGTACACAGGCTTGCAACCGACTGGCCACCTCGATGAGCAATAGATCGCCGATATTATGCCCCCTGGTATCGTTAAGAATCTTGAAGTTATCAAGATCGATGAACAGGAGAGCGGCATGGTAGTGATGACGGGCGCTGGCGGCAAAAGTATGTTGCAGACGCTCGACCAGCAGGCGTCGATTGGGCAGACTGGTCAGTGGATCATAAAAAGCCAAAGAGTGGATTGTGGCTTCGCTTTTTTTGAATTTGGAAAGATCCGAATAGGAACTGACATAGTTCGTGACTTTTCCCTCGGTATTAGTAACGGCGGTAATGGTGAGCCAGTCCGGATAGATTTCTCCATTTTTGCGCCGGTTCCAGATTTCGCCATGCCAGTAGTGATCTCGGGTCAGAACTTCCCACATTTGTTGATAGAATTCGGGACTCTGCCTCCCAGACTTCATCAGGGCGGGCGTCTTGCCGATGATTTCCTCAGCACTGTACCCGGTCTGGCGCGTAAAAGATTTATTGATACGCAGGATGACTTTGTCGGCATCGGTGATGAGAATTCCTTCCTGTGATTCGAAAGCGATGGCGGCAATGCGCAGTTCCTGCTCCGCCTGCTTGCGTGCAATCTCGTTAGTAAAATTGCTCAGTGCAAAACTAATATCGACGGCCATTTCCACCAGCAGGTCGCACGCAGCTTCGTCGAACGCATTGGTTTCGCCTGCATACAAGGTAAAAGCACCGATAATGATGCCATTCCGGTGCAGCGGCAGCGACGCCGAGGCAGCCCAACCACCGCGTGCTGCGCGTTCTTGCCATGGAGCGGTGAGCGGATCATTCATGAAATCCTGGCTCCAGAAGGGACGGTTTTCGCGCAGGGCGATCCCGATTGGACCATGGCCGAAGGGGCTCTCAGCATCTGCCGAGATTTCGATATTTTTCAGTTCCTCGATACCCCCACCAAAACTGCAAGCCGGCAGTACCCTGTGCGTCTCAGCATTGATGAGCCCGATCCACGCCATCTTCATCCTTCCAAACCGCACCGCAGCACAACAGATTTTCAGAAACAACTCTTCCTCATTGGTACAGTGCACGATAGCCTTATTACTTTGGCTCAGCGCATTATAAAGATGGGTACGCCGCTGGATTTCCGCTTCGGCGGACTTACGCTTGGTAATATCGCGAATGTTGCACTGAATGACCTGGATACCGTCACACTCGTAGGTGTTACTCACGAATTCAACCTGGACTCGTGCTCCTGATTTTGTTTTGAGCGGAAGATCTTCGTACCGGGCGTATCCCTTTGTCTGCAGTTCCGCAAACATTTCCTTGCTCTCGCATCTGTCAGAAAACGGGCCCACTTCCCATAGTTTTTTCCCCAGAAACTCCGCATGCGTGTAACCAAGCATATTGATCAAATAGGGATTGACATCTTCGATCTGGGCTGTGTCGACGTTAAGAAGCAGGATCCCATCCTGAGCGGTTTCAAACAATCGACGGTAACTGCTTTCGGAAGCTCGTAGCGCCTTAAATTCCGGTGCTGTTAACAGCAGAGAAGTTGGCATTTGCTTATCCATAAATGTTCAAATATTTTATTGAAGGATACCGGGAATCCTGAAATAAAATATGGAAATCGTCTGGACGGTATCGCACATAATAGAACCTGATTATGCCTCTATCTCAGGCCGCACTGGATAACTGTACGGATATACAATATATCAACCTCCTGCAATAACCATTTGAATGGAATCGAAACGTCAACTGGATGTGCTGGACAGGCAACTGGACGGAAATCGTCTTGTCTCGGGCAATGAATACACGATTGCCGACGTGCTCAGTAAACACGTTCATGTACAGATTTCCTGACACAAACGAAAATACCGTGAGATTTTCAGGTGAGGCCGGGCAAACCTAAATGAAAGTTGCCGCCAGACCTTACAACATGAGGGAGGATTACATGTCGTCGTCGCATTAGTGTTTCGCGAATGACTGCCAAGTTGCGCCTGAATTATTTTCTCGCCAGAGGATTTGGTGTGGGTTCCGCAATCTTGGTTAATGTATTTCGATCCGTGTGATGAAAGGGGTCTGCCTTACCCTTTATCATGAGCACTGTGTCTTCATCATAAGACCAGGTTCCATCGGGATTGATTGTGACCTTGATCCGAAATTCGATCGTCTTGAACGCATAGTCAAGGAATGGTGCCGAACGGATACCAAAGTTTCCGGAGTCATGAGTAGCTATTAACTCAAACTCTCTCGCGTCAGCACCCGCTACTCCCACAGCCATGACGACCTGGCCACGCGGAATTGTCAGGGTGTGGATCACTGTATTTGTGGAAGGCTCCCATAGCCAGTATCCGACTTGGTCATGATATGTCTTAACCTGGTCTGGCTTAACCACATGAGTATGATAACGTAGGCCATATAACAACTGTGGTCCATTGGTCTGTGGGTCTATCGGTTGAAGTTCAATATGCTCGACAAAAGCCTGTTTCTTTGGCCCCTCAACTTTCGGCTTAACGTCCAGGCCGCGAGTACCTTGCCAAATACCCGCCATACCTCGAAGGGGACCAAGATTTTTCAGAGTATCAACATCCACATTTGATGGCTCAGTATAAATGTCTTCTGGAAATTCAGTCATAAGCGTATTCTCCAAGGTTTTCCTTACTGTCAGGATTACCGACAAAAGTTTTGCTTGTCGCCAATAGATGTCGGTAGTTTTTCGCGATACAAACCTAAATAAATCAATAAGTTAAGCAACTTTCCCGACAGTCGACAAAAGTTTCCGAAAGGCCTAAAATTATTCCCACTCTATCGTCAACGAGCGAATAAACCCATTGCGATACAATAGCTTGGTAAAGTCTCCGATTCCAATGCCATGAAAAGTGCCACGTTCAGTCACTTTCATACGACACTCAACTCCCTGGACAACTCGGGATGCTTGATTATCAACCGAAGCAGGCACAACACCCCCCCTGGAGGCGCGAACCGTCCTTGCTCCCAATCGCGCAATGTCGCCACTGGGGTTTCGATACGCTCGGCAAACGCGGCCTGTGTCAGGCCAGATTTCTCTCGGGCCTGACGCACAAGAATCTGCTCAGGCATTGTGACACGCCCAAGCCCTGCCTTCGCCTCTGCGAGTGCTTGCCGCAGATCGGGAAGAACCTCACCGGCATCGGCCTCAATAGCCGTTGCCACTTTCTCAACGTCGATTTCCTTAATGCCCATGTCACACCACCTTTTTGATTTCGACTGGAAGCATGTTGGCGCGTTCGGCCTTGGCATACGCTGCCACCAACAGCACCACTTCCTGCTCGGCCAAGTTGAAGTAGATCACCCGCGCACCACTTGATTTGCCAGATCCGGCACGGCTCCAACGAACCTTGCGCGCTCCATCCGCACCGGGAATCACGTCCCCTGCCAGCGGATTCTCTGCAATCCAGTCGATGAAGGACAGTCGCCCTTCTTCTGACCACAACTTCTCGGCCTGCTTCTGGAAAGTCGGGGTTTCGATCACGGTGCGCATGAGAGCGATTATACGGGATTCCCGCAGTGCAATGCAATCTTTCTCTTCTCATACGACGAATACTCGCGCGCAGATTCGATACCATGCGCCACTACCATCCCGCTTCATGGCATCGATCCGACATCGCCTCAACGGCTTCACATGTGCCATGAAAAATGCCATTAATGACGTGTGGCGGTCATCAATGGCATTTAATTTTTTCAATACAGTCAATGCGCTACAGAATTTTCTCACTCCCACTCAATTGTTTCCAAGGCCTGCAAACCCGCATGAATACAGGCTTTCTCTGTATGGGACATCTAATTTACCGTCATATTTACCGTCAAAAAACAAACGCTTTGACTGGCGCGGGAGATGCACTCGGCTTGTGCGGCGACTACTCTTCCACATCAATCATCAACTATCGAGGGGGCTCTGGAAGCCCATCGGAGTCATTGCATCCTACGTTTTTCCACTCAAGGACAAGTATAAAGCAACGATTTCTCATTACCAAACGCTATACATCGAGCGTATTCCAACCCATGAAACCCAAGGTCAAAGGTATGCCTGCGCCAACAACTCTCTTCTTGGCGCGGCCCATGGCGACTTTCATGATTGAATTTTTACTGTTACATTTTACGCTGAATTCGTCTCCCAGGGGGAAACAAGCTTGCCGCTAGATATCCTTAGTGTTATATTTACTGCGCATTACGTTTCCTTTAGGGGCGCAAATTGAGCGTAAAATATCAGTTGCAAACAAAGACGCTAGGCCCACGGGCAGCGCAGCTCTTCACTGAGTTGAATGAACTGCGCCGGTCGACGTTCACGCTGGCGGATGTCGGCTCGATCACAGGCTTGACGGCTGCTGCTGCCCGCAATCTCGTGCACAAGGCTCAGCAGCGAGGCTTGATCACGCGACTGAAGCCTGGCCTGTACAACCTCGTGCCATTCGAACTCGGCCGGGCCACTGAGCACATCGACAGCCCGTACATGATCGCGCGTGAACTCGCCGGTACGGCGTCCTACTTCCTGTCGCACGGCACCGCACTTGAGTTGCATCGCATGGTGACGCAGCCGAATTTCACCGTGTATGTGTCATGTACGCGGCGCGTGCGTCCGCAGACGGTGGGCGGCTATGACTTTCGGTTTGTCCACATTACGGCGGAGCAAGAATTCGGGGTCATGAAGCACTGGATCGACAAGGAGCGCTTCGTGATGATCAGCGACATGGAGCGCACCATCATCGATGGTCTCCGACACCCGGCATTTGCCGGTGGTATCACCGAAGTCGCCAAGGGCTTGTGGATGAAGCGGGACGTACTGAAAGTCGAACGACTGGTGGACTATGCACGACGTCTCGGAGTCGGTGCCGTCGTGCGCCGCCTCGGCTACCTGCTGGAACACTATGGTCTGGCCGATGCTTCGGTGCTGGAATCGCTGCGTGGCATGCTGACGGCAACTTACCAGCGCCTCGATCCACTGCTCCCCGCCGAGGGAACATTCCTCTCACGTTGGCGGCTCCAACTCAACGTAACTCCCGAAGAACTGGATGCCGTGAGGCTTGGCTGATGATTCCCCAACGCAACATTTCCATGATCTCGAACACGCTAGTGACCGCTGGCGGGCGGCGCATCCCCGAGGCCGTCATCGAACGCGACTACGTGCTGGCCTGGTTCCTGACCGGTTTGGCCGGCCATCCGTTACGCGAGATGCTGGCCTTCAAAGGTGGCACGGCCCTGCGGCGCTGCTGGTTTGAGGACTATCGGTTTTCGGAAGACCTGGATTTCACCTTGACCCGTCCGATCACCCTCGAAGATATCCTGGCGGGGTTGAACGAAATCTTCGCGACCGTCGAAGCCGACTCGGGCCTGCGGATCGCGTTCGATCGCGAAGACCGCCACGGCCACCAGAACAGTCACACGTTTTATCTGCGCTACCAGGGGCCGCTGCCCGCCGCGAACGACGTGAAGATTGATATCACGATCAACGAAGTCCTGTGCTTCCCGCTGCAAGATCGCCCGATTCATCGCACCTACGACAGCTTTGACGACTTGCCCGAAGGGCCGACCGTGAAGGTCTACGCCATCGAGGAGATCGTGGTCGAAAAGCTGCTGGCCTTGAGCGATCGGGCGCGCAACGAGCCGCGTGACTTGTATGACCTCTGGTATCTGTTCGGCTCCACCAACTTGCGCGTTGCGGAGATGCGTGCCGAACTCGATACCAAGTTGGCATTGCGGCAGCGCGTCGTTGCAGGCATGGAGCAGGCAATCGCCGCCAAGGAAGATCGTCTGCGGCGGCTCTGGGCCGCTCGTCTCGCGCACCAGATGGACCATCTTCCGCCGTTCGATGATGTCTTTCGGGAAGTGCTGCGTGCGGTTCGCGCTGCCGATTTGCCGAAGCCGGAAGCCTGATCAGTTGCTGGCGCAGCAAAGGAAGTCGACAATTGTTTGTTTCGGTATTCAACGAAACAGCATCAATCTTTACTGTGCAGTAAAGATAAACCGTAGCGCCATCACGCCGTATAGAGTCCGCGAGTTCCAAAGCACCTTTTGTTTTACCGTTCGAGTCCACACGGATATGACGGTAAATGCAGACGCCTATATTTCGAAGAAGAATTTACCGGCATATTTACCGTCAAATCTTCGCGCTGCATGCGCGAGTCGCCGATACGGCGAAAAGCGCAAAGCCTTTCGAGATCAATCGCTTGTCGTTTCAAACCTGAATCGTTGACGATGTACCTGTAGGCATCGCAGAAATTCATTAAGTCTTTGGCAATTCAGGGAAAACTCTAGAATACATGCAACCCCCTCACTCCCACTCTATGGTCGCGGGAGGTTTACCGGAAACATCATAAACTACGCGGTTGATCCCGCGCACTTCATTGATGATTCTATTGGACACTTTTCCCAGCAGGTCGTATGGGAGTTCGGCCCAATGCGCTGTCATAAAGTCACTGGTGACCACAGCACGCAAAGCCACTACATGTTCATAGGTTCGTCCATCGCCCATGACACCTACAGAACGCACGGGCAAAAATACCACGAAAGCTTGAGAAACTTGGTCATACCAACCCGAAGAACGCAATTCTTCAATAAAAATAGCATCGGCACGCTGCAGTAAATCAACAAAATGAGGCGACACTTCGCCCAATACGCGCACACCCATACCCGGTCCCGGAAAAGGGTGGCGATGGACCATTTCAGAGGGAAGCCCCAACTCTACTCCCAAGGCGCGTACTTCATCCTTGAACAGGTCGCGCAAGGGCTCAAGTAATTTCAGGTGGAGTGTTTCAGGAAGCCCTCCCACATTATGGTGGGATTTAATATTCTGGGCTTTACCATTTTTGGAGCCGGCAGATTCGATGACATCCGGATAAATGGTTCCTTGAGCCAACCACTTGGCCTGCGGTAAGCATCCTGCTTCACGCTGAAACACCTCGACGAATTCACGACCAATGATTTTTCGTTTCTGTTCCGGGTCTGTGACACCGGCCAGATGTCCCATGAAGGTTTCCCTGGCGTCTACATGAATCACTTTGAGGCCAAGGTGCTGACCAAAGGTCGCCATGACTTCCTCGGCTTCTCTGTAGCGTAACAAACCGTGATCCACGAAAACACAGGTCAACTGGGAACCAATGGCTTTATGGATGAGAACCGCCGCCACCGACGAATCCACTCCGCCGGAAAGTCCGAGAATCACGTCATCCGTTCCCACTTGAGCACGGATCGCCTGCACGGCTTGCGTGATAAAATGGGGCATGGTCCAATCCCCACCAAGACCGCAAATGTCCCTCACAAAACGGGTCAAAAGCGCCTTTCCCTGCACGGTATGGGTAACTTCCGGATGAAACTGAACCCCGTAGAAATGGCGGGTCTCATCGGTCATGGCCGCAATCGGAGTCACTGTATTCGCTGCACTGATAAAAAATCCTGAAGGTAGCGAGGTTACTTTATCGCCATGACTCATCCATACTGATAATAGGGATTCTCCGCGCGGACCTTTCTGATCACACAACTCGCCAAACAAAGAGGATTCGCCCAAGGTCTGGACGGTGGCATGCCCAAATTCCCGCACGGTAGCATTTTCCACCTGACCACCCAACTGGGCAGCCATGGTCTGCATGCCATAACAAATCCCCAGAACGGGCACTCCCAACTCAAACACGGACTGTGGGGCACGCGGCGCTTCATGCCCCGCGGTCACCGAAGCCGGCCCTCCGGACAAGATCACTCCCTGCGGTGCAAATTCCCGCACAAACTGATCGGTGACATCCCACGGATGTAATTCACAATAGACCCCTGCCTCCCGAACACGCCGCGCAATCAACTGGACGTACTGAGCACCAAAGTCAAGAATTAGAATTTTCTGGCGGGACATAACTCAATCTATATGGTAATTGGGTGCTTCTTTGGTGATGTGGACGTCATGAACATGGGACTCACGCATTCCGGCATAGGATATTTCCACAAACTCTGCGCGTTGATGAACTTCGTCAATGGTATGACAGCCCAGATAGCCCATGCTGGCCCGTACGCCTCCCATCAACTGATGAATCACCACCGAGACTGGCCCCTTGTAGGGAACGCGCCCTTCAACGCCTTCGGGAACCAACTTGTCAGCGTTGATCTCTTCTTCCTGAAAATACCGATCACTGGACCCCTGCTGCATCGCTCCCAAAGACCCCATACCTCGATAAGATTTGTAGGAACGCCCCTGAAACAATTCGGTTTCGCCTGGTGCCTCTTCAGTGCCCGCAAACAGTCCTCCAATCATCACTGTATTTGCCCCGGCAGCCAGGGCCTTGGCCACATCTCCTGAAAAACGGATGCCGCCATCGGCAATACAGGGTACCCCCGTTCCTTCCAAAGCAGTCGCCACGTTATGAACTGCTGTAATCTGAGGAATGCCGACTCCCGCAACGATACGAGTAGTACAAATAGAACCTGGGCCTATCCCCACCTTGACGCCGTCGGCACCATGATCCACAAGTGCCAGGGCCGCTGCAGCGGTGGCAACATTGCCGCCAATCACTTCCATATGGGGATAATGGCGCTTGATCCAACGGACCCGATCCAGGACCCCCTGGCTATGCCCATGGGCCGTATCTACGACCAACACATCAACCCCTGCCTCGATCAGAGCCGCAACCCGCTCTTCTGTACCTTCCCCTACGCCAACGGCAGCCCCAACTCTCAAACGTCCAGCGGAATCCTTGGCTGCCAGGGGATGCTCGCTGGATTTGAGAATATCTTTCACGGTAATCAAACCGCGCAATTCGAATTGATCATTAACGACCAACACTCGTTCCAATCGATGTTGATGCATCAATTTCATGGCTTCGTCACGCGTTGCACCTTCGCGCACCGTCACCAAACGCTCTCGCGGCGTCATCACCGCGCTCACCGGTTGATCCAGGCGGCTTTCGAAACGCAGGTCCCGATTGGTCACAATACCCACTACCCGTCCATTTTCCACCACTGGCAAACCCGAAATACGATGCTGGCGAGTGCGTTGAACCACCTCCCTTACCGGCATGTCCGGAGTGATGGTGATTGGATCTCGCACCACTCCGGATTCGAAACGTTTGACCTTGGCCACTTCGGCAGCCTGCTGCTCAATGGAAAGATTTTTGTGAAGAATCCCGATTCCTCCTTCTTGAGCCAGAGCAATGGCCAGACGCGCTTCGGTGACTGTATCCATGGCGGAGGACAAGAGAGGGATATTCAGGGTGATTCCACGGGACAACTGCGTCGTTAAGGTGACTTCCCGCGGCAATACCTGTGAATGGGCCGGTACGAGTAAAACATCATCAAAAGTCAGTGCTTTTTCAACCACGCGCATGACCTGCCTCCCGTGCAAAAGCGCATTATACGCCAGTCCTCTATTCTTCTGGCGTCTACCCCTGCAGCAAAACCAGATTATCCCGATGAATCAATTCGGGTTCATCCACATAACCCAGCACGTTTTCAATGCTCTCTGTCGGCTGCCCCAGAATTTTGGTGGTTTCCCGAGCAGAATAATTCACCAACCCCCGAGCGACTTCCTTGCCTTCCTTGTCCAGGCAACTGACCAACTCTCCGCGTTCAAACGCTCCTTGCAAACCTGTCACTCCCACGGGCAGCAAACTTTTTTGTTCCTGGCATAGAGCCGTAACTGCCCCCTCATCCAGCATCAAACTGCCCCGCACCGGCAAGGCATCACCCAACCATTGCTTGCGTGCCGTCAAAGCAGGAAGGCTGGCCAGCAATTGGGTACCAATACTCTCTCCACTTGCCAATCGATTCAAAACGTTGGGTTCTCTTCCCCAAACGATGGCCGTATGTGCACCACTGCGTGCTGCCCGTTTGGCGGCCAAAACTTTCGTGAGCATTCCACCACGCCCCAGAATTGAACCCGCACCACCCGCCATGGTTTCGAGGTTCGGATCTCCTGCCTTTGCTTCGCCAATCAAGGTTGCGTTGGGATTCTTGCGCGGATCAGCCGTAAAAAGTCCGGCTTGATCCGTGAGGATTACCAATCCATCGGCTTCGATCAATTGGGTCACCAACGAACCCAAAGTGTCATTGTCCCCCACCTTGATTTCATCCGTTGCCACGGTATCGTTTTCATTGATAATGGGAACGACCCCCCAGCCTAACAAAGTGGACAGGGTGGATCGGGCGTTCAAATAACGTTCGCGCGAAGCCAGATCGGCCCGCGTCAACAAAATCTGGGCCGTACCGACGTCATAGGACCGAAAACAAGTTTCCCACCCCTGGATCAAACCCATCTGTCCCACGGCGGCGGCGGCTTGCAGTTCATGTAAAGCCTTGGGTCGATCATTCAATCCCAGACGTCGCATCCCTTCGGCCACTGCCCCTGAAGAAACCAGCACCACAGATTTCCCTGTTTTACGCAGGAACTGGATTTGCTCCGCCCAACCTTGCATGGCTTCGTGATCCAAACCTCGCCCCTCATTGGTCAACAGACTGCTGCCAATTTTGATGACCAAACGGTGTGCTGTGCGCACAAAGGAAGTCATTTTTTGCTCTCTGAGGAATTAGATGTGTCCTGGTCCAGACCTGGCTCAGCACCCAGAACAGGGGTGTCGCTTATCAAATCATCGCGCGCAGATTCATCGATTTCCGGATTCTGTGCTTTCATTTCCTGAAGATACCCCATGATCGCAAAACACAGTTCCCGACATCCTTCTCCCGTCAGTGCCGACAATTCAAAGAACTGTCGAGGCCCTAAAGACTGCTCAAAAAGCGCCCGGACTTCAGAACGCGCCTCTTCAGAAAGCATATCCATCTTGTTGAGGAGAATCCAGCGCGGCTTGGCATGAAGCGCCCCATCATATTTGAGCAATTCATTGCTCAAGGCTTGAGCCTGTCCCACCAGATCTATTTCTTCATCGAGCGGTGCACAATCCACCAGATGCAACAATAAACGGGTGCGCGTCAGATGGCGCAAAAATTGATGCCCCAATCCGGCACCTTCCGCCGCGCCTTCGATCAAACCCGGGATATCCGCTATCACAAAACTACGCGCATCATCCACTCGAACCACCCCAAGGTGGGGTTGAAGCGTGGTGAAGGGGTAGTCAGCCACTTTAGGACGTGCCGCAGAAACCGCACGAATAAACGTTGATTTACCCGCGTTGGGATACCCCAGCAGACCTATGTCTGCCAACACCTTGAGTTCAAGTTGTAATTCTTTTTCCTCGCCGGCTTCACCCTTGGTGAACTGACGGGGAGCACGGTTGGTGCTGGACTTGAAGTGCAAATTACCAAGGCCGCCCTGTCCTCCCTGCGCCAAAATCACCTGCTGACCATGCTGCGTCAGATCTGCCACGATGGCACCTGTTTCAACTTCCCGAATCAGGGTTCCCACGGGCATGCGGAGCATCACATCCGGCGCTCCCCGCCCATTGCAATCCGAACCACGACCAGATTCACCACTTTTAGCCCGGTGGATACGCGCGAAACGATAGTCCACAAGGGTGTTGATATTACGATCAGCCACCGCAATGACACTACCCCCGCGCCCACCATCACCGCCATCGGGCCCTCCCCTGGGAACATACTTCTCGCGCCGAAAACTGGCAGAACCGTCCCCACCTTTTCCGGCATGAATTTGGATCAGTGCTTCATCAATGAATTTCATATCAATAAAAAAGCCCTATCACAACGGATAGGGCTTTATTTTCCTGTAATCGCAATGGCCGATCAAGCAACGCTGGCCAAGGGTTCAATGATGACGATCTTGTCGTTAAGCGGTCCCTTGTTGCGGAATACCACATGTCCTTCCACCTTGGCAAATAGGGTATGATCTTTCCCCATGCCAACGTTGGTCCCTGGGTGAATGCGTGTACCCCGTTGCCGCACAATGATGCTCCCTGCGCTGACAAGTTGCCCACCATAGGCCTTGACCCCCAAACGTTTCGACTCGGAATCACGTCCATTGCGGGAACTCCCGCCTGCCTTTTTATGTGCCATGTTTTAACCTCAAACTGCTGTCGTAATGGAACCGATTTGCAGTTCCGTATAATTCTGCCGATGTCCCTGATGTTTTTGGTAGTGCTTGCGGCGACGCATTTTAAAGATACGCACCTTGTCATGACGACCATGACTAACCACCGTTGCCACAACCTTTGCCCCCTCTACCAAAGGGCGCCCGACGCACAAGGTTTCACCATCTGCAACCATCAGTACCTGATCGAGACCTATCTCAGAGCCAACTTCTGCTTCAATTCGCTCTACTTTCAACTTCTCTCCGGACTGAACGCGATATTGCTTACCGCCCGTCTTGATGACCGCATACATGGGATTCACCTTGATAAATTCACAGAACATGGAATTTTAATCCCATACATCCATCCTGTCAAGCAATCGCTTTAAACCCCAAACTGGCCCCATGATTCTGCAGATTGGTTGACAACGATGTAAGAAATCCATTGAGGGTCGCTTGACCCTGTGTCGCTCCAAAAGTAGACAGCAGGTTGTGAAACTCCTGTTGCAAAGCTCCGTGAGACGGAACATTCGCAACTCCAGCTTGCCCCCCGATCACTGAGGAGGTCGACATGGAAGATGGATTCGCCGTAGAAAGCGTCTGGATCAAACCACTCAGGCGGTTTTCCAGAGAGCCTGGAGCAGAGAGGTACCCAGTCGATACCGGTCCCTGCACTGCACCGCTCGGTTTTGCGGTATTCGTTGAAACCGCATTATTTGCTCCATACAAGGATGAGAAGAGCGCCTGCACGAAGACGTTCAACGCCTGTTCCGGCGATGTCCCAGACGAATGGGAATTTGCAGAACTCGTTGCGGAGGAGGAAGATACGGCAGGGGCTCCCGACTTCGCAGAACCTGCGTCTATGACTTGATGCAAGGACTGTACCACGGAGGACATAAGCGTTCCTCCCGTAAACCCTGATACTGCTGCTCCATGACCCTCCCCTTCTCCACGACTGCCTCCGTGTTTTTTGGACAAAGCAGAAGTAAGGACGCTACCCGTAGCAAGCGTTGCTCCGATGCTACCACTCATACCGCTCAATAACGACATGACAACCTCCCACCCTAAACTCTCTCCAAGCGATGATGATAATCTCACACATCAGGTTCCGATAGCCCAAATACCAAAGGTTTTCTATGTCATTTCTTCCAACACAGGATAACGGAGATAACCGGAGGATCCCTCGCCCTCCGAAATTGTCAGAGTGGAGCGAGGAATAAAAGAAAAGGTCCTCTTTACTTGACTAAAGCCAGTTCCTTGGCGAAGCGATCCTTACCGACTGCCATCTTGGCAGATTCTTCTGCTGCTTTTTGCTTGGCTGCCTCAAGATTGACTGGTTTTCCAGCCTGGATCACGGCCACCATACCCAAGGTCTTATGGACAAAACACTCCACCAGATAAACCCCTTCCTTGTCCAGTTTGACTGTGATTTCCGAATCAGGTTGCGCCTTCCAAGGCTTTGCTCCCTCCGGTTCAAAAATGGAGTAACTGGTGTGACCTGCTTTCTGCATGGGCTTGAAAGTAACGGTGTCTCCCACCGCGACCTTGAGAAATGATGGCTCAAAGACCAGTGTTTGTCCATCGCTTCCCTGCGTCATCATCTTGACTTCATGGTCTGCAGACCAGATACTCACACTTAGGCAGGTCAACAACACTGCCAGCGGAATACTTAATTTTTTCATGGCGGTCCCCTCAGATTTATTATGAACGAATCTGTTGTCGACCGATGGGTTGCACGTCTGTCGACAACCCGCGAGGAATGACTCCTCAAACTTTGGAGTATGAAAATAACTTGAAGGTTCGCACAATCAAAAAATATATGAAGGATCCAATATTTTATGCTTGAAACGATCATAGGCCTACTTTTTCTGGGATCCATTGTTTTTGTAGCCACCACTGGAGAACGCAGAACAGACGAAAAAAACGAAAAGGACACCCCGAAAACGGACGAGAAAGATACTCCGAAAGAAGTTCCCCAAGAAACAACGAACAAATCTTCAGAGACCAAGCAAGAAACAGCAAAACCCGATACCACGTCATCAGGGTTAGAAGCGCCTCCCTGAGCCGTCCGGATATTTTGGGATAATGAATACTGACAAAAGAAATGAAACGATGCTGGATGAAGAAAGTTAACGAAGAAAATGCAGGCAAGATCCCGGTTAAACCTCACACAAGGAGTTTCCCGATGAGCAAGGATGAGATAAGAGCGTTATTGTTGGAAGATATCAATAGTTTTCGCCTAAAAGCGAAGTTTTATGAGTCAATTCGATTATCCGAGGCGGCAGACTATGCCAAAGATCTGGCCTCAAATATCGAATTGGCACTCACAACGATGCCTTCGGATAGTGATTCTGAAATTTACTGAGACACCGGACGGGGTGACCACTGAAGGGGTAATAAACTTTTATGAGTCACCCTTTTGAATGCAATCACTGCGGTAACCCCCGAAATCTGTTCTCGACTCCATGCCGGTTTTGCGGTGACACAAATCCACCCCATCCTCATACCGATTACTGGAAGATAAACCTGGAATACGGCTCTCCAAAAGCGGAGGATGCCTTGGTCATTCTGGATCAATCCATTCATGCGTCCATCTGCGTCGGCCTCAAAGCCCTCGTAGTAATCCATGGTTATGGTTCGTCAGGAATGGGAGGTCGTATCAGAAATGCTGTGCGTCATGAACTTCAGAATAACCGCTGGGCAGATTGCATACAGGAATATATCTATTGCGAGCAACTTCACAATCGCGATGCGATCAAAAACAAGATCCGCTTATCCAACCTATTGGAGGCCAGTCTCGTATCTGAAGGGATACTGAATAATTTCGGGAGTACCTTGCTGCTACTTCACCGAGAAAGACTGATAACGACTCAGTGAAAGAAAAAAGCCGCCCGAACGGATGGCTTAACTCTTTTACTTAAATGGTAGGCCGTGCGGGATTCGAACCTGCGACCAACGGATTAAAAGTCCAACCATAGAATCCACTATCCATAAAGGTTTCGACGAGTTTTTGTTTCCGCAAAATAATTGAAAAGAGACGCTCCGATGCCAATAATCACGCGGGGGATTATTCTCTTTGCGGAAAAATTTTGGGTATTCGGAATATGTGGTTGCTTCTTCAGTAGTAACAATAAAGGCTATTTTCAATCTGAGATTGGATTCAATAATTCCACACAAAATCAGGAATTCTGGTTGTTTTGTGCAAAACAAGGTTGCATTCACAGTTGAATATATTCGCCGTTTTGTGCAAGCCAAGGCTGGCAGGCGGAGATCGTAGGTTTGGTGGTTGGCCGCTATCGCCTCATTGCTGCCGGATGAACTGTCATGGGTTCAAAGGCAGGTATCCGAGTTGAGCGGACGCTTGGCGCGTCAACCCACGGACTGGAGGTCGGCCTTTGCGATCATTCAGCATTATTAGATACAATGTCTGCAATGTGCCATCAGCTGACCGTCATGGGGTGGAGCTTGAACGACTGGCGTTTGTAGTATAGCGGCCGCTGGCGAGTAGAATGCTTCTCAGGCAGCAGTCGGCCATAACCGGACGCTGGCAAATGTTTTCCATTGCAGTCGATATTCCCGCATCTGTTTAAATTGAGCATTGCGAATCTGCCAGCATTAAACTCAGAAATTATCAATAGCGACTTATTCTGACGCACACAAGGCATATTCTTGAGCAGACAATGATTTTTTGATGCCGCTATATATCGCCTCACGCCAAGCCGTGACGAAAGGGAAATGATTAATGGAAGCCACATGGGGTCTTCTGGGTCCTGAATTCTTGCCGAATGCGCGCCGTACTCGAATCCTTGGACTGGGTGCATCGGTGCGTTCATTCAATGATCTTGCCGTTCCCGGTCTTGGCGGTATCTGGTACGGCAAGCAACTGCTGCTTGCCACGCTCGGTGTGGCTGTAGCGGAAGAGGCGCACAACCGGGGGGCGAAAGTTCAGAATATTGAAGTAGCCAACGCGATTGAAGCGCTGGCCTGTTGGCTGGCCTTCAACAGCAATGGCTGGAGCCGCGATGCTCGCTTGCGCGGAAATACTAAGTTGCAAGGCAAAGATGATTTCAGCTTCCGGCATGTGCGGCAGCGAAATTTCTACGTCACACAACCCATGCGAATGGCGACCGTTCAGGCATTGCCCGCGCTCGGCTTCGTCGAGTCCGACAGCGCGCGGTTCAATGCATTTCGTTGCTCGGATGCGGGAATGGACTTTATCAAACAAGCTACAGGGGAATATCGACCACACAAGCGGGCTGTCATTGATCATCTGACCCGGTGGGTGCTGGGAGAAAATGACAAACTGAAAACAAATGAGCTTCAACAGGCGCTATCCCCTCTCCATCGATCCCCTAACGACGCAATCCCATTACTTCGCGAAAGATTAATTCAAGGCGGAACAGAAAACCATGAAGATAAAGAACGCCGAGCCAACGTGCTGGCATGGGTCGAGACACTTCGAACAAACAGACAAGACAGGCTGACATGGGATCTGCGACCGATAGAAATTTCGGAAAAACATTGGCATGATATCCGGGCAGGAGCATTGTTTTTTGAAACGCGCGAAGCCGCGATTTCTGTTCTCGATGCAGCAGAAGCGCACATCGGAAACCAGACAGCCGGGCAGTCTTATTCATTGAAAGCGCAAGCTCATGAGGCGCTGAACCGCGCGCTTGAAGAGATGAAATCAGCAGCAAATAAGTACTTGGCGTTTAAACACGCGGATGAGGAAGCCAACAAATTCTGTTGCGAGTGCGTAAATGACGACCCATCCTGTATTTTGCGATCCTTGGTCGAGCGAGACGGACACGTGCTGCGCCTGGTGGGGGATGAGATCAAGCCAGGGCCGGCATTTCGTGGTTCGGCAACGCAGGTCGGTGCCGACGACAGCGAAGATCAAGACACGCCGCAAGCAGGGAAAATCCCATTGCCGGAAGGCATCTCATACCGCATGCGAAATCTCTATCTGTTGAATCTCGACATGCACGGTGAACTGGATGGATGGCTGAATCCAGACGCAGGCGGGGGGAAGCATGAGTCGCAATAGCGAAACCTTGAGGCCGCCATCGCTGGCGCAGCATTTCGATGCGCCAGAGGACTACATCGGACATTTTGGCTGGTTGTGCGGCTACTCGGCGGATGCGTTATTTCTTGATGACGCCACCGAACGTTTTACCCGGCTTACACGTTCGCAACGCGCCCACCAAGGGCGCATTGCGCTCGTCGTGTTGCTTGACCCGGGCAACCCACCCGTTTCTTTGCAGGATGCCCCCGGGGTGGCGCATTTCCCGATCAAAGATCACGCGAATAAGCCGTTTCGACTTCTGCATGCCAAGGTCGCACTGCTGGGCTTCCGACATCAGGAAAATCACAGTCAGTGGCAATTACGCTTGCTGGTATCTACCGGCAACTGGACGCGGCAGACGCTGGAAGAGAGTTTGGATCTGGTGTGGCGGATCGATATCGCCAGTGAATCACTCAGCAACCTAGATGCCGATGTCAAACAAAACTGCGCGGACATCAAGGCGGCATGGAATTTATTGGCGTGGATTCAGCAACTTTTCGACACGCGGCTGCTCAATGCTTCTGCCTATGGTCATCTCAGTGAAACGATGAATGCGCTGCAGCAAGTCGGCCAATGGATAGATGCGTGTTCGAGAAAGGCACAAGGGCGACCGAGGGTCTTCGATAGCAGGAGCAAGTCCCTGCTTTATCAACTGCCCGAAAAAATTAAAGCCTGCAGCGGGGTGAAGCGCAATTACTTGGCCATGGGGTCTGGGTTCTATGAAGCATCGGCCAATCAGGGAAAATCACCAGAAGTGCCTGTGGCGATTGTCAACGCCCTTCGTGATCAGGGCTTGCTGACTACGAAGCCGGAGGTAGACCTTTATGTCAATCCGATGGACTGTCAGGCTATTGCAACAGCGGTGGAGCCATTGCAATCGTGTGGCATGACGATCCGCCCGGCAGCCATCCCGCAAATTGTGTTTGGAGAAGGCGCACAGCGTACCTTGCACGCGAAATTCCTGTTCAGTGCCAACTATCGTGATAGTTCCAATGCCTGCACCAGTGCCTGGGTTTATCTGGGCTCAGGGAACCTGACTCATCCGGGCTTTGACAATAAGATGAGTGACAGCGCAGGCAACCTCGAAGCAGGCGTTGTGTTTGCCCCGGACTCTTTGTGTTGGAAGAAAAACAAGGAAACCGAAGAGCATCTGGTGGTGACGAACTTGTTACCCATTCAGTGGGACAATGAGATTGGCGACGCAACCAAACTGTCCGCAGGTCCTGGCATGGTGCCACGGGATGCAATTTATGCTGCACCACCTGTTGCCTGGCTTACATGGCACGAAGCCGATGGCGTGTGTGAATTGCGCACGGACGAACCCAGGGCCGCCGAAATTCAGGTGCTTGATTCAGCCGGAATCGCCTGCTCAAGAACTAAAAGCGGATTTCAGTGGCGCGAAGCACAACCCCGCCAAGCTCGCATACGGTGGCAAGAAAACGATCGGCAGATTGAGTCCCTAATACCTGTTGTGGATCAATATGGGCGCATTGCCGCCACCGAGTTGACCGCAATCGGTATCGACGAGGCTTGGTGGCAACTAGCCGACTTTCCACTGCCCCCGGATGTAGATGGAGAGGACGACGGAGACGGCGGAAGCGATGAGCACGAAGGAAAGGACAAAGTGAAGGGGCGTTCAGTGCCGACGACCAGCTATCCAATACGCCAAATGATGGAACTGATCGAAAGCATCGCAGCCAAGCAAACTGGAATCGACGAAATGGATTGGGTGCTTTGGTGCAACCGCCTTGTGCAGACGTTGGGGCAAGCTGCCGACAGTGTTCCTGTCAAATTCTTCCGTGACGAACTTAAACTTAATCCACTAAGTCCGTTGCGCCATCAGTCATTTCGCCCATTGTTTGCTGAACCCTGTGATTCAGAGCTAGGAAAGATGTACGACGACACCTTGGGCCGGATCGAGGTGAGTTGGAAGATCAATGAAATGAGCCCGATTGGGGGGGCGAAATGAATCAAGAGTTCAAGGGTTGGAACAAAGTTGCAGAAAGGCTTTGCACGCTTGCAGATGATCGGGCAATAGAACTCAACGACGGACAGGCAGCGAGCCTTCAAGAGGTCGCCAAGCGACTACCAAACAACGGCGTAATCATCGCTGACGAAGTCGGCATGGGCAAGACTCGAATTGCTGCTGCGGTCGCCCGGTGTGTGATAGCGGAGGGTGGCCGGGTCGCGATACTGGTTCCGCCTGGATTAGGCTATCAATGGAGCGACGAGTTGCAGATCGCCGGAGTAGATGCACCGCCAATCTTGCGCAGCCTCTGGCAATATTTACAGGCATGGGAGACCGAGGAGAAAGACGCTCCTTGGTTTAACGAGTCGGCCCTGGTGGTTTCCCACTCTTTTACGAACTGGCGGCTTGGAGAGAACACTGCCCCTTGGCGTTGGGCTCTACTCCCGGAGATATATGCCAGATGGCGAAAACAAGCTAACGGGCGTTGGCCGCGCGATTATTGCGGAAACAAGATGCTTGACGACAAGTGGGTTCGACAAGCAGCGGAGAGCATTGTCGGTGCAATAAGCGCCAGACCAGAAGGTCACCCTGCACGAAAATTTATCCAAGAATTAGCCGAAACCACGCCGTGGCCTGGTGCGCTCACTGCTGGCGAATATGGGCGTAACGCACAACTACGTCCTTGGCTGGAACGTGCTGTCGGACTTGGGTTTGGGGTATTTGATTTGGTCATCGTTGATGAGGCACACAAAAGTAGAGGCCAAGACAGTGGACTGAATCGATTGTTAAAAGAGGTTGTTCTGCAATCTGCCGATGCACGCTGCCTGGCGATGACGGCGACTCCTGTCGAGCTCGATGCGACACAATGGACGCAGATGCTGGGGCGCATCCAGGTTGATGAAATATCGAAATCAGCGGCAACCACGGCGATTTCAAGTTACGAGCAAGCCGTAGGTAGGGTGAGGCAATGTCCGAGCGACAAAGAAGCGCGCGAAAAATACAAGGAATCAGCCAAGACTTTTAAGCAAGCGCTAAATCCCTATCTGCTGCGACGTGATAAACGGGAAGACCCTGCGGTCATCAAGTTTCAGCAAACATCTGGTGAGGGCTACCACGCCTACCGACGTGAACAGGAAATCCTGATCGATACCGCTCGTCTGACCCTCGAGTGGAAACAGGCGGTGTGCGCAGCGGAAGCTTTGTCGTTCGTCACACGTCAATCCGACAATACAGCGGCCAAGCGGCTGCGTCTGACCTTGGGCAATGGTCACGGCATCGCAGCACTGATTGATCAGTTGCAGCGAGATGACAAAGATGACCACAGGCAAACTGAAGCCGATGGCGTTCCTGAGATCACTACACAACGTAACGCCGAAACAGAGCTGTCAGCTGACAAGCGTCTGCTACGCGCAGAATGGTGGCAGAACGTCATGATCCAGCCGTTCGTGAACGAAGGATCGGCGCTATTCGATCATCCCGCAATTCTGGCGGCTGTCGAAGAAATTGAGAGCGTCTGCCGACAAGGGGAAAAGGTTCTAGTATTTGGTCGGTTTACTCGCCCATTACGCGCATTGGTGCAACTGCTTAATGCGCGCGAGATGCTGCGATGCGTGGATGGTAAGCGACCATGGCCACAATCCAAAGTTCATGAGAACGAAGAGTGGGCCGCTATCTTGGCTGCTCATCAACATTTGCAGAGGCAAGGAGAGTTAGATCGGAAGTGTCTGGATGATGCCCTCGCTGAACAATACAAAAAACTCGAGAATCAGCGCCGCAATATTCGAGAAAATCTGATCCGCCACATTGAAGAAGGCTTCAACAACAAGCAGCCAGACGAACGTGTGCGAGCACTGTTTGATGCCTTCAAGAAAACGGCTACGGAGAATTTGGAACAGGATCAAGGCAACGACGATCATGCCTTGGCGGTAGTAGCGCGGGCGATTCAAGAGCTGATAGGAACAAGCATTGAGAATGCTGCCTTCGCGCAGGCCTTTATTGATCTGGTGGCGGCAGCGAGCGACCGCGACGAGGGAGATGCGGATGGTGACGGGCTGTTGGACGAGGCGAAAGCATCTGATCTTTGGGCTGATCTTAGAATCAGGCTGCACGAGGAATACAGCCGCCCGGAAGGAGGATATGCACGGCTCATGTATGGTGAAACAAAACCCGCAACTCGGCGCTTCCTGCAATTGGCCTTTAATCGAAAACAAGGGCACCCGAAGGTATTGGTGGCGCAATCGTTAGTGGGCCGTGAGGGGCTTAATCTTCACAAGGCGTGTCGCACGGTTGTGCTGCTGCATCCAGAGTGGAATCCTGGCGTGGTTGAACAGCAGATTGGTCGAGTCGATAGGATCGGCAGTTTGTGGGAAGAAAAATTGAATCAAGCTATCTTTGACGAGAAAAAGAATGGCGACCTCCCGCGAATCGAAATTCGCCCAGTCATTTTTCTGGGGACGTATGATGAGAAAAACTGGCAAGTGTTACAAGACCGATGGGATGATCTACGCGCACAACTTCACGGCATCGTCATCTCTCCACGCATCGCCGGAAAATATTTGGATGCAGAGGAAATGGTTGCCGAGATAAATGGCGCGGCTCCAAACTTTTCTCCATTGCGTAATGTGCGAGCTCAGGAAAAATATTGATTGTTGGCAAACTATGAAAAACCCCTAGATCCCGTACATCCGGATACAGTCGCAGCAAGATAGGATTCGGCAGGCCGCATTCGAGGTGGTGCTAATTTTTGTGTAAATGCCCTGGTTGAATGGTTGCTATCTGTGAGTGTGAACGTCTCCTATAGGGTTATCAACAGACATTCAAGCTCGCATATTTTCCGTAGTTTGACGGTCTGCTGTCAGTAGCAAAGCAGGCGGTCAGTTGTTCGAGCTTGACGGTCCGTTCTGTCTCGAAAGCGGGCACTGACAGGCAGATACAACAATGTCCGTTAAGGCCGAGCAGTGTGAATTGTCCTTCCGACCGGTTCCGAAGTACAGCAGTCGTTCAAATGACAGCATATCTGGGTGGACGTGTGACCGCAATAGGTTCTTTGCTGCCCGATAAGCTTAACACTAATCCCCGAACGGGTTGAATAGCGGCACGTTGAAGCGTTCAAAATCACGAGTGTTTCTTGTAACGACCGTGAGTTTATGTACAATTGCAGTGGCTGCAATCATGGCATCCTCATAAACAGTATTCGATTGTCGATGCATCAGTTTCGCCCAAACTCGAAACGTTGACGCATCCATCGGCAGCACATTATAAGTGGCGGATGCCTGATCGGCCCATACCTCAATTTCCACTGCCTTGATTACATCCTGATCCCGTGTAATCTCGATGCCAGCCTGTATCTCACCGAGTGTCACCGCACTGAGATGCAGGTCAGCATCGGCTACCGATTCAATCCATGCCACCACAGCACCGTGCGGACGAATCTTGCGGAGCTCAGAAACAATATTAGTATCAAGCAGAAACATTACAGAACTGCAGCAGGGCGACGCTTGGCTAGTTTGCGATGAGGCAATTTCAGGTCAACACGCCCAATGTCAGAAAGCAGCAAGGACTTGAGAGAAGGTAGCGCTGAATTGCTCAGTCGTTTCCATTCGGTGATGGGAACAAGAACAGCAGTTTCCGCCCCGCGCCGGGTGACCAGTTGCGGCCCCTCGTTGACACAGGCATCCAGTAACTCGCTGAAACGAGCTTTTGCATCTTGTACAGGCCATGTGTTCATGATTGCACCCCATAAGACTAGTCAGATGACCAGTTTAAATCAGTTGCAAAGGATAATCAACCACTGTTTTGACTGGCGTGCTGACATGTTAGTGAAGTCATGCCGTGGCTAATTTATCAGGTGCAGGGAACGACAACGAGGCAGCCTAAACTTTAGTTTTCTTGGTTTATCTTGTTATTTCGCTGCGCCATAATGGCCATTCTTGTATGACTTCTCTTGGCCGAACAGTGAGCCTTCCCACCAGTACACCTGACCGTCCGGAAATGGCACGATGCGGATGATGATTTTTGACTTTTCCCCAAATTTACTGCCATGACCAATGGGATGTCCATGAGTCTCGCCCATGCTCTGGTACTGGCCATTTGAATTCCTGGTGCGGTACTGGAATACGCCCACCAGTCATTGGACATGGCCAAAATAATATCGGGCCGTTGTGCCATGGCCGCGCCCGCTTTTTGAAGCCAGGAATTCAGTGCCTGGCGATAACCAAACTCCAGAGGTTTGCCATCAATCCCGGTGGACAGGACTTCACTAGGCTTCTCGCAATCTCACCACCGTTCAAGAAAGACTATTTCATCCTTGACCGGTGTATGCGAGAACTTGAAATAGAATTCGGCTATGGGCGTGCAAACGGCCCCTACATCACCCTTGATACCAAGGAAGGTCCAAAAATTATCCGGATGAGCCGAGCTGAACGACGGGGGCTGGGGCTGCTCAAGGAAGATGGTGCGCGTATCAGTGAACGGGCGCGTCGCGCTGAAATAAATATCGGGGACGATCATTCGTTTCAGTCATGGGCATCCAAGGAACCGGCGCAGGAACTCAAGAAGGTTCTGCAACAGCCTGGGGTGACCTGGCAGGATGCGCATCACTGTCTCGCACAGCATGGCGTTTCGATCCAGCCGAAAGGATCAGGAATGATCGTGACTACGACAAAACCACAACCGAGACCAAGTAAGGGAGCAATAGGCTCCCTTACTTTTCATTAATTGCGGAAACTTAATTTCTTTGAACTATCTGTAACCACTTGATTTATTGGTAGGCCGTGCGGGATTCGAACCTGCGACCAACGGATTAAAAGTCCGCTGCTCTACCAACTGAGCTAACGGCCCAAACTGACTAACGTAGCCCGAAATTATCACCCAAAAAACCATTGCTGTCAATGCTGACGAAGACGGGCCTTGGCTTTTTGCGCAGCCGAACTGTCTGGATACTTGGCGATGATCATCTTCCATGTGGCTTTTGCTGTAGCAGGTTCCCCTAACCCCAACCAAGCTGCCGCAAGATTCAGCAACCCATCAGGGGTCTTGGCCGAGTCCGGAAAAGACTTGTAAAGGTGTTGATTGGTTGCACGAGCCCCTTTGTAATCCTTGAGTAATAACTGATTCATTCCGATCCAGTAGAGCGCATTGGGCACTTTGTCGTCGTCAGGATTGGACTTCACAAAGGCTTCGAACAATTTCCGGGATTTTACGTAATTTCCCGCATTGAATACAGATAGAGCCGCATCATAGTCTGCAGAGGGCGTTTTGGCATCAGATGCATTCTCTGGTTTTGACCCATTATCTGCCACCGCCAGAGAATTCTTCCCGCTTTCTGCTGTACCTGCAGAGGGGACAGCACCCTCTTTTCCGTTCGCCACACCTGGGGAACCAGAAATCGATCCGGCCCCTTCAGGTTTGGGCAAAACAGTTTCCACGGCCTTGAGACGAGAATCCAGATCCATGTACAAGTCATGAAAACGCTTGTCTTCCACGTCCAGTTGATTGGCCAGGCTGTCGATACGTCCCCGTATCTGGGCCAGATCCTGACTCATGCTGTCCAAACGCATGACCAGATCCGGATAGCCTTGAAGCGCAGTTTCCATGCGCGTGACCCGCTCATCCATCGTCTGTTGTTGGCGACTCAAGACGGTTTGCTGGCTCTTGAGGTCTGCCACGCCCTGCCGGGCCTCTTCATCGGACAAAAGGCTCGCTCGAACATGGCCAGCGCAAAGCAGACTCAGAACCAGTAGAAAATACGAGGATTTGAAGGTGGTTTTCATGGTCACCAGAAATGGAAAACCCGACGAGGGGGTAATACTCTCGCCGGGCAATGGTTACGAATAAAAATTACTCGCCTTGGTAAACGATATCCGTGCGGCGGTTCTCTGCCCAGGCGGCGGCATTATGCCCAGGATTGACAGGCTTTTCCTTGCCAAAACTGACCGTTTCAATCTGGCTATCCTTCACTCCCTTGGCCATCAGGATCTTGCGCACGCTATCGGCACGACGCTGTCCCAGGCCCAGATTGTATTCACGGCTGCCACGCTCGTCACAGTTCCCTTGCAGGGTGACCTTGGCATCCCCATGGGACAGCAAAAAATCGCCATGGGCATCAACCACGGGCATGAATTCATCCGTGACTGTGTACTTGTCGAAAGCATAATGAATGGTCCGTTGACCCAACGCCCCCCCCACTCCCTTGGCAGGATACAAAGAAACCGTGACCGGTTCTTTGGCCATGGGCTGCGCAGGAACCACAGCCACGGGCGCAGCGGTTTTCTGTGCCACGGGTGCGCTGGTTTCCTCGGTTGGAGTGGAACTACAGGCAGCCAGAACACTGGTAACAGCCAATGCGAGAAGAGCTTTTTTCATGATTATCCTTGTTAAGAAAATGGGTTGACGTAAAACTCAAAAAGTGGTTGCGAATGCTGCGTCCAGTATAACGCATACCCCTGTTCTTAGGTTTACTGCAACGGCCCCCAAACGGGTTCATAAACATCTCCCGTCTGGGTCGACAGTTTCTGACGGATTCGCCCATCAGTACTGACGATGGCCAGAACACCTCTCCCTCCATCTTGAGTGGAATAGAGCAGGTATTTCCCATTGGGGGCAAAGGTCGGAGACTCGTCCAGTGAGGTCTCCGTCATGGGCTGAGTCTGTTTCGTTGCCAAGTCCATGAGCATCACATGAAATGCTCCTCCATCACGCTGAATATATGCCAGTTGCTTGCCATCCGGGCTCAACCTGGGAGAAACCGCATAACTACTGCCAAAGGTCAGACGTTCTGGAGCCCCGCGCAGATCACTCAGGGCAATTCGGTAAATCTGAGGCCCGCCATCCCGATCGGAAGTAAAGTACAGGGTCTGCCCGTCCGGTGAAAAGTAAGGTTCCGTGTCGATACCTCCGCTTGAAAGGAGACGTTCTGGAGCCTCCGAACCATCGAGGGATATCCGGTATATCTGTGAATGCCCATCCTTGGTCAGAACCACAGCCAGATGCCGTCCATCAGGGGTCCAGGCCGGAGCACTGTTGCTACCCTTATAGCGGGCCACCACATGACGAACCCCGGTAGCCAGTGTCTGTACCACTACCATGGGGCGATTGAGTTCGAAAGTCACATAGGCCATACGCTGACCATCAGGCGACCATTTGGGGGACAGAATCGGTTCATTGGTATGAAGCATGCTCTGCTCATTGAAGCCATCGCTATCTGCCACCTTGAGACTGCGGGCAGAACCATGCTGGGTAATGTAGGCAATACGTGAACTGAACATGCCCTTGTACCCTGTGATGTTTTCCAGAATGGCATCAGCCGCATGGTGTGCCACCATACGGTACTGGTCCTCGGATCCGTCAAAAGACAGGTTGAGATGTGCCATTCGGTTGGGCAGCTCCACCAGGCGAAAATTCAGTTTGATATGATGGGTCGCCGGTTCTTCCTGAACATTCCCCACTACAATAAAGTTAGCATGTTGGGCCTGCCAGGTATCCCAATTCACCCCTTCCACATCGGCAGGTGCAGGAGAGACTCCTCGAGTATCCAGAGGATCGAATAAACCGGAACGTTTGAGGTCAGCAGCAATGACCGCAGACAGTTGGTGAGAACCCCCCCCATCCCCAGCAAAGGGCAAAACGGCAATAGGAGTCAGTTGCGCTCCCTGAGTGACGATCTCGAGAGTCATATCCGCATGAACCGGCACTTGAATCAGTGCCAACAGGAGAGCGATGAAAATGAGCAAGTTATTTTTCATGATGAAGTTGTAGATGAGTCACTCGAAATAGTTGACGTAAAGCCACGTCACTGGGCAAGGGCAAAGGCTGGGAACGCAGGATGCCGCGCAGAACCGCCTGATCATAGCGCGGGTCGCCGCTGGACTTGACGATCCTGACAGGCTCCAGAACCCCTCCATCAGGCAGTATGGTGACATCTACCTCCAGCGTCAACCCGGCAGGAACACCTTCGGGAACTTCCGTGTTCCCGCGGATTTTGTTGATGATGGCCAACTTGTAACGATCCACTGCTGCCGCTTGAGCGGCACGGGCATTCTGAGCCAACTGTTCGGCTTGACGGTGGCGCACCTCGGCATCAGCACGCATTTTGGCATCATTTCTTTCTTCTTTGAGCGCATCCTGACGCTCCTGACGCAACTGCTCAGCCAGCATTTTCTCCCGTTGCTTTTGGTCTGCCTGACGTTTCGCTTCCTGCACCGCTTTTTCCTTTTTTTTCTTGAGTGCAATGTCTGCCGCGCTGGGCGTTGCTGGCAAGACCGGTTTAGGTTCAGAACGAGGGGCCGGAGTGGACGCCACAGGGGGAGGAGCAAGGACTGGAGCAGGTACTGGCTGAGCTGGCGGCTCAGGCGTTACGGGTTGTGGCGGAGTCACTTCCGTAACGGTGGCTGGTTTGGGGATATCCGACCATAGTTCGGCCATCATGGGCGCAGGCTCGGGATGTCGTTGCCAGGACACACCAAATACCAGGACAGCCACAAACAGGGCATGAACCAGTAATGCCAGAATCCAGGCCCATAGACGCACTCCCCGTTCGTGATCAATGGTCTCAGGCATCAACCGGAGCGCCCCCGCGCCAGCAAGCCAATTCGCTTGATCTCCGCCTTTTTCAGCAGATCCATGACCTGTAATACTTCTTCATAGCGCACGGCACGATCTGCCGCAATGACCACTGGACGGTCTGGCTCCGAACGATGTAAAACCCCCATCCTGTCCACCAGTCCATCACGGGTCACACTCTGTTCTTCACTGCCCTGATGAGTATCCAGCACCGTCAAATGCCCATCCAGATGCAGGATCACCTGCACCGGATCCTGAGACTGGGCCAGATTTTGCCCCACCGAAGGCAGATCCACCTGTCCGGGATTGATCATGGGGGCCGTCACCATAAAGATGACCAGAAGCACCAGCATGACGTCAATGTAGGGAACCACATTGATCTGACTCATCATGCGCCGTGGTTTGCGTGCCATGATCAACGCCCGTTCTGAGCCGGTTTGAACTGACGTTGCAGAATATTGGAGAATTCCTCCATGAAACTTTCAAAACGACTGGATAACCGGTCCGTGTCATGGGCATAACGATTATAGGCTACGACTGCAGGAATTGCCGCAAACAGGCCCATGGCTGTGGCCACCAGGGCTTCAGCGATGCCCGGCGCCACATGGGCCAAAGTTGCTTGGCCCACGTTGGCCAGACCCCGAAAGGCATTCATGATTCCCCATACTGTCCCGAACAATCCCACATAAGGACTGACCGAACCCACGGTTGCCAAAAAAGCCAGGTGCGACTCGAGGCGATCGGTTTCACGCTGAAATGTGGCTTTCATGGCCCGTTGCACCCCACTGGTAACGGCTGCCGTTTCCAGTGTCCCGGATTTACGATGACGAAGAAACTCCCGATAGCCGGATTCAAAAATCCGTTCCAATGCCCCGCTATTTTCGTTATGCCCCGCGGCACGCTGATAAAGAGCGCCAATATCCGAAGTCGCCCAGAACTCTTCTTCAAATTTTGCTGTTTGACGACGGGCCTTACCCAAAGTCAACATTTTTGTAAAGATATAGGTCCAGGACAGGAGCGATACCAACAATAATAGTCCCATCACGATCTGAACCAATATACTGGCCTGGAGAACCAAACTTACTAATGAAATATCCGAAGTAATATTCACCCTTCCACTCCCAGAAAATTTGCCAAGGTAGGCGGTATGACCGCTACCGTAAAATCCTTCGCTGTCACGCAGGCCACCACCACCTGCGCGCGTACCAGACTTTGTTCGCCCCGCATGACCGACTGCCGGAAGGTCATCAAGCCATGACGCACCCCTGCCAGTTCAGCCACAGCCAGCAAGTTATCCCCCAAACGAGCCGGACGCTGGAATTTGATCTCGATACTGCGGACCATGAATAAAATTCCATGTTCATGCGCAACGCGCTCATGATCGAACCCCCGTTCATACAACCAATCCGTACGAGCTCGTTCCATGTAGCGCAAATAGTTGGCATGATAAACCACCCCGCCAGCATCCGTGTCTTCATGGTATATCCGAAGGGGAACCTCAATTCGCCGGACATTCATGAGCGCTCTTCCAGTATCAATTCACCGATGGTTTTTCCTCCCGCCGAAGGCAAGCCAAAATGCTGGAAGGCAGCAGCCGTTGCCATACGTCCCCGCGCGGTGCGTTGCAGGTATCCTTGCTGGATCAGATAAGGTTCCAGAACATCCTCGATGGTGTCTCGTTCCTCTCCAATGGCGGCAGCCAGGGTATCCAGTCCCACCGGCCCACCGGCAAACTTCTCGATGACCGTTTGTAATAACTTGCGGTCCATCATATCCAAACCCTTGTCATCCACTTCCAACAATTTCAAACCGGCATCTGCAACAGTCTGTGTGACGCACCCTTGTGAACAGACCTCTGCATAATCACGAACCCGTCTTAACAGGCGATTGGCAATACGGGGGGTCCCTCGGGAACGGCGTGCCACCTCACGGGTTCCCGCTTCGTCCATGTCCATCCCCAGCAAACGGGCTGAACGGGTCACGATCCGGGACAATTCATCTTCCGTATAAAACTCCAGTCGGGCCACGATACCAAATCGATCACGCAAAGGGTTGGTCAACATCCCGGCCCGCGTGGTTGCCCCCACCAGAGTGAACGGCGGCAAATCGAGTTTAACAGAACGGGCTGCCGGTCCTTCCCCAATCATGATATCGATCTGGTAGTCCTCAAGCGCCGGATAAAGGATTTCTTCCACCACCGGACTTAAGCGATGGATCTCATCAATAAAGAGCACATCGTTAGGCTCCAGATGAGTCAGCAAGGCGGCCAGATCCCCTGCCCGTTCCAGTACCGGTCCTGAAGTTTGACGCAAATTGACACCCATTTCATGGGCAATGATATGCGCCAAAGTCGTTTTTCCCAGTCCCGGCGGACCAAACAACAAGACATGATCCAGGGGTTCTTTGCGCCGACGCGCAGCCTCGATGAAAATCTCCAGTTGTGCGCGTGCCTTTTTCTGCCCCACATAATCGTCCAGTTGTCGTGGACGCAATGCCCGTTCCTGAACTTCTTCCTGGCGCGACTCCAGGTTCCCCCCAATCAGGCGATCCTGTTCAATCATTTGCTTTTCCTCACCTCGGATCTTGTCATGGGATCAGGACTCCCGACGTGCCAGCCAGCCCAAAGTCATGCGAATTCCCTGCTCCAACGTCAAATCCTCTGCCGGCAATTGCTTCACTGCCCATTGGATTTCACGTTCGTTGTAACCCAAGTTGCCCAAGGCTTGCGCCAATTCCACCGTAAAAGTGGAACCCATGGAATTAGGCAACGGTCCTTCAGGTGAGGGGGACAGGATCAATTTTTCTTTCAACTCCAGAAGGAGGCGCTGCGCAGTTTTTTTCCCAATGCCGGGAATGCGTGTCAAGAGATCCACCTCCTGCCGTTCTACCGCCTGTCCCAACGCATTCACAGAAAGCCCGGACAATACGGCCAGCGCCAGACGAGGCCCCACTCCACTGATTTTTAACAGTTGTCGAAATGCCTGCCGCTCTTCTTCTTCCAGAAATCCATACAGCAGATGGGCATCTTCCCGAACCACGAGATGCGTCAAAAATCGTACAGTCACATCCTGCGCCGGCAAACGCGTGAACGTTCCCAAAGGAACCTCCAGTTCATACCCCACTCCCTGTACCTCCACCACTATCCAGGGAGGGGCCTGGTGCACGACGATTCCACTTAAACGTCCAATCATGAAGGGTTTCCTGTACGTCCCGGCACTGAACGCCAACGGGTGGATCGGCGCCCTGCGGCAACCGCCGGCAAAAGGTCTCCATAAGCATGCCGCAGGGCACAGGCCAAGGCATCGGCAGGGTCGACCCGAGGAAGTTCGGTTAATTTGAGCAAACGCATGACCATGGCCTGAACTTGCTCCTTGCTGGCATGGCCGTGCCCCACCACCGCCTGTTTAACTTGCAATGCCGTATATTCATGGACCTCGAGATCACGCATGACCGCTGCCGCCAACAAGGCCCCCCGTGCCTGACCCAACAACAGGGTGGCTTGGGGATTCACATTGACGAAAACAATTTCTATCGCCATGACCTGCGGTTGATAATGCTCGATGACACTGGTCAATCCTGCATGAAGCACCTTGATACGCGCTGGCAGCGCTGCAGGGAAAGGTGTGGTAATGGTTCCGCTGGTTACATATTCAGGGTCTTTACCCCTCTGAGACACTTCGATGACCCCAAACCCGGTGCAGCGCAAGCCAGGATCCACACCCAGAATACGCAGGGCCACCATTCACTCGGACAGAACTGCGGTGGTATACACCGCTTGCACATCATCGAGGGACTCCAGGGCATCGATGAGTTTCTGCATACGTACAGCCTCATCCCCGGAAAATTCCACCTCATTCTGGGGTTTCATGGTCACTTCGGCAAATTCCGCCTTGAATCCACTTTTCTCCAGAACTTGTCGGATGGCACTAAAATCATAGGGGGGGGTCACCACTTCAAAACTGTCGTCTTCATGATGGAGAACATCATCCGCCCCCGCTTCCAGAGCCGCTTCCATCAAGCGGTCTTCATCCGTTCCCGGTGGAAAAAGCATTTGCCCGCAATGCACAAACAGGAAGGATACCGAACCATCCGTACCCAAATTACCGCCATGCTTGGTAAAGGCATGGCGCACATCGGCCACGGTACGGGTCCGATTATCCGTCAGGCAATCCACCATCACTGCGGCTCCGTTGATGCCATACCCTTCATAGCGTATTTCTTCATAATTGACGCCTTCCAGATCGCCACTTCCCCGCTTGATGGCACGCTCGATGGTGTCCTTGGGCATGTTCTGGTCATAGGCTTTTTCCACAGCCAGACGCAATCGCGGATTGCTCCCAACGTCCCCGCCGCCCATGCGCGCCGCCACGGTAATTTCCTTGATGAGGCGAGTAAAAACCTTACCGCGCTTGGCATCGGCAGCGGCTTTCTTGTGCTTGATATTGGCCCATTTGGAATGTCCTGCCACGATGACCCGACCTCTGACTAGATAATGGAAACGTCTCTGATTTTAACACGGTCGATGGGGACTGGCAGTACTTGAAAAATGAAACTCTTTGATTCAAGCCAGGTTCGCTATAATACAGGGATTCACTCAACGACATTCCTGCCCATACAACGCACCATGTCCACCCCGGAACCCCCCGTTTCTCGTTCCCGTGCCAATACGGGAGAACGGCGTCAGGAAATCCTGCATACGCTGGCTTCTCTGCTGGAACGACCTCAATCAGAAAAAATCACCACCGCACTCCTGGCCAGTCACTTGAAAGTGTCTGAAGCGGCCCTGTACCGTCATTTTGCCAGCAAGGCAAAAATGTACGAAGGTTTGATCGAATTTATCGAACAAACCCTGTTTACCCGAATCAACCGCATCGCCGTCGAATTACCCTCAGGTCTGGCTCAGGTGGAGGCCACCCTGACTCTTCTTCTGGCTTTTTCAGAAAAAAATCCCGGCATGACCCGTGTGCTTACCGGAGAAGTTCTGCATCATGAAAATGAACGGTTGCTGGTGCGCATTGCGCAACTCTGTGAACGTTTGGAAGCCTCGCTTCGGCAAAGCCTGCGTCTTGCCGTCACCCACGGCGAAATATCCAGCGACCGTGCCATTACGGTGCAAGCCAATCTACTGATGAATATCGTCATTGGACGTTGGCACCAATTCAGTTCCAGTCAATTCCAACGAAGACCGCTGGAACATTGGGAGTTGAGTTGGACTCTTCTGAAATCCCTCGTACGAATCTGATTGCAGGCAGGCCCTCAGGGTCTGCCTGCATCAATCATACCTTTGAAAATTACTTGGCGACCTGACGCTCGCGCATTTCTTCCAGCTGTTTACAATCAATGCACAAACTGGCGGTGGGTCGTGCCTGAAGGCGTTTGATACCGATTTCAACCCCGCAACTTTCGCAGTAGCCATAATCACCGGCTTCTATTTTGGCAATGGTTTCATCGATCTTTTTGATCAACTTGCGTTCGCGATCGCGGTTACGCAATTCCAGTGCCATATCCGACTCTTGGCTGGCACGATCATTGGGATCGGCAAACACCGTCGCTTCATCCTGCATGGTATGGACCGTTCGGTCGATATCCTGCCCCAATTCCGCCTTCCAACTCTCAAGAAGATGGCGAAAATGGGACAGTTGCAGGTCATTCATGTATGTTTCTCCCTCTTTCAAGACATAGGGAGAAAATTGTTTCAACGTGGCTTCAACCATGACAATTCACCGTATCAACATTCCTAGACAGACCTCTCGGTCAACTCATCCTATCACGAAGTTCAATCTGCAACCACCGGGGGTTCCAGCAAGGCTTTGAGACTAAGACGCAAACGACCTTTTTCATCAGCCTCCAGAACCTTGACCTTGAGTTGCTGTCCCTCCTTGAGATAATCTCCCACAGCATTGACACGCTCATGGGCAATCTGGGAAATGTGCAGCAACCCGTCCCGGCCTGGAAGAACACTCACAATGGCGCCAAAATCAAGCAATTTCAGGACAATGCCTTCATAGATCTTGCCCACTTCCACCTCAGCCGTGATCTCTTCAATCCGTTTTTTAGCCAAGGCTCCGGCTTCTGAAGTCAGGCATGCAATATTGACTGTGCCATCTTCCTGAATATCAATCGTGGTTCCGGTTTCTTCCGTCAAGGCACGAATCACGGCTCCACCCTTACCGATCACGTCCCGAATTTTTTCCGGATTGATTTTAAGAGTCAGGATGCGTGGCGCAAAACTGGACAATTCTTCACGCACCATAGGCATTGCCTGCTTCATCAATCCCAGAATATGGATACGACCTTCGCGCGCTTGAGCCAGCGCCACCTGCATGATTTCCTTGGTGATGCCCGTGATCTTGATATCCATTTGCAGAGCGGTGACCCCCTGCTCTGTACCGGCTACCTTAAAATCCATATCGCCCAGATGATCTTCATCACCCAGGATATCTGTCAACACGGCAAAACGATTTCCTTCCTTGATCAAACCCATGGCTACGCCCGCCGTATGGGCCTTGACAGGAACGCCCGCATCCATCAACGCAAGGGAACCCCCGCAAACGGAAGCCATGGAACTGGACCCATTGGATTCAGTGATTTCAGAGACCACACGAAGCGTATAGGAGAACTCTTCCGGCGTGGGCAAGGTTGCCACCAACGCTCTTTTTGCCAAACGTCCATGGCCGATTTCACGCCGTTTAGGACTACCGACCCGTCCTGTTTCCCCTGTGGAATAAGGAGGGAAATTGTAATGAAGCATGAAACGATCCTTGTACTCCCCTTGGATCGCATCGATGATCTGCTCATCGCGCCCAGTGCCAAGAGTCGCAATCACCAAAGCCTGAGTTTCTCCTCGGGTAAACAGAACAGAACCATGGGTGCGGGGTAATACGCCCATGCGAATGGTAATGGGGCGAACCGTACGGGTGTCGCGCCCATCAATACGTGGGTCTCCATCCAGAATCTGGTGCCGCACGATACGTGCCTCCAGTTCACCAAAGAGGCTACGCACTTGATTTTGCTGGTCTGCATCGGCATCAGCGGAGAGCACCTGAGGCATGACTTCGCTTCGAATGGCTTCAATCCGCTCCGTACGCGCCTGTTTTGCGCGGATCCGGTAGGCTTCACGCAAGGGATTCAGGGCCAAGGCTTCAAGACGGGTGACCAAAGCTTCATCCCGTGTGGGAGGCATCCAGTCCCAGGGTTCCTTGCCTGCTTCATCGGACAGTTCATTGATGGCATCGATAATGACCTGCATTTGTTCATGCCCATAAACTACCGCGCCCAACATGACATCTTCAGGTAATTCACTGGCTTCGGACTCCACCATCAGGACCGCTTCTGCCGTCCCCGCCACCACCAGATCCATCTTTGACTGGGTCAACTCGGTTGCGGTGGGATTCAGCACAAACTGGCCCTCCACATAACCCACCCGGGCCGCTCCGATGGGGCCACTGAAGGGAAGCCCCGCCAATGCCACCGCCGCAGAGGCTCCGATCAAGGCAGGAATATCCGGGTCAATTTCCGGATTGCAGGACATGACTGTTGCCACGATCTGAACTTCGTTGTAGAACCCTTCCGGGAACAAAGGACGCAAAGGTCGGTCAATCAACCGGGAAGTGAGGGTTTCTTTTTCAGAAGGTCGCCCTTCGCGTTTGAAAAAGCCTCCGGGAATTCGCCCGCTGGCGTAGAACCGCTCCTGATAGTCCACGGTCAGGGGGAAGAAATCCTGGCCCACCTTGGCTTTCTTCAAAGCCACGCAGGTCACCAGAACCACGGTATCCTCCATGGATACCATCACGGCACCATCGGCCTGTCTGGCAATCTCTCCGGTTTCAAGAGTGACTTGATGGCGGCCCAGGGTAAATGTCTTGCGAATCGGATTCACGCGTTCATCCTCACTATCAATAGATTGTTACGTTCAGTATTGTGAAACAAAAATGCGGTGCGCCTATTACCTCGCACCGCATTTCGTACCAAAACCTCTTCACCGGATATTACTTGCGCAAACCCAAACTGGCGATGAGTTGGCGATAGCCATCCATATTGGTGCGCTTGAAGTAATCCAGCAAACTGCGACGCTGACTGACCAACTTGAGCAAACCACGGCGGGAATGGTGATCCTTGACATGGGCCTTGAAGTGCTCAGTCAGATGATTGATGCGATGAGTCAACAGTGCCACCTGGACTTCCGTCGAGCCGGTGTCTTGAGGGGTACGCTGAAAGTCCTTCATGATCTGCGCTTTATGAGCGGCGATTGCAGCCATGTCATTCTCCAAATACGGTAGGAATTCGTCCGAAAAACACAGGATTATACACAATTAAGTCAATACTGCCAACCAGGAGATATTTTTTTGACTCGATCAATCATCTTCTCCCAATTCAGGGTTCCAGCCATTCTTGCGCGCCCGTTTCACCGAAGCCTCATAGATCCTTTGATGACGGTCACGCAGTTCGGGCGTCAAACGGCTGGGCAAGTGTCCATATTTCTCCCACTCCTCCGATACCTTGTCATAGAGTTGCTGGATTTGCCCACTCGTCCAACCCGTGCCATCCTGATCTTCCGGCAGCAACCCAAACACCCAAGCATCCTTGATGATCTGAGCCAAATGGGTCATCCCCCCATTGAGATCGGAGTATACGCCTTTGTAACGTTGTTCCATAGTAATCCTTGTGAATTTCAGCGTGTCAACCCAGCATAAAGCAAAGGCAATTTCTCAGGCAATCGCGCCACCTGATCCACCACCAGGAAATTCTTGGCACCAAAAATCCGTGAAACATACTGATCTGCCCGTGGGTCGAGGCTCAGGCAATAGGTCAGGATCCCCGCCCGTCCTGCCTCTTCCACGGCCTTTTTTGTGTCGTAACGAAGATACTGTGGGTCACGCACATCCACATCAGCCGGCTCTCCATCTGTCAGCACCAGTAACAACTTTTTAGCCGAACGTTGCCTCTTCAAATGCTGTACGGCATGACGAACAGCGGCTCCCATACGCGTGGACAACTGCCCCTTCATGCCCGCCAGCCGTTCTTTGGGAAGATCATCATAATCCTGATCAAAATCCTTGAAACGATAATAGGACACCCCATGCCGGCCATCGGAGCAAAATCCATGGATCGCAAAGGGATCTCCCACCTTGTGGATGGCATCGGCCAAGAGAACAGTGGCTTCACGGGTCAGGTCGAGAACCGAATAGTCCTGTCCCGCCACTTTGTCATTGGTAGACTCAGACAGATCCAGCAAAACCATGACCGAAATGTCACGCACCTTGCGTACACTGCGCATCATGATGCGAGGTTCGGGCTGTATGCCCATACGCAAGTCAATGGTGCTGGCAATGGCCGCATTCAGGTCGATATCATCGCCTTCCTCCAATTTACGCAAGCGTGTCACTCCTTGGGGTTGCATCGCATCCAGAATGAACTTCATGCGTGCAATCAGGCGCTTGTTGCGAAAGGTAATGTCCTCGATGAGTGCCAGATCCCCTCGTTTGGGGTGGCGCTCCAGTACCGTCACCCAGGAGGGCCGCTCAAGTTGAATTTGATAATCCCATTCCGCATAATGAAATGGATCTGAGACCGGTTCCTTGCCTTCCTGTTCATTGAAACTGACGCCCGTATCCTCATAGGGAAAAAGTTCCGTACCCAGTACCCAAATTTCCTGGGCATCATCTCCCGCCAGTTCGGTATCGATCTCATTGACCATTTCCATCAAATTGACCTTGCGCCGCACCTGACGAGGTTGATCGTAGCCTGCAGCCAGGGCTGCCTCGAAATCAAATCCTTCAAAAGCCCAAATGAAACGATTGTCATCCCGATAAAGAGGACGCTGCCCATCTGTACGTGGATTATAAGCAATATTTTTAGTGCGGAAGGTATGGGCCAGAGAAACCCCAATATCCCAGGAAAGTTGGTGATCGTTCAGGTTTTCTGCTTGGGCAAACAAGAGTCGTCCTTCCGCCACCCAAGGGTCGGGATCCTGATAGTTCGAATCCAGCAGGGCCCGACTCAGACGATTGAAATAATCACCAGCGCTTGCGCCCTGACCCGCGTGGGTATGGTGGCATTGAACCCACAATTGCGCCAACCCAGGGAAACGCCGAATGGCCAGGGTTTCCACGCGTGCGTCCTCAATGATCTCGATCAGGGCCATTTGCAACGGGTTCAGATTTTCTGCCGAAATCGGAGCCGTGGTCGCTACCCAATGAGCGGCGCAATGGGCGGCCGCAGCCCGGTATAAACTGAGGCCGGAAATGCCCTCATGGTCATCATAGGCATCGGGCACATGAAAGAAATAACTCTCGATGTAAGGTTTATATCCTTCCCTTCGTTCAAAGTCTCCGGAGGTGGGACGCATGAAGAAATCACGCCCCCACAGAGCGCGCAGATACATATTGATCCGGCGCTGAATATCGATGAAGAGTGTCCCTTTGCGCTCCTTTTGCAACATGGCCAGTGATTCTTTGGAAACCAATCCAAAATACTCGATCTGCGCTTCATAGTTGGTGCGATGAGCATGGGCTCCCCAAGTAGCCCAGCGGCGTAACCCACCCAAAGTCAACTGGTTCAGCAAGACTTCCAGATTGTCGAGCATGGGTCGAACCCCGCGGGGAGCCTGACCCAGGAGATGGTTAAGAAACTGGAGATACGCCTGAAACAGGTCGGCATCCCCCAGTCGGTTGGCCGCCACGGGAGCCGTCCCCAACAAGCGTTCGATCACCGTTCCAGAAGTCCGGGATGAAAATCCCAGCGCAATCTGTACGAGATCTGTCAGGCATTCCTCACCCACCGCCCGAGCCACCTGGGGGGCCACTTCAATCCAGCTCAGGACCAGTTCATTGCCACGCCCCAGATGTTGCAAGGCCGCTGTTCCCTTGAGGTAATTGTCCAGGCCGCGGGCCGAAAGTGCCCGTGTAGCCTCATGCCACTCGTCGCGCAACCTTTGCTGGCAGGCTGGAGACAAATCAGCCAGTAACTCCTGATAATCTTCGAGATGGATCGCCATGGTCCGCCCACTCCTTAAAAGAAGGTCATAACCGCCGCATCGAGGGCATCGCGCATGTCTGGATCATCCGTAATGGGACGGACCAGCGCCACACGGCAGGCATTTTTGGCATCCACCCCAGCGACAATCAAACTTCCGGCATAGATCAGCATCCGGGTGGAAATTCCTTCATCCAGTCCGTGTCCTTTCAGATTACGAGCCCGTTCTGCAATGGAAACCAATTTGCTGGCTACCTCCACAGTCACCCGAGTTTCATGGGCAATGATCTCCGTTTCAACCTCGTGAGCGGGATAATTGAAGTCCAACGCGCCAAAACGCTGTTTGGTCGACTGCTTGAGATCTTTCATCAAACTTTGATAACCGGGATTATAAGAAATCACCAACTGGAAGTCGGAATGGGCCTTGATCAATTCGCCCTTCTTTTCCAAGGGGAGTACACGCCGGTTGTCCGTCAGTGGGTGAATCACCACCGTGGTATCCTGACGCGCCTCCACCACTTCATCCAGATAACAGAGGGCGCCATACCGGGCGGCAATGGCAAGCGGTCCGTCCTGCCAGCGCGTCCCCTGGGCATCCAGAAGGAATCGCCCCACCAGATCCGAGGCCGTCATGTCTTCGTTGCAAGCCACGGTAATCAGAGGCTTCCCCAACGTATAAGCCATGTACTCGACGAAACGGGTTTTACCACAACCCGTCGGCCCTTTGAGCATCATGGGCATGCGCACACTATAGGCAGCCTGAAACAGTTCCACTTCATCCGCCACCGGACGATAATAGGGAGCCGTGGAAATTCGATACTGCGAAATGATATCACTCATGGAATGATTCCTTATCTGATCCTTGATCATGCCTCTTCCCTAACCAGACAGAAAGAGGTCCGCCAACAAAAAGCCCCCGGCCCTCGATGTCGAGGTCACGGGGGCGGATGCGAGGACTTCCCCCGTTACACGGTCTTGCCGCGGAAAATCACCATGGAGGCACCTTGAGACTGACTGAAATTGTCATAGCCAATCAAGCGCACATGATTGTCAGGGTTGGCCTTATGGCAGGCTTCGGCTTCGGCCAATACTTTTTCCACATCGGTTTCGCCAAACATCGGCAATTTCCACATGTACCAGTAAGAATCCATCAAGTACTCGGGCTCGATATGTTCGATGGCCGGGTTCCATCCCTTCTTGACCAGATACTCCACCTGCTTGCGGATTTCGTCCGCACCCATGGCCGGCAAGTAGGAAAAGGTTTCAAACTTACGGCTGGCAGGGTCGCTCAAGCGCGACTTGTAATCCATTACTTCACTCATGACTTCTTTCCTCAAATTAGTTTGCAGGGTCGTGTGGCCCTAGAGCCGCACGACATCAGGCACCATTACTTGTGGGCCACGTCCAGTTTGTCCACGGTATCGAACTCAAACTTGATTTCTTTCCAGGTTTCCATGGCAATCTTCAGTTCGGGACTGTGCTCGGCGGCCTTGGTCAATACAGCCTTGCCTTCCTTCTCGATGGCGATGCCCTGATTGCGGGCTTCCACACAGGCTTCCAGTGCCACGCGATTGGCTGCGGCACCCGCTGCATTACCCCAGGGATGACCCAAGGTTCCTCCACCAAATTGCAGAACGGAATCATCCCCGAAAATGGTCACGAGAGCCGGCATGTGCCAGACGTGAATCCCACCAGAGGCTACTGGCAGCACACCAGGCATGGAACCCCAGTCCTGATCGAAGAAGATCCCGCGCTTGCGGTCTTCCTTGATATAACTGTCACGCATGATATCAATCCAGCCCAAGGTGGCTTCACGGTCGCCTTCCAACTTGCCCACCACGGTACCCGAGTGGAGATGGTCACCGCCGGACAGACGCAGCACCTTGGTCAATACACGGAAGTGAATTCCATGATGGGGATTACGGTCGAGCACCGCGTGCATGGCACGGTGAATGTGCAACAGCACTCCATTATCCCGACACCAGTTGGCCAGTCCAGTATTAGCCGTCAACCCGCCGGTCAGATAATCGTGCATGATGATAGGCGCGCCGATGTCCCGGGCATACTCCGCACGTTTGTACATTTCTTCCGGAGTGGGCGCCGTCACGTTCAGATAGTGCCCCTTGCGCTCGCCGGTTTCACGCTCCGCCTTTTCAATGGCTTCCATGACGAAGTCGAAACGTTGCTTCCAGCGCATGAAAGGCTGGGAGTTGACATTTTCGTCATCCTTGGTGAAGTCCAAACCACCACGCAGGCATTCATAAACCGCACGGCCGTAGTTCTTGGCGGACAGACCCAATTTGGGCTTGATGGTACAACCCAGCATGGGACGACCATATTTATTCATCACATCCCGTTCAACCTGAATCCCATGGGGAGGGCCGCCACAGGTCATGACATAAGCAATGGGGAACCGCACATCTTCCAATCGAAGAGCACGCAACGCCTTGAATCCAAAAACATTACCAACCAACGATGTCAACACGTTGACCACCGACCCTTCTTCAAAAAGGTCAATGGGGTATGCCACAAATGCGTAATAACAGGTATCGTCGCCAGGAACATCTTCAATTTTATAGGCACGCCCCTTGTAGTGATCCAGATCAGTCAAGAGGTCGGTCCACACCGTGGTCCAGGTTCCAGTGGATGACTCGGCGGCCACGGCAGCGGCCACTTCCTCGCGATCCACTCCAGGCTGCGGGGTGATTTTAAAACACGCCAATAAATCCGTGTCTTTAGGGGTGTATTCAGGGGTCCAATAGGTCTGGCGATATTCCTTCACACCAGCATTGTATTTCTTCACTGACATGGTTTTCCTCCATCAGGTTAACTACTACTCAGGGGTCTTGCTACAAACATCTTATAGGAAATCAAGTATAAAAAAATTAAATAATTCTAATCACCACAATCACCAAACCTTATCGACCCTTTTGCAATTACCCTTTACCTGGACGATTGCGTTTCAATCGCATCAAATGTTCATCCGCTTGCTTTAATAATTCAGACGGGGATTTCATGGTATTTCGATCGCTTTCGGCAAACCCGATAGAACATGATAAAGGACCTGTTTCCAGGGTCAACTGACGGGCAACTTCGATCAGACGCTTGCGCAGATATTCCAGATTGGAGACTTGTGCCAAAGGACACACCACCAAAAACTCATCCCCCCCCAAACGAACCGCCAAATCTTCCTGGCGAACATTTTCCTTGAGGACGGTAGCAAAAGCCCGAAGGGCGGCATCACCCGCATCGTGCCCGAATTTGTCATTGATTCGCTTGAAATCATCGAGATCGATGATCAAGACACCCAAAGGGAGGTTTCGGCGTTCCACCTGGAACCAGTGACGTTTCAAAAAAGCCTCTGCCATACGCCGGTTGGCCAACCCGGTGAGCGGGTCGGTCAAAGTCTGCAAATGCAATTTACGCGTCGTCAATACCAATTCGGACAACAATTTGCGGTGCGTAGACCGTTCCGCCTCGAGGTTTCGCGCCACCACCAACTTGCCCTCCAAACGCGCTAACTGAGCTCCCAGCAGAGGGGCTGACACCGTGCAAGGCAGTACGATGTCCGCGCCGATTTCCAAAAGTTCCTGGGCAAAGGGGGCATTCAATTCGGGAACCAGCACCACAATTGCCCGTTGCTCTTCCCCAGTCCAGGATTCAAACAATCTTTTTTCTTGTTCACCCAAGATGTGGGGTTCATCCTGCCAAATAATCAGGAACCCCACCGATTCGTTGGTCATCTGGGTCGTCACAGCCCCCCAGGAATCCACGTTCAAAACGCCATAACCTCGCCCGGCAAAGGTCGATTCCCATGACTGGCGTATGGCCAAAGGGATTCCCACGAGCAAAAGCCGTGTGGTAACTGACTCCGCCTCTCCACTATTCGGGGCAATATCTTTATTGGAACTATCGTGTCCTGGTGTGTGAGAACCCCATTCCTGCCAATGCCCAATGATGTCCTCAACCATTCCGGGCAACTCTTCTGTCGACACGCTTTGACCCAAAAGGGCCAAGCCATGTTCCAAATAACCGTTGATCTTCTCGGTGTGCCGGGAGATCAACGCAGGAGCGGCCTCCCAGGCAAAATTGAGAATTTGTGCCATGACGTGACTACGGTCATTGCCCACCCGCAGTTCAGGTTCTGCTTCGGAAATTCGAATGGCCTCCGTCAGCGGATCAGGAAACCCCCATTCCTGCAACAACGCCAGAGTGATCGCCTGATGATCGATACCCAGTTGTTCCCGCTCCGCATCCAGCAGTTCGTGGGTATTCTTATTCAAACGAAGCAGAACCGAGTATGGCTCGGGGTAGAAACGCAATAGGGCCAATTGCCCGATCCGTGCCAGCAGGGCACAGGTAAAAAGGTCCGCCGCACTGACCGGGATTTCAGGTCGGTCACACATCCATTCTGCCAGCACAGCCGCCGCCAGGGAATGACGGCACAGCGCCAGATAGGCGCTGGCATCCGGCGCACTCGAGGCGACTGCGTCATCGATCACCGACAGGCCCACAGCCAGTCCCGCCACTGTTTTGAGTCCGATGCGCATCAACCCCTCTTCAACGGAAGCCACCGGACGACCGGGGGTCCCGCCTGGACGATTGGCCATGCGGATCAGACGTACGGTCAGTGCCACATCCCTTTTGATCACTTCGGCCACTTTGTGTAAATCCACGTCCTCCGACTGGATCAATGCATAGAGGCGCAAGGCGGTGGAGGAAGGAGAAGGCAGGTGACCCAATGCGCGAATCTGAAGCAACAGGGAATCTTCGGCAAGGGTATCTGGAACCACCGATTCATCATTCATATGCTGAGGCATCCTGTAACCCACATTTTAAGGCGGAACGGGGAAGAAATTGACTGCGTCATTATGACCGCAAGTGAGAAAAGTTGCATATCTTCTTTGTCTCGTTGCACGATTGCCCATGGATTGCAGTAGAATCGCCTCATGGGAGGGCAGGTCAGGTCATCACCCCCTCCCGCCGAAACCTCTAATAACGATCTGTTCTGGAGAACTCCTATGTCCGCACCTATCCTACGCCCGGCGCTGGTCGGTCTGGCCTTGCTGATGGCAGCCCCGCTCATGGCTCAAGCCAACGACTCTTATCCCGACGAACTCAAACTGGAGCACCCTGCCCAACGGGAGATCGCCAATAAACCCGGCCTGGAACTGGAAGCCATGCAAGCCGCCTGTCCGGTAAGCATGCTGAATGCCTCACCGGGTAATGCCGCCAAAAATATCCATGAGCGCATCCTGCGCACAATGGACGGCGTCATTATCGAAACTGATGCCGATCTCACAGGAGTCCCGTTTGGTACAGGGACGACCACGATCCCTGCCACCTACCGTTGCGAGTATCGCGATGGTCAACTGGTTCTGGGAATCTGGTCCAAAGGACTGATCGGCAAGTGGACCCTGTTCCAGAGTCCACGTCTGACCCAGAGCGAACTGGGTACTCCATGGCCAGACTACCTAAAATCCAACTGATTCTTCAATGGTGATGGTCATGTTCCCCGTGAACATGACCATGCTCCAGTTCTTCTTCACTGGCACGTCGCACACCTTTCACCGTACAGTCAAACACCAACGTCTTGCCAACCAACGGATGATTCCCGTCCAGCGTCACTGTTTCGTCCGTGACTTCAGTCACCGCAAACAGCCAGTTCTGCTCTCCTTCCCCCTCGCCTTGAAACTGCATCCCCACCTTGACCTGGGAGGGAAACAGTGAACGTGGTTCCGTTCTGCGCAAAGTGGGGTCGTACTCCCCAAAGGCCATGTCCGGCGTCATGGTCACCGTACAGGCAAACCCTTCCTCCTGACCCTCCAGCGTTTCTTCCACCGAAGGGAAAATGCCGTCATACCCCCCATGCAGGTAACTGATGGTGGGGTCGCTTTCTTCCAGCAACACCCCCTGATCGTCCCGCAATACAAAAGCGAGCGTGACGACTGAATTCTTTGCGATAATCATGATCGATTAAGTTCCTTGACAAGATTCAACACTTCGACCACATGGTCACGGTTGTTGTTCACCGCTACTGCAAAACGAACCACACCCTGACGATCGATGATGTAGGTGATACGATCGACACAGGAGCGTTTCTGCCCGCCTAACTCCTTTTCGCGCAGGACATCGTAACGTTGGCAAACTTCCCCTTCCACATCCGACAGGAGTCGGGCATTCAAGCCATGAGCCTCACAAAAGTCCGCATGGCACAGCACATCATCCTGGGAAACGCCCAGCACCTTGGCGCCAAAGCGATCAAATTCCTCTTCCCGATCACTAAAACCGATAGCTTCCTCACGACATTGAGGAAACGCATCGCGCGCATAGAAAAAAAGCACGACGATCCACTGCCCTAGGTAGCCCTTAAGGGAAACCATTTCCATCCCTGCATCGGGCAACTCAAAACCCGGGGCCAGTTGTCCAGTTTTCAGCATGTGGAACCTCCCGTTGCTGGATGCATTCTACCTGATCTACCCGGCAGGCAGAAACCCGGCCTGTCTTTAGCCCTCTGGCGGCGGATTCGATTGAACCTGCGCCACCAGAGCGTACAGGGTTTCCAACGCTTCACGGGGCGTCAATCGATCGGGTTCCAATGCAGCAAGACGCACCATTGCCGGATGAGGTTCCGGTTTCCGGAGGTTTTCCTCCTGTTCCTCTTCCGGCAGGGGTTTCCACTCCCGTTGGAACAGGTCGTCCTGGGCCGGTCGTAGCCCCGGTTGCTGTTCCAGACGGGCCAATAATTCCCGTGCCCAGCGCAATACGGGGCGGGGAATACCCGCCAAAGCCGCCACCTGGAGACCGTAACTGCGGCTGGCTGCCCCTTCTTCCAGAGCATGCAAGAACACGATGCGGTCACGGTGTTCCACTGCATCCAGATGTACATTAGCCACCCCCGCCACCTCCCGTTCCAAATGTGTCAACTCAAAATAATGCGTTGCAAACAGGCAGGCGCAACGATTCTTTTCCAATAAATGACGGGCTATGGCATGGGCCAGTGCCAGTCCGTCAAAGGTGGATGTTCCCCTTCCTATTTCATCCACTAAAACCAGACTGGCAGGGGTCGCATGGTGCAGTATATAAGCCGCTTCTGACATTTCCACCAAAAAAGTAGATCGCCCCGAGGCCAGATCATCACCCGCCCCGATACGGGTAAAAATCTGATCCAAGGGGCCGAGAAGCGCGCGTCGAGCCGGCACAAAACTTCCGGTATGCGCCAGCAGGGCGATCAGGGCAATTTGCCGCATGTAGGTAGACTTGCCGCCCATATTGGGACCCGTAATCAGAAGCAGGCGGCGCCCTTCGTGCAAATGGGTATCGTTGGGCACAAATCGATCCACCTGCTGCTCCACCACCAGATGCCGTCCTCCCTCGATCTCCATGCGTAACTCTCCACAGAACTCAGGGGCCGCCAGATTCAGCGCCACTGCACGTTCCGCAAAACAGGCCAATACATCCAATTCGGCAATGGCCAAGGCCAGCATCTTGAGTTCCTTGAGAAACCGCCTCAACGTTTCCAAAACTTGCTGATAAAGCCATTTCTCCCGAGCCAGGGCGCGCTCTCCCGCAGCCAGGGCACGCTCTTCAAACGCCTTGAGTTCAGGCGTGAGATAGCGCTCGGCATTCTTAAGGGTCTGACGGCGCTGGTAGTTATCGGGAATACGCTCCCGGTGTACATGGGTCACTTCAATATAAAACCCCTGTACCCGGTTATATTCCACCTTCAGGGTGGGAATGCCTGTGCGCGCTCTTTCCTGTTGCTCCAGGGCCTGTAAAAAAGCACCACAATCATTCTGAATGCTGCGCAATTCATCCAGTTCAGCATCAAAACCCGGAGCAATGACCCCCCCCTCCCGGATCAAATTGGCAGGTTCTGAAGCAATGGAGTGCTGTAGCAGGGTCACTACTTCAACGGGAAAGTGGTGCAAAACGTCATATAATTCCCGCAGACGAGCCGAGTCCGTCAGATCCTGTAATAGGGTTCCGAGATCAGGCAACCCCTGCAGGGTTTCGCGCAAAGCCACCAAATCCCGAGGACGCGCGCTGCCCAAGGCAATCCTTCCCACTCCTCGTTCCACATCGCCCGTGGTCTTGAGAAGGTTTTGCAGTTGCTGGGCTCCATGCCCATCTCCTCGACCAATGAGTTGTCGAATACCCTCCTGGCGGGCCCGAATCACATTCAGGTCGCGCAGGGGATGGTGTAGCCAATGGCGCAGCAAACGTCGCCCCATGGAGTTGCGGCAGGTGTCCAGCGAGGAATATAGGGTAGGGGCTACGCTCCCGCGCAAGGTTTCCGTAATTTCCAGGTTGCGTCGGGTAACTTCATCCAGATGCACCCAATCTTTGGTCTGCTGAACTTCCAGGCGATCAATGTGGGGCAGGTGCATCCCTTGAGCCTGCTGTACATAGTGAAACAGGGCCCCCGCAGCTTGTAACATCAGCGGACTCACCGAACCAAACCCCGCCAGATCATGCACGCCAAAATGCTGCGTCAAATCGCGCAACGCCCGGTTTTCATCGAAATGCCAGGCAGGAAGCACCTGTACCACCCAACCTCGGGTCGCTGGCTCTTCTCCACTTTGACAGAGTACTTCCCGAGCCTGAATACGCTCCAATTCGGACATCAAATCCGGCAATGGAACCTCCAGCACCCGAAAGCGCCCACTGCTCAAGGTCAGAACTGCCACCCCCACCTGCCCTGCCCGTTGCGCCAGCGCCACTAAAGGAGCATCACGATGATCCGGCAATAGAGCGGCTTCCGTCACGGTTCCCGGAGTCACGATGCGCATCACCTGGCGCTCCACCAGGCCTTTGCTGGTGGCCGGATCTCCCACCTGCTCACAAATAGCCACCGATTCCCCCAATTCCACCAGACGAGCCAGGTAACCTTCGGCTGCATGGTAAGGAACTCCCGCCATGGGAATCGGCTGGCCCGCTGACATACCGCGACGGGTCAGGGAAATATCCAGCAAGCGTGCGGCTTTTTCCGCATCTTCATAGAACAGTTCGTAAAAATCCCCCATCCGATAAAAAACCAGTCGTTCCGGATGTTGGGCCTTCAAAGCCAAATATTGACGCATCACCGGGGTATGGGCTGAAAGATCCATGAGCGAGAGAACCTGTAGCAAGAATCGGAGGGCGTCCACCCTGAATGGAATGGATTATAATCCATGCTCCATCCGTTTCTCGGCCCTTAATATAGTTTTCCGCTGACACGGAAACCCCCTCATGCCTCGGAACCTCACAACCCTATTGTTCGAATTGCTCCGCCCACAAATTCTTGAAGAGTTTATGGGGCAATCCCGAGGTTTGGTTGAGGAAAACCATGTCTGATTTGTTCACGCAAGCGCCTGTTGCACCACTGGCTGAAGCCCTCCGGCCCAAGGTACTGGATGAAGTCATTGGGCAGTCCCATCTTCTGGGTGAAGGCAAACCATTGAAATTGGCTTTTCAATCAGGAAAACCCCATTCAATGATTTTATGGGGTCCGCCGGGGGTAGGTAAAACCACCCTGGCCAGACTGACTGCACAGGCCTTTGATTGTGAATTCATCGCTCTATCCGCCGTGTTCTCCGGGGTAAAAGACATCAGGGCAGCCATGGAACAAGCTCAAGAGAACCTGGCGCATGGCAAACGTACCCTCCTGTTTGTTGATGAAATCCACAGGTTCAACAAGAGCCAACAAGATGCCCTGCTTCCCTACGCCGAAAGCGGACTGGTCACCTTCATTGGCGCAACGACCGAGAATCCATCCTTTGAAGTGAACTCAGCCCTTCTGTCTCGTGCTCAGGTCTATGTGCTGACGTCTCTGACAGAAGACGAACTGAAACAATTGCTGATACGGGCCCAGGAAAAAGCACTGGGCCATCTCCAATTTGATAACTTGGCCGTTGACACCCTCATTGGCTATGCCGATGGTGATGCTCGAAGGTTCCTGAATCTGCTCGAACAATGCAACACGGCCGCCGGTGCTGCGGGCGTAACCACGATTGATGCCGACTTCATCCGGAACGCGCTTACCCTGAACAGCAGAAGGTTTGACAAGGGTGGAGACAACTTCCATGACCAGATTTCTGCCCTGCACAAATCGGTTCGTGGCTCCAATCCTGATGCAGCGCTCTACTGGTTGTGCAGGATGCTGGATGGGGGCGCCGATCCCCGTTATCTGGCGCGGCGGATTATCCGGATGGCATGGGAAGACATCGGTTTGGCTGATCCAAGAGCCCTGCAGATTGCCAACGATGCTGCCCTGACCTTTGAACGACTGGGTAGTCCTGAAGGTGAATTAGCATTAGGCCAAGCAGTCATTTACCTTGCCGTCGCTGCCAAGAGCAATGCCGGCTACATGGCCTACAACCAAGCGTGTGCATTCGTCAAGCAGGACAAGAGTCGTGAAGTTCCCATTCATCTGCGCAATGCTCCAACCCGCTTGATGAAAGAAATAGGTCATGGGCAAACTTATCGTTACGCCCACAATGAACCCCATGCCTATGCTGCAGGAGAAACCTACTTACCTGCAGGCATGAAACCGCCTCAATGGTACCGTCCCGTACCCCGCGGACTGGAAATCAAGATTGCCGAAAAAATGGATTTCCTGAAAAACCTGGACGATCAATCCAAGGTCAAGGCAAAGTAAACCTCCGCCTTGACCTGTGTGCCTTTTCAAGCAAGGGATGCGGGCAATCAGATCGCGAAATCGGACTTATTACGCCCTGCGCTGGTGGCCTGTTTAAGCCAATCTGGACGACGTCCCTTGCCATTCCAGATTTCCCCATTAGGACCCCGATAACGAACGCCGGGTCCAGCAGAGCGTGCCGCGACTCGGGTTCCCACCAAACCCAATTCCTTGGCGGTGATGCCATAGCGCGCCACTTTTTCCCGAATCTCTGCAATCACACCCTGCTTTTCCTGTTGCCGCACGGCGTTAGCCTGTTGTTTCAATTCCTCTGCCTGAGCCATCAATTCTTCATAAGTTGCCATCATCACATTCCTTTTGTTAAGCGAAACTTAAGGCACTTTTGAAAGTACCAAATCCGAATTACCAATAAAATTCCGTAACCACCGGATTGGCAATCAGTATACCAAATCACAAAACAAAATTGAAACAAAATGAAAAAGCAAGTTTTATTGATGAATTTCAAAAGCAATCATTTTCAATAAATCATAACCATCGTCTCTATTTCACTTTTGCCAAACCAGTTCACACCAAACAACCTTGGGAACAGATATTTAAAACTCCAAAATCAATAAATTTTTACCCCATACAATTCGACTACGGAGAGGACACCTAGTACCGCCGAATTACCCCTTTCACCCACTGACAATCCACCGATAACGCCCTGAGAACCTTTTCCCGGCTCCCATGTCACTTGCATGCCCCCCTCGAACCCTGTATGATGCACGGATTCTTTTGGGGGGTATAGCTCAGCTGGGAGAGCGCTTGCATGGCATGCAAGAGGTCAGCGGTTCGATCCCGCTTACCTCCACCATTACATCAATAAACACGGGCCTTTATGGCCGTTTTTTTTGGCCGCCCATCACCCCATCCACCTCAAATGAAAGTGCCTGGGTGATTCGGAATGATCCGGTATTCAGTACAGGATATGCGAAGAAACGGACTACCGAACACTGCCTTTTCCATATTCCATCACAAAGGTCAAGCGTCAGTTTCCGTTTACCGTTACAGACCAATACCCTGCAAGCGAAACCGCATGGAATTCGGCGCCTAAGGATGATGCTCACACCGGACCATTCTCTTTTGTAAAAAGGCAAAGGAGGCAATGAGGAAATAACAAAGCACAGGGACCCCAAAAGCACGGGCCAACCCCCATGTATCAGCCAGGGCCCCCGTCAGCAAAGGAATCAGCGCACCCCCCACAATGGCCATGCACAACAATCCCGAACCCTGGGGTGTATCACCGCCCAGATCTTCCAGGGTCAACGAAAAGATGACCGGAAACATGATCGAGTTACACAGCCCTACGGAAATCAGGGCCCCCGCTGCAAGATGCCCGTGACTTAAAGAGGAGATCAGGACCAGGGTCGCCGCTCCCAGAGCACAACCTCCCAAGACCTGGTGCGCCGGCAAGCGGGAGAGTACCCAGGAACCCATAAAACGCCCCATCATGGCCCCTCCCCAATAAAGACTGACCAAACTTCCCGCCACAGGAGCACTGACGCCCAATACCTGGGGTTGTATCAAATAACTGGTCATCAAACTCCCTAGAGTTACTTCGGCACCCACATAGACAAATAGGGCACTCCAACCAAAGGCAAAACGAGGCTTTTTGAAGAGTTGCCAATCCACCCCACGGGGGGATTCTCGCAAAACCGGAAGATCCGGCGAATGCTGCCCCTTCCAGAACATCAGGGACAACGCACCAAAAATAACGGCAATCCCCAGGAAAGGCCAGCGCATCGGGTCCATGTTCTCGAAAGTTGCATGCCGAAGAATCACTGCCGCGCCAATCAAGGGACCTAAGGTCGTACCGAGGGAATTGAAGGCTTGAGCCAACGTCAGACGACTGTGAGCAAGGCCCGAGTCCCCCAGTTCCATGACCAGAGGATTGACGCTGACTTGAAGCAGGGTGATCCCCGCCGACAAGACGAAAAGCGCTCCTAAAAACCATGGGAATTCACGAAACTCGGTGGCCGGGATGAAAAGCAGACATCCCGAGACCGCAGCCGCCAATCCCAAAGCAATGCTGCGCGCATAGCCCAACCGCGCCAGAATTTGCCCTGCAGGAACCGAAAACACCAGATAGCCAATGAAGAAACTGAACTGAGTCAATAATACTTCCGCGTACCCCAAGGAAAACAGAACCTTGAGTTTGGGTACCAGGGAATCGATCAGTACGGTACTCATCCCCCAGCAAAAAAAAACGGCAACCACCGCCTTCATCCAATACGACCAACCCTTGTGATGCGAAGCGGATTTCACGCGGAGCGGGGTACCACCAAAACCCGGTTCTGCCGGGCAATCTCGCCTAAATAGGTCGCGCTGGGTTTGATGTGCCGTTGAAAGGTTCTATGATCCACGGCCACCAATCCAAAATGTGGGCGATAACCATCCAGCCATTCAAAGTTATCCAACAGGGACCAGTGAATATAACCTCGCACATCGATCCCCGCAGCCAGACAACGGGCCACGCCTGAAACTGCCCGGCGGATGTAATCAACCCGCCGCGTATCATCCATGGTGGCCACGCCATTTTCAGTGACATACAGCGGAATCTTTACATGCCCATGGGTATACCGGATAACACCCTCCACGGCTTCAGGATAGAACTCATACCCCATATCGGTGAGTGGATACCCTGCCTGGGGCGGTAACCGGCCACGCGCGCCAATACGCGCCCGGGAATAGGCCTGTACCCCCAAAAAATCACCGTGCTTTTGCACCATTTCAAACCAGGGCAGGTAAGAGAGACGGCGCTTGCGTTCCAGCATCGCCATCGCTCCCGGCCCCACGGGCTGGTCATCTTCCATGGCAATGGAGACACCAACCGGCAATTCTGGGCGTACCGCCTTGATGGCTTCGTACCCCGCCTGATGGGCCTGGAGCAAGCCCTGGTGAACCTGCTCCAGGTCCCCGAAAATCCACGAAGAAAAGCGTCCCGTGCCCACTCGGGTCCCGGCTTTACAAATAATTTCCTGGTCTTTGATCGTACCTAATTTGGTCAGTTCATACCCTGGAATGCAAAACAGCAACTGGGTCAAATTAGGTTCATTGAGGGTGGTGGCATAATTCATCCATTCGCCCAGATGACGCGTCACCCAATCACAATACCGCGCAAAGAGCCAACTCGATTCCGGGTTTTCCCATCCCCCCAGCCCGGCAAACCAACGAGGCGTCGTGAAATGGTTGAACGTTACCATGGAGCGCACCCCGTAACGCTGACAGGATTCCAGAACACGCCGATAATGATCGATCTGCGCCCGCGAAAATTGTCCGGCTTCAGGCTCGACCCGCGACCATTCGATGGAAAACCGAAAGGTGTTGAGCCCCAGATCAGACAACATGGAAATATCCTGATCGAAACGATTGTAATGATCGCAAGCATCGCCCGAGGGCTCATCAAACAGGGTTGGCTGCATATTTTCCAGCAACCACGAATCGCTGTTGATATTGCCGCCTTCCACCTGATGTCCCGCCGTAGCCGCACCCCATAGAAACCCGTGAGGAAATTCTTCACCCAACTCGGCCAAACTGACCTTTGGCCACAGAGAACCGGTCAGAGCCGCCCCACCAGCCAACAACATTTGACGTCGTTTACATTGCCATTCATTCAATTCGGTGTATTCCACGTATCTTCCTAAACGGTAAAATTTTTCCAGTATTTACAACACACCCGGCCCTTCCGGATAAAACCATTTACAAAGCCTCTTCAAAGGCAGAGATCCGTTTGAGGCGCAAACTGTTCCCCAGAACAAAAACGGAGGACAACCCCATGGCCACCCCGGCCAACATCGGATTCAGATGTACGCCAAAGGGCACAGCCACCCCCGCTGCAATGGGGATGAGCAGAATGTTATAGAAAAATGCCCAAAACAAGTTACCGCGTATGTTTCCGAGCGTCTGTCGCGCTGCATCGAAGGCCGTCACCACCGCACGCAAATCCCCCCGCGTCAGGGTCACATCTGCCGCTTCCATGGCAATATCCGTGCCGGAGGCCAGTGCAATACCCACCGAGGCATGGGCCAGTGCGGGCGCATCATTGATGCCATCACCCACGAATCCCACCCGGTGTCCCTGATTTTGCAAATCGACAACGACACGTGCCTTATCCTGAGGCAACATTTCCGCATGAAATTCAATGAGAAGTTTGTCTGCAAGGGCTGCTGCCGTTCGACGGGCATCACCCGTCACCATGACGACCTTCAAGCCGCGCGCTTTCAAGGCCTGGACAACCTCCTGGGCACCCGGTTTGATCGGATCCGCAAGGGCAAGAAAGCCCAACAATTGCAAGTCCACCGCCACAAACACCACCGTACAGCCGTTATTTTCCAACCCCGTAGCCTCGTTCATGGCATCTTCGTCCACAGGGATACCCTCTTGCTCAAGAAACCGTCGAGCACCCACACATACCCGAGAACCACCCACCTGCCCCTCGACCCCGAAACCGGGCACGGCACGAAACCCTTCGACCACCGGCGGATTCATGCCTCGTTGCCGCGCGCTGTCTACAATGGTTCGACTCAAGGGATGTTCACTGGCAGATTCCAACGCGGCGGCCAGTCGCAAGGCCTCATCGGGCTGCGGGCCATGCACCCCGACAAGTACCGGTCGACCTTCCGTCAGAGTCCCGGTCTTGTCGAAGAGCACCATATCAATGTGCGAAAGAGCCTCCAGGGCCTCGCCCTTGCGAAACAAGACCCCCAGTTCGGCAGCACGCCCGGTGCCTACCATGATGGCCGCCGGGGTGGCCAAGCCCATGGCACAAGGACAAGCCACCACCAACACAGCCACCGCAGAAACCAGCGCCAGATTGAGATCATCTCGCACCACCATCCAGACCACAAAGGAAACCAGTGCCGTCAAAAGGACCAGCGGCGTAAATACGCGTACCACACGATCCGCCAAGCCCTGAATGGGAAGCTTCCCGGTTTGCGCACTTTCCACCAACTTCACGATCTGTGCCAGCACGGTATCTCTTCCCACGGAAGTTGCTTCGATGAGTAGTCGTCCGTCCAGATCCACGGTCCCCCCCGTCACCCGATCCCCCGCTCCTTTGATTTTCGGCAAAGGCTCCCCAGTCAGCATCGACTCGTCCACATAGGCACGGCCTTCCTTTACCAGTCCATCCACTGTGATCCGCTCCCCCGGTCGGATCACGAGACAATCGCCTACCTTTAGCAGGGCGGTGGGAACGGCGCGTTCCTGACCCTGATCATCCATCAAACAAGCGGTCTTGGATTGCAGGCCGATGAGTTTGCGCAGAGCCAGAGAAGTTTGTCCCTTGGCCAAGGATTCCAGATATTTCCCCCACAACACGGCAGCCACCACCACGGCAGACGAGTCGAAATAAAGATGGCGGGAAGCCTCGGGAAACCATGCTGGGAACCCCAGCACCCACAGGCTGTAGAACCAGGCTACGCCGGTACCCGTGGCGACCAGCGAGTTCATGTCCGGGGAAAGGTGACGATAGGCCTTCAATCCGGGGCCAAAGAACCGTCTCCCCGGCCCAAACAGGACGAGGGTCGTCAACACCGCCTGCACCCAGGCCCAAAATTCCGGAAAAGGGCTCACAGCCTCAAGCCAATAAGCCACCACCGGAACGAAGGCCGGTCCCATGGAAAGGATCAGGACGAACAAACCCAGTACGGAGGCCACAGTCACTTCGTGCTGCTGAGCCTGTAACGCAGCATCCCGTTCAACGCTGTCGTCCAACTCTTCCTGTTCTTCCAGCGCGCTCGCCTCGTAGCCGGCTCTGGCCACGGCTGCCGTCAAATCTTCCGGTTGAACGCTATTCGGCACATAACGAACCTGTGCCCGTTCCGTGGCCAGATTCACATCCACCTCCACGACGCCCTCAAGTTTGCCCAGAACCTTTTCCACGCGGCCTACGCAGGAAGCGCAACTCATCCCCTTGATTTTCAGTGTAGTGGTTTGTAATTTTTCCATTGGGACTCTTTCAATGAATGAAGTCTCCCGTCCCTAAGCGTGTAAGCACGTTGTAATTGGGGTTTCCCGGGGCAACGGGCGGAGTCTTGCCACGGTCTCACCAAGCGGTAATTGCACTTCCGCAACCGGTTTAAAAACCCGAAAGAAATTATTTTCCGGTACGGTAAAGATAATGGGAAAAGTGAGAATAATTGGTACTGACCGCCCGAAACAACCGATCCAGGCTCACAATGGCATGCTCTACAATCTGGATGGCGATAAAGGGATGCTCGGATTTCAAACGCTTATACATGGTTCTGGACAATTTAAGCAGTTGGGTAGCAGGCTCTTTGGCCACCAACCGAACCGAACGAGGCATTTTGTCAAAAAAAGACATCTCTCCCAACATTTCCCCCGGTCCCGCAGAGGCGATTTCATTTTCCTGGTCCTGTTCCACAAAGGCCAAGGCGATCTGCCCCTGAACCACAAAATACAAGGCATCTCCCACCGAGCCAATCTCGGACAGGATGTCGCCTTTATTAACTTCCTGATAAGTCAGATACTCCAGCAGGGTGCGAACCTCGTTCACTGTCAGGGAGGCGCAAAGATATTGATGGTCCATGAACTGGGATAACCTGACTTGAGTTGCTTGGTCGAGATCCTCACCATGGGGCAAAACAGATTTGCTGGTCATAATATCCTCAGAGTAGGGAAGCAGATCCAGAGGCGCGACGCAGATCCACTCTGCCATCACACAGGGGGAAATTGTACCAAGGAAATGTTTGGTTGGCGATTCCCATCGACCCTAGTGATCAGCAAATCTTGCACGGAATATTGGAATCTTCCTCAAACCCGTATACCGCACACATGCGATGGTAACCATCGGCAATCACAACCTTGCTGTTGACGGTATCCCGTACAAGCAGCAATGGAGAAAGAGCCTGTCCATCCAGAATCTTTTTGCGGTCTCTTTCTACACGGGAATTGCTGATCCCCAACAAGGACAAGCCGGAGGCCCTGAAAATATCCTTTGCCTTGAATTTGGTCATGGGGGCTTGCTTCAATCGCTCGATGAATGTTACCACGGTTTGTACATCGTAGATCAGGCTCAGGTAAGATTCAGCCGCCGGGTAGTCGTGCTTCTCCGGCGTATCCAGCCATTTAATTTCAGTTTTGCTCATGTAAACCCCTTTATCAATAATCAAACAGCCAGAAAATGGTTTGCATTTTTTATACTTGCTTCACTCACAAAACATAATGCAGGATAGCAACGTAATGAGCGGCGCTGCCAGCCATCACAAACAAGTGCCAGATCCCATGCGCATGGCTGAGGCGTGTATCGAGCACATAGAAGATGATGCCAATCGTATAGAACAGTCCGCCGGCAACGAGCCAGGCGAAACCGGCCGGCCCCAGTGCCCGTTCCAACGGAACCAGAGCAACCAAGACCAGCCAGCCCATCAAAACATAGATCCACAAGGATAGTGTTCGCGCTTCGCTCTGTGGCCTCAGTTCTTGCAAGCCGCCGAAGACTGCGAGCCCCCACACCGCACCGAACAGCGACCAGCCCCAAGGACCGCGTAGCGTCACCAGGCAGAACGGGGTGTAACTTCCGGCGATAAGCCAATAGATGCTGTGGTGATCCAACTTGCGCAGGAAAATCTTGGCGCGTCCGTGCATACTGTGATAGAGCACGGAGAAACTGTAAAGCAACACCAACGTCACGCCGTAGATCGAGACGCTTACCACCTTCCACGGGTCACCATTCAACGCCGCCAGTACAATCAGCACGACAACACCGGCGATTGCCAGAATGGCTCCGACGAGATGTGTCAAAGTGTTGAACTTCTCCCCGGAGTACATGTGATTATTTCCGGTCCATCTGGCCCAGGAGATTTTGGTCTGTCAGTGCAACCGGATTCTGTTCCTTTAACGAAGTCTTGGCCATCCAGGTTTCCAGTCGCCCCGGTTTTGCATCAGCATTGGCCGGAATTAGACCACTATTTACCAAAAAGCAACCGCCAATCAATGCAATCCCCATTGTTAACGTCACACCGAATAAAATACCCTTCAACATAACATCACCTCTCAATGGCAAGTTGGGGTTAGGCAAGAAACAATTTTCTTTCCCGGAAAATTTCGACAATCTGAATGCTGGCGACATCGCCGCCCTGCATGTTTGAGCAGGGCAAGTAAATAGTCGGACAAGCCTATTTGCTCACCACCGACCCGCATATTGAGCCAATACTCGGAATTGGTGATTCACCTGACTTTGAAACCATGAGCGCACTGCACAAACAACCCTTTGATTTATGGCGGAAGCGGTGAGATTCGAACTCACGGATGGTTTCCCATCGCTGGTTTTCAAGACCAGTGCCTTAAACCGCTCGGCCACGCTTCCGTTGGTTGAAGACGAACCCGTGAGGAAACGGGTTCGTCTTTTTAGAGTGCGTTAGGATACCACGCTCCTCCCCCACTTGTGGTATCTTTACCCCGTCCCCATCTAACGGACAGGAAGAACGGAGCAGGAATGGATCTTGCAACTTCTCCTCTCCAGCGTTGTCTTAGTGGGGCGAGCCCTGTGTACAGGGTATTACTGAAGGAGTCTGATACCATGCAACGAGAGTACAACATTTACAATCAAGCGGGCCAACTGGATTCGCTGCAACACCGAGTGCTGCGAAATACTTACTGGTTACTGGGCTTGTCCCTCATTCCAACGGCCGTTGGCGCCCTGGTGGGTCTCAATCTGAGTTTCGCCTTCATGGCTGCCAGTCCCATGCTCACCAGTTTGTTGTTTCTGGGGGCCATCTATGGTCTCTTTTACGCCATTGAAGCCAATCGTTACAGTTCCGTCGGAGTCTATTTACTTTTGCTCCTGACCTTTGTCATGGGCGTCATGCTGGGGCCTTTGCTTCAATTCACCCTGGCTTTCCGTAATGGAGCCCAACTGGTCTCCCTGGCCGCCGGAGGCACTGCTGCCGTGTTCTTCACCTTGTCGGCCGTGGCCAGCACCACCAAACGCAACTTCACCGGCATGGCCCAGTTTCTGGCCGTGGGGGCCGTGGTCTTGATGGTGGCCGTGATCGCCAATATCTTTTTGCACTTGCCTCTCTTCCAGGTAGTGCTATGTGGCGCGTTCATGATCTTCTCTTCGTTGATGATCCTGTTCAATATCAGCGCCATCGTTCATGGAGGAGAAACCAATTACATCACTGCAACTCTGAGCCTGTACGTCAACATCTACAATATATTTGTCAGCCTCTTGCAATTGCTGGGAATATTTGGCGGTGATCGTCGCTAATCCATAGTTCTTCCGATAAAGCGTAGACCTGTCCCATCAGGTCTACGCTTTTTTTGTTTGTCACTCCCGATCGAACAAGGCAAGAGATTCCACGTGGGCGGTATGAGGAAACATGTTGAATACCCCTGCCCCCTTCAGTCGATACCCCTTCTGATGCACCAGAACGCCAGCATCCCGCGCCAGGGTGGCCGGACTGCAGGAGACGTAAACAATGCGGCGGGGGCCCTCGGTCCCAATGGCCTTGACCAGATCAATGGCCCCATCCCGGGGTGGATCGATCAACCATTTGTCTTGAACTCCCCAACCCGCCACCGTAGATTCATCCACCTCAAACAAATTAGCAACCTGAAATCGGGTGTTCTTCTCAAGTCCATTATGCGCAGCATTTTGATAGGCCCGATCCACCAAGACCTGGTTTCCTTCAATCCCCAGGACCTGAGCACCCCGCCGGGCTAACGCCAAGGAAAAGTTTCCAAGGCCACAGAACAAATCCATCACTCGTTCCTCAGGCTGGGGATCCAGGAGACGCACTGCTTTACCCACCAGCACACGATTGATCTCGCCGTTCACCTGAGTGAATTCGGTAGGCCCAAAGGGGATTTCCAAGTCAAATTCATCGAGACGATAAGCCAAACCAGGTTGCTCGAGAGGGTAGAAGGGATGTGCCGTATCGGGCCGCCCTCTGGTCTGCCACCAGAACTGCACTCCGTGCCGGTCTGCAAAAGCGCGCATTTTTACCTTGTCTTCATCCGTGGGCAACTCCAGCAGGCGCAATACCAAGACCAACAGGTCTTCGCTGTGCGCCACTTCGATCTGAGGCAGACATTCCCGCACGGTCAGTTCCATGATCAGATTGCGCAAGGGAACCAAGAGGGTGGATACGGCAGGCGTGAGAATGGCGCAGGAGTCCATATCCGCCACGAAACTGGAACGTTTCTCATGAAACCCCACCAGCACTCGCCCTTTCTTAGCCACCCAGCGCACCGTTAAACGCGCCCGCTGACGATATCCCCAATCCGGACCCTGCAAGGGACCCCACAGGCTATCGGGACGAACCTTGCCAATTCGTGCCAGATTATCCTCGAGAATACGTTGCTTGTAAGCAATTTGCGCCGCGGGATCGGCATGCTGCATGTTGCACCCGCCACAATGGCCAAAGTGGGGACAACGGGGTTCCGTCCGGCTGGGTCCTGGCACCAAAACTGCACGCAGTTCCGCTTGGTCGAAATGGGATCTGCGCCGCTTGATTTCGGCACGTACGGTCTCGCCCGGCAGCGCCCCGTCCACGAAGACCACTTTCCCTTCATGACGGGCGATGCCCTGAGCCTCGTGGTCCAGGCCCTCGATCTGTAAGACTACCTCCATCCCTTCTTATCCCTTTATTGCCAAAGCCCCTCAAGGGCGTGTCGTTTCGAGATCTACCAGATGCAAGGTACGCTGGCCACGCTGACGATCCTCCACAAAATGGGTCAGCGCCTGAGTCACCGTGCGAAAGGCCAAATCAGCCCAGGGAATCTCTGCTTCTTCAAAAAAGCGCACCTCGCTACTTTCCAACGTAACGCCATGCTCCGGGCTGTCCATTCGTGCCCGAAAAAGGATATGTACCTGATTATGGGCGGCAATATTGATAACCGACATCAGGTCCTCGATGGTCACCCGGGCCAGGGATTCCTCAAAGGTTTCGCGCGCCGCGCCCATCTGCAAGGTCTCCCCATTCTCCATAAAACCGGAGGGCATGGTCCAGTAGCCTTCACGGGGTGCAATGGCCCGTCGACAAAGCAGAATTTTTCTTTCCCAGACCGGAATGGCCCCCACCAGAATTTTTGGGTTGCTGTAGTGGATGGTATGGCAACTGGGACAAACCTGACGGGGCAAATGATCCCCCTCCGGGACCTGGGTCAAGACTCGCACGCCACAACTGGAACAGTAATTCATGCCAAAGCCATCCTCTTTGAAAATGGTAGAATGGGAATATCCCGTGCGGACCTGACTTGGATCAAACCGAAAGTCTGAAGTTTTCATACAATGGCCCGTTACCTAACCGCACACCCAACCCACGAGTAAATCTATGCTCACCCCCCGATTTTAACCCATGCGATCCTTATTAATGACAGTGTTGACACTTTTTTCTCTGGCGGTATTGGCTTGCCGCGCAGAAGCAGAAGTCGTTGTCGTGCTCAATTCGGGAGAAGGCACCATCACCCGCATCGATCGTCAGACCTATCAACCCATGGATCACTTCTACGTTGGTCGTGAGCCTCATCATCTGATGAGCTTGCCGGACAACAGTGCCCTCATCGTCGCCAATGCCGTGAGTAATGATCTGGTTTTCCTGAACCCCAAAACGGGCGATATCCTGCGCCGTCTGACCCGCATCAGTGATCCTTATCAGATCGGCTTCAGCCCCGACAAACATTGGTTCGTCGCCAACTCACTGCGCCTGGATCGAGTGGATGTCTATGATGCTCACGATTTCCATCTGGTCAAACGCTTTGAATTGGCCTCCATGCCCAGCCACATGGCCTTCAGCCCAGACAGTTCCACGGTCTTTGTCACTCTGCAGGGCAGTGATCAATTGGCCGCCATCGACCTCCATGCCCTCAAGGTCAAATGGATCATACCCATTGGAAAAACTCCTGCCGGTGTAATTTTGACCCCCGATGGAAAACATCTTCTGGTGGGTATCATGGGACTGAACGAAGTCGCCGTGGTGGATTACAAAACCGCCCAAATCATCAAACATATTCCCGCAGGCAAAGGCACGCATAACTTCATGCCCGAAGGAGACGGACGCCATATCTTTGTCGGAAATCGTTCCGGAGACACCGTCTCCATCATCGATACCCAGACGCTCACCATCACCAAAACCTTTCCCGTACCCGGTGGCCCCGATGACATGGAAGTATCAGCAGATGGCAAGGAACTATGGATCACCAATCGCTGGATTCGTCAGGTCAGCGTAGTCGACTTGTCCACGGATAAGGTGGTACGCACCATTCCTGTGGGCAAATCGCCCCATGGCATTTTCTTTGAGCATCACGCTGCACGCCAGTAAGGATGATGCTCTTATGAATCCTTTGGCCCTGCAGTGCGGTATTGCCTTGATCCTGTTGAGCTCCGCAGTGTGGTGCGCGAAGCGGTCCCCAAATACCCCTTCCCCGGCGTGTCATGGCACCCTGTACCTAACTCTAGACACCGGGTCCATGCAGTCCGCAGAAACCATTGCCACGATTTTGCAGCGACACCAGATCAAGGCTACCTTTTTCGTGGCCAATGAACCCACCTGGCGCGGAGATCATGCGCTCGATGACAGTTGGCGCGATTTTTGGCGTGCACGGGTACGAGAAGGGAACCATTTCGGCAATCACACCTGGTTTCATGCCACCCTGGTCAAGGACCTTTCCTCAGGCGACATTCTGACCCGTGGCGGTGACCATGCACCCCGCGAATTCGACAAAGCAGGGTTCTGTCAAAACCTGCAGCGCGTGAATGAGCGCTTCAAGGTATTGACGGGACAATCCCTGGAACCCATTTGGCGCGCTCCCGGCGGACATCTTACCCCCAACGCCGCAACCTGGGCCGGGGACTGTGGTTTTCCTCAGCATGTAGGTTGGTCCGCTGCAGGATTTTTGGGAGATGAATTGCCCTCGGAAAAATATCCCAATCCGCGTTTACTGAACCAGGCCCTGACTCACCTCAAGGATGGCGACATTTTAATGATGCATCTGGGTATTCGCTCGCGCCATGATCCTTTTGTACGGGTCTTCGAACCTCTGATCACCGGCCTGCAGGCCCGCGGCTTCTGCTTCGCCACCTTGCCCAAATCTACGGAATGAGCGTAAACGCGTACCATGATGACCTGGTTTGAAACTTTCATGAACGGATTTACGCTGACCCAGGCCTGGGTCTTTGAACATTGCGTCAATCCTCTGCTCCCCCCTCTAGGCTTGCTGGCCTATCAGGAGGAGGCTTTCGATGCCACGGAGTTTGCTCTGGTGGGTATGGGAGAAATTGCTCTCCTGATCCTGTTTTTTCGTCCGCTTGAAGCGCTTTTTCCTGCTGAACGCTGGTCTGGACGGCGTGGGGTGCGCGTGGACATCCTCTATACCCTTCTTCACCGTCTGGGTTTCATTCCTCTTGTGATGTTCGTTCTGATGTGGCCCCTCACCTTCAAGCTGGATGCCTGGTTACGATTCCATGGATTTATCCCCTATACCCTGGAAGACCTCATCCCTGCCTTGGAAAACCACCCACTCCCCACCTTTTTTGCCTACCTCGTCATCATTGACTTTTTTTCCTACTGGTTGCACCGCTTCCAGCATCGACTGGAATGGTGGTGGGCGCTGCATGGCGTCCATCACAGTCAACAAACCATGAGTTACTGGTCCGACGACCGTACCCACCTTCTGGATGATGTGTTCACCGCAACATTTTTCTCCCTGCTCAGTTTGGTCATCGGCGTAGAACCCGGTCAGTTCATCCTGCTCATGATGATCCCCCGCGTTCTGCAAAGTCTGGCTCATGCCAACATTGCCTGGCGCTTCGGCCCCTTTGAGCGTTGTTTGGTCAGTCCCCATTACCATCGCTATCACCACGGGGTGGGTACAGGCAGTAATAGTGGTCAATTGAGTTGCAATTTTGCCGTACTCTTCCCGATATGGGACATTCTGTTCGGAACTGCCAATTTTTCAAGGGAGACGCCGCCCACAGGCATTGCAGATCAGCAAGAGGGACGGAACTATGGCAGTGGGTTTTGGGCTCAGCAACGATTGGGCTGTCAACGACTCTGGTCAGCCCTGACCCTGGGGAAAGCCTGAACTTTCCCCAGGAAGCAGTACTTAGTTGAGAATCAACTGGTTGAGACGTTTGACGAATTGAGCGGGGTCTTCCAACTGCCCGCCTTCGGCCAGCAAAGACTGGTCAAAAAGCAATTGGCTCCAGTCTGCAATACGCTGTTGATCTGTTTCCAATTTGAGACGCAGAATCAAACGGTGATCGGGGTTGATCTCAAGGATGGGCTTGGAGGTGGGCACTGACTGGCCTACGGATTTCAGAAAACGGGCCATGTTACCCGACAGATCGCCCTCTTCCACCACCAGACAGGCGGGAGATTCGGTCAACCGCTGGCTGACGCGAACGCTCTTGACCTGTTCACCCAACGCCCCCTGCATGGCCTCCAGCAAAGGTTTCAGAGTTTCAGAATCCGAGGTTTCCAGCTTGGGCTTTTCGACCCCCAATTTGGTCAGATCCAGATCTCCCTTGGCCACGGAATGAAGTTGCTTCTCTTCAAAACTTTCCAGATGGGAAACGACCCACTCATCCACGCGATCAGACAGGAGAAGTACTTCAATCCCACGGGAACGGAAAATTTCAAGATGCGGGCTATTCTTGGCTGCCGCAAAACTTTCTGCCGTCACATAGTAAATGGTATCCTGCCCGTCTTTCATGCGCCCAATATAGTCCTTGAGCGACTCGGTTTGATCGGATTTGTCCGTGTGGGTGGTAGAAAAACGCAGCAATCCCGCCCATTTTTCACGGTTGGCATATTCCTCGCCCGCTCCCTCCTTGAAGGCACGTCCGAACTCATTCCAGAACTTTTGATATTTCTCTTTCTGGTTTTCTGCCAGATCTTCAAGCAACCCCAGTACCTTGCGCGTACAACCGGCACGGATCGTATCGATATCCTTGGATTCCTGCAGGATTTCACGGGACACATTGAGGGGCAGATCTGCCGAATCAATCACCCCACGCACAAAGCGCAGATATTGAGGCACCAGTTTCTTGGCGTCCTCCATGATAAAAACGCGTCGCACATACAACTTGATTCCGTGACGAGGTTCGCGTTCCCACAGATCGAAGGGGGCACGGGCCGGAATATAGAGTAATTCCGTGTATTCCTGTTTGCCCTCCACCCGCGCATGACTCCAGGCCAAAGGAGCCTCGAAGTCGTGGGAAACGTGCTTGTAAAACTCTTGATACTGCTCTTCCGTGATTTCATTCTTGGGACGGGCCCACAGCGCATTGGCCTGATTAAGAGTTTCTTCCTCCGGTTCGTTGATGACCTTTTCCTCTCCTTCCTGAGGAGGAACAGGGTCTTTTTTCATGCGAATCGGCAACTGGATATGGTCGGAGTAGCGACGCACGATACCACGCAATTTCCAGGCATCGAGAAACCCTTCTTCTCCTTCCTTGAGGTGCAGCGTCACCGTAGTCCCGCGCGTTGGAACTTCCAAGGTTTCAATGGAGAAAGAACCATCTCCCGAAGATTCCCACTGTACGCCCTCCGACTCTGATGCTCCGGCCCGACGGGTGGTCAAAGTAACCTTATCCGCAACGATGAATGAAGAATAGAAACCAACCCCGAACTGCCCGATCAGCGCAGAATCCTTGGCCTGATCGCCCGACAGTTTGCCCAGAAATTCCTTGGTTCCGGAACGCGCAATGGTCCCGATGTTACTGATCACTTCTTCCCGCGACATCCCCACCCCATTATCCCGGATGGTCAATGTACGAGCTTCCTTATCGATTTCCAGATGGACCGCCAGGTCGGGATCCCCCTCCAGAAGTGTCGCGTTTTGAATGGCCTCGAAACGCAGTTTGTCACAGGCATCGGAGGCATTGGAAATCAATTCACGTAAAAATATTTCCTTGTTGCTGTACAGTGAATGAATCATCAACTGCAGTAACTGTTTGACTTCGGTCTGAAAATTCAGGGATTCCTTATGGCTCATGGTGTCATCACATCCGTGGGTTTGAACGAAAAATACAGCGATGACCCTGAGTTGGGGGCAATCAGTTCAATTTCAAGTGGGTGAAAGAGTCTTGAGCCACAACAGACCTGCCACGGTCTTGGCATCACAGATGCGCCCTGTCTCCACCCAGCGCCAGGCTTCTTCCAGAGGTACGGCCAAGGTTTCAAGAAATTCTTCCTCATCACGCCGAATTTCTTCGAAAATAAGGTCCTGAGCCAAAAAATAGGTGATCTGTTCCGTGGAATAAGCAATACACAGGTCCAAACACATAAGTTTTTTCCAGCGTCCCGCCCGGTACCCGGTTTCTTCCTTCAATTCCCGTTGTGCCGCTTTCAGTGGATCCTCACCCAGATCCAGTTTTCCTGCCGGGATTTCAAAGTAGTGGCGCCGTTGGGGATAGCGGAACTGATACTCGAGGAGTACTGTTTTTTCATCCAGCAAGGGAATAATGGCCGCAGCCCCATGATGCCGAATATATTCCCGGGTGGCTTCCTGACCGTTGGGAAGTTGAACCCGATCTTCATGAACATCCAGTAATGCTCCTCGATAGCGCTGAGCAGAATCGAGGGTCCGTTCGGTGAAGTCCGGCCATGAATGGTCAGGCATGTTCCAGTCAAGGAGCACGATTATTTTACCCGCGCAGCGACTGAGCGATGGATGCCGTACACAGATCGATGAGTGGCTGGGGGATGATTCCAAGCGCGAGCAATGTCAACGCATTGATGCTGAGAAGCAGGCGATGATCACTTTCCCCCACGATCGGCGTGTCATCCTCCGGCTCATCCATGTACATCAGTTTGACGACACGCAGATAATAAAACGCGCCAATCAGGGACATGAGTACCGCCACGACCACCAACCAGGTCAATCCGGCATCCAGGGCGGCACTGAGCACGGACAACTTGGCAAAGAAACCCGCAGAAACCGGAATCCCTGCCATGGAGATCATGATCAACAGCATCAAAAAGGCATACCAAGGACTGCGTTTGTTCAATCCTTTCAGGTCATTCAGTTGGTCTGCCTCAAAACCCTCGCGACTCATGAGCAAAATCAGGCCAAAAGCGGCCAAACTCGTAAGAACATAAGTTACTACGTAGAACATGGCCGCTGCATATCCTCCCAAGGTACCTGACAGGATGCCCAACAACAGGAACCCCATGTGCGCAATGGTGGAATAAGCCAGCATACGCTTGAGGTTGGTTTGAGCGATGGCCGTCACGTTTCCAACCAGCATGGACAGTACCGAAACAATGATGAGCATGGATTGCCAATCTGCGATCATGGGTCCCATGGCTCCCGCCAGCAAACGCATGAAGAAAGCAAAGCCGGCAATCTTGGGTGCCGTGCTCACAAACAGGGTAACCGCGGTGGGCGCCCCTTCGTACACGTCGGGTACCCACATATGGAAAGGCACCACACCCAACTTGAAGGACAAGCCTGCCACCATGAACACCAACCCCAGAACCAGAATGCCGGGGTCGGCATTACCTTGAGCAATGACATTGGCTACTTCAGCCATTTGCAGAGTGCCTGTGGCGCCGTAGATCATGGACAGGCCATACAACAACATTCCAGAAGCCAGGGCCGCCAGGACGAAGTACTTCATGGCGGCTTCGGTGGCAACGCTCGAGTCCCGCTGCAACGCAATCAAGGAGGCCAGAGAGAGGGAGAGCAGTTCCAACCCAAGATAGAGCACCAGAAAATGGTTGGCAGAGATCATGACCATGATCCCGAGCAGCGCAAAGAGGATCAGGACAAAAAACTCACCCTTGAACAAACCACGGCTTTGAATGTAGTCACGGGAATAAGCCAGAACGAAGGATACCGTCAGCACGGAGATCATCTTCAGGGTACGGGCCATGGGGTCATCCACGAAGGACCCATTGAAGGTCGTCACCACCTGCCCCAGGGAACCGATCAGAAGAAACCCCGCCGTCCCCACCAAGGCCAGTTGAGCATAGGCATAGGTCAGGAATCGTTTGGACTCGGAAATGAACAAATCCGCGATCAGCAGGGCAGAAAGCGCCACCAGAAGAAAAATTTCCGGGTAGGCTGGAACTAGATTGGGTGTGGCGAAGGTCATCGTCGCTCCATCAGAACTTGGGGGTCGAGGCCTGCTCGATCAACTGCAGGACCGAAGCGTGCATGGGTTCGGAGAACAACTTGGGGTACAACCCCATCCCCAATACCAGCAGTGCCAGAATGATCAAAAACAGGAATTCTCGGCCAGAAATATCCTTGAGCGCTGCCACATGGTCATTGGCCACTTCTCCAAAGATAACCCGCTTCACCATCCATAACGTGTAGGCGGCGCCCAGAACCAGCGTGGTGGCTGCCAGTGTGGCATACCAGAAATTGACTTGAATCGCTCCCAGGACAACGATGAATTCTCCAATGAAACCACTGGTTCCAGGCAAGCCGGCGTTGGCCATGGAAAACAACACCATGAAAGTCGCAAACTTCGGCATGGTATTGGCCACCCCGCCATAATCAGCAATTTGTCGTGTGTGCATGCGGTCATACAATACGCCGATACACAGAAACATGGCACCCGAGATAAACCCGTGCGAAATCATCTGAAGCAGACCTCCCTCCATGCCCATGGGGTTGAACAGAAAGATCCCCAGGGTCACAAACCCCATGTGTGAAATGGATGAATAGGCCACCAGTTTCTTCATGTCCTGCTGGACCAAAGCCACCAGACCGATATACACCACGGCAATCAATGATAGGGTGATCATCGTCCCGGCGAGGGCATGACTGGCATCTGGTGTGATGGGCAAGTTGAATCGCAGAAATCCATAAGCGCCAATTTTCAAGGTAATGGCGGCCAGAATGACCGAGCCTCCCGTCGGGGCCTCCACGTGGGCATCGGGCAACCACGTATGAACCGGCCACATTGGCACCTTGACGGCGAAGGACATGAAGAAGGCGATAAAAATCAGGATCTGAACTCCCAGAGGAAGAGCCACTGCCTGGAATTTGAGGATTTCGAAAGACTCTCCGGCCTCGAAATACAGATAAATGAAAGCCGCCAGCATGAGCAGGGAACCCAATAGGGTATACAGAAAGAACTTGATGGAAGCATAGACTCGGCGCGGCCCCCCCCATACCCCGATGATCAGATACATGGGTATCAGCATGGCTTCAAAGAAAACATAGAACAGAATGGCATCCAGGGATACGAACACACCGTTGATCAACCCGGACATGATCAGAAAGGCCGCCATGTACTGAGCTTGTCGTTTTTCGATGACGATCCAGCCTGCTATCACTACCAGAATGGTCATGAAACTGTTGAGCAGGACAAACCACAGGGAAATCCCATCGATTCCCAAGTGATAAGTGATGTTGAAAGCAGGAATCCAGCGGTAGGCTTCTTCAAACTGCATGGCCGCCGAGGCGTTGATGAATCCGGTATAAAGCGGAAGGGTGACCAGGAAGCCCAACAAAGCCCCCACCAGTGCCACTCCACGGGTTAGCCCCGGGTTGGAATCGCGCCCCAGGGCGAGGACGAGAATCCCCGCCAGAATGGGGACCCAGATACTCAAAGAAAGAAGATGGTGTGCAGTCATGGAATTCCGCTCAAATTACGCTTTGATGAACCACAGGCTCATCAGGAAGAACACCCCAAAAATCATAGCAAAGGCGTAGTGGTAGATGTAGCCCGTCTGAATCCGGCGCAAGCGTGTGGACAAGGCCCCCACCAGTTGGGCAGAACCATTGACGATCCAGCCATCGATGAACTTTACATCCCCCAGTTTCCACAATCCCTGCCCTAAACAACGGGCACCGCCGGCTATAAAAACTTCATTGAAACGATCAAAGTAGTATTTATTGTCCAACAGGGTATAAATGGCGCCGGATTCACGGGCGATCACCGCGGGAATATGGGTCCACTTGAGGTACAAAGCGGCAGCCAGCGCAATCCCGGAAACGGCCAGCCAGAAAGGCAGGGACTGAACTCCCTCGACAACGAATGGGCCTACCCCATGCCAGGCCTCGCGCATTTCCGGCAGAGCGCCAGTTCCGGGCAGCAGGGTAATGGAAGAACCAAAATAATCTCCCATGACCATGGGCCCAATGAAGATCCAGCCGGCAATGACCGAAGGAATGGCCAGCATGATGAGCGGCAGGGTAATGACCAGGGGCGATTCATGGAGATGCTCACGGGTATGATGGTCCATGCGCGGTTTCCCATGAAAGGTCATGAAAAGCATGCGGAAACTATAAAATGCCGTCACAAATACCCCGGACAGCACGGCAAAGGAAGCGAAACCTGAGCCAGGCAAATGACTGGCACGCACGGCTTCGATGATGGCATCCTTGGAAAAAAATCCGGCAAAGGGCGGAATGCCAGCCAAAGCCAGAGAACCGATCAACGCCGTCACATAAGTAATGGGCATATAACGCCGAAGCCCCCCCATCTTGCGCATGTCCTGCTCATGATGCATGGCATGGATCACGGAGCCCGCGCCCAGGAACAGGAGTGCCTTGAAAAAAGCGTGGGTTCCCAGATGAAAAATCGCTACAGGATAGGCTGAAGCGCCCAATGCCACGGTCATGTAACCCAACTGGGACAGGGTGGAGTAAGCCACTACCCGTTTGATGTCGTTCTGGATGAGCCCCAGGAAAGCCATGAACAGGGCAGTACATGCACCGATCACGAGAACGGTGGAGCGTGCTGTGGGGGACAACTCAAAGAGAGGAGACATGCGGGACACCATGAAAATCCCGGCAGTTACCATGGTTGCCGCGTGGATCAGTGCGGAAATGGGCGTGGGACCTTCCATGGAATCAGGTAGCCAGACATGCAGGGGCATCTGTGCCGACTTGCCCATGGCTCCCACAAACAGCAACAGACAAATGACCGTAATCAGGGAGACCGGCATGCCTCCGCACAATTCGATGGTATCCCGCGCAAAATCAGGGGCCTGCTGAAACACCGTGGCATAATCGAGAGAACCAAAATGGGCTTGGATCAAAGCGATCCCGAGCAAAAAACCCAAATCACCCACCCGATTCACCAGGAATGCCTTGAGGTTGGCATAAATGGCCGTGGGACGGGTATACCAAAAACCGATCAGCAGATAAGACACCAGACCCACCGCCTCCCAGCCAAAAAACAACTGGACGAAATTATTGGCCATTACCAGCATCAGCATGGAGAAGGTAAAGAGCGAGATGTAACTGAAAAAACGTTGATACCCGTCATCCTCGTGCATATACCCAATGGTGTAGATATGGACCATGAGGGAAACGAAATTCACCACCAGCATCATGGTGACGGTGAGCGGATCGATCAGGAAGCCCACCTCAAAAACAGAGGAGTCTCCCATGGTCAGCCATTGATAAACGGTTCCGTTGAAGGAGTGCCCTGCAAAAACATCCTGGGCAATCACCATAGATGCGATCAGGGATACCGCCACGCCGAGGATCGTAACGGTGTGACTGCCCGCCTTGCCCAGAGTTTTGCCAAAAAACCCTGCCAGCACCGCACCCAACAGGGGGGCTAGAGGAACCAGAAGATAAAGACTTGGCACACTCATGTCGATCATTCCTTGAGGTGGCTGAGGTCGTCCACATGAATGGAGCGCAGGTTACGAAACAGCACCACCAGAATGGCCAAACCAATGGCCGATTCCGCTGCTGCTACAGTGAGAATGAAGAAAACGAAAATCTGGCCCGCCGTATCATGCAAGTAATGGGAAAAAGCCACGAAGTTCATGTTCACGGCCAGCAGCATCAACTCGATGCACATGAGCAAAATGATGAGATTCTTCCGATTGAGAAAAATCCCCACGATGCTGATGGCAAACAGCAGTGATCCGAGCATGAGATAGTCTGTCAGGTTGAGCATTACAACTCCCTTTCGGCGGGCATGGACACGATCCGCATGCGGTCGGCTGCTTTGACTTGCACCTGCAGAGCCGGGTCCATGTGCTTGGAATCTTTGCGGCGACGCAGCGTCAGGGCAATGGCGGCCACAATGGCCACCAGCAAAATAACGGCTGCCAGTTCAAAAGAAAAAACGTAATCGGTATAGAGCAGACGGCCCAACTCCTTGGTATTGCTGATTGACCCTCGGGGATCCGGAACCATGGAGGAAAACTGACGACTGCTCACCACCAGCCACATTTCCAGCACCATCAACAGTGCAACCCCTCCACCGAGCGGCAAATGCTTCCAAAACCCCTGGCGCAGTCGTTCGTTGTCAATATTGAGCATCATGACCACAAACAGGAAAAGGACCATCACTGCGCCCACGTAAACCAGTACCAGAACGATGGCAAGGAATTCGGCCTCAAGCATCATCCACAACGCCGATCCGGTAAAAAAAGCCAGCACCAGGAACAAGGCGGAATGGACGGGACTGCGGGCGGTAATCACCCCCACACCGGCCCCCACCAGAACCAGCGCAAAGGCCATAAACAACAGGAAAGAAGAATCAAGCACGGTGCGTCATCCTCATCGGTAAGGGGCGTCTTCTGCCCGGTCAGCCGCAATCTGGGCTTCGTAACGATCTCCCACGGCCAGAAGTTTTTCTTTGGTCATGAGCAAATCTCCGCGCTGCTCACCGTGGTATTCAAAAATGCGCGTTTCCACAATGGAATCCACAGGACAGGATTCTTCACAGAAACCGCAGAAAATGCATTTGGTCAAGTCGATGTCGTAACGGGTTGTCCGCCGGCTTCCATCCTCCCGTTGTTCCGATTCGATGGTGATGGCCATGGCAGGACACACGGCTTCGCACAATTTGCAGGCGATACAGCGCTCCTCTCCGTTGGGATAGCGACGCAGGGCATGCAGGCCACGGAAACGGGGCGACATCGGCGTCTTCTCTTCGGGATATTGCACGGTAATCTTGGGCGCGAAAAAATGACGTCCCGTAATGCTCATGCCCTTGAGCAATTCGGATAGGGTCCAGTTCTTGACGAAGGATTTGAGGTCAGCCACAGGGTACTCCTCAATGGAACCAAAGATTGAGCACGGGAAGACCGCGCAGGGGTTCCTGCAGGAGCAGGCCCACGATCACCAACCAGATCAGAGTCACAGGAATAAAAACCTTCCAGCCCAGACGCATGATCTGATCATAGCGGTAGCGCGGAAAGGTTGCCCGGAACCACAGGAACAGGAACAAAATGAAACTCATCTTGGCAAACAACCACAGAATTCCATCAGGCAGGAAGGAGACCGGCGACAACCAGCCGCCCATGAACATGAGGGATGCCAGTGCGGCAATGAGAATCATGTTGGCGTATTCGGCCAGGAAAAAGATGGCAAAGGCCATACCGGAGTATTCCACATGGAACCCCGCCACAATTTCCGATTCACCTTCAGCCACGTCAAAGGGCGCCCGATTGGTTTCAGCCGTCCCTGCAATGACGTAAATGACGAACATGGGGAAAAGCGGAATCCAGTTCCATTGCAAGAGTCCCAGACTTCCTTGCTGAGCCTTGACGATATCCACCAAATTGAGACTGTGGGACATCATCAGTACCGTCACCAAGGCAAATCCCATGGCGATTTCGTAACTCACGATCTGGGCTGCAGAACGCAGGGCCCCAAGGAAGGCATATTTGGAGTTGGAAGCCCAACCAGCCAGCACCACACCATAAACTCCCATGGAAGTGATGGCCAAGATGTACAACAGTCCGGCATCCACATTGGCCAATACCAGATCCGGGGTAAAGGGCACCACAGCCCAAGCCGCCAGAGCGGGCATAATGGCCAGTACGGGAGCCAGTACGAAGAGAAACTTGTTGGACCCACTGGGAATGATGATTTCCTTCATCAACAACTTGATCCCGTCCGCAATGGGCTGAAGCAATCCGAATGGCCCCACCCGGTTCGGACCGATACGGATCTGCATGAAGCCGATGACCTTGCGTTCTGCCAAGGTCAGATAGGCTACTGCCCCCATCATGGGTACCACGATGGCCAGAATCTTGATCAGCGTCCAGACCAGTGGCCAGAGCGGGCCGAAGAATGCTTGAAGCGTATCCATCATGCCCCCTCCAGTACGACCATGCCCATGGCCTCGCCCAATGACGCGCAGAGCGGATGGGCAATAGGCACCACCGCACATCCCTCCGCCAGCGTTTCATCCAGGGTCACGGGCAAAACTACACTGCCTTCACCCTGTCGAACCCGCACCGATTGTCCCTCCCTCAAACCCAAACTGGCTGCCTGGGCAGGATGCAGAATGACCCGAATGTCCCCTGCCAGGGCGGTTTCCTGTAATGCAGGCGCACGTCGCACCAGTGGGTCAGCATGGTAACCGGGTAATTCGCCCACCCGTTCCACGGTTCCCAGAGAGGCGCGAACTTTTAGAACGGGCGCCTGGGATAGTTGATTGCTGAGTGCTTCGCGGCAGACCAGCGGCAGGTCCGGTGAAATTTCCGTACGCACTTCCTCAAGGGTTTCCTGAGCAAAACCTGGACAATCCAGCAGATTACCCAGCACGCGCCAGATTTTCCAGGCTGGACGCGCTTCACCCTGGGGCGACACCACGCCATTGAAGGATTGTACCCGTCCTTCCATGCTGACAAAGGTTCCGGCAGATTCAGTAAAAGGTGCAATGGGTAGCATGATCGTTGCCCATTGTTCCGCATCCCCCTTGAAGGCACTCAGGGCCACCACCGTCTCGGCCTGACGCAACGCTTTCAAAGCCAGGGTGGGGTCCGCGCAATCCAGAGAGGGTTCCAACCCCATCACCACATAGGCCTGGCGCGGCTGGCGCCATTGCGCCTGGGCATCCAACCCCGTCTGGGCATGGGTATGAAAGGCCCCGCGCTGAGGCAAGGCCCCAGCCAGCGCAGCCCCCACCGTATTGGCAGCCAGCGCCAATTGTCCAAAGGAAGCCCCCGTCACTTCGCCCAACACCTGGGCCAAACGATAAAGTGTCGCATAATCGGGATGTTGTTGAGCCAGTTGCCCCAATACCACCGCTGATTTTCCCTGCGCCGTCAGCAGATTGGACGCACAGGCCAAAGCCTCGGGCGAAGGTGTCGTGGTGGTCAAAGGCAATAAATCTTCAGGCAGAGGGATGCCTGTTTGTTGGGCCACGGCACTCAGTATTTCACCGAGCAGTGCCGGCCATTCGCTGGGTTTGCCCAGCAGGGTTGCCGCCACGGGCATGGCCCAATCCTCATTGCGCGCCGCCACCCGATGTACCTGCGCCCCGGACCGGGCCGCGCGCCGCAAACGCACCGCCAGCAAAGGTTGCTCTTGACGCAACACCGACCCAATCACCAGAACTGCCCGCAGATCTGACCAGTGAGCAATCGCCATGCCAAGCCAGGGTGTCCCTTGTTGCAGGGCGTCGAGAGAAAAATCCACCTGACGGGTGCGGTGATCGATATTATGGCAACCCAATTCACGCAGTAACTTTTGCGCCAAATAAAGTTCTTCAAGGGTTTGATGAGGACTCAACAATGCACCGATCCCTTCGCCCCCGCTGTCATGGCGCACCTTTTCCAAACCATCCACCACGCACTGCAAGGCTTCGGCCCAAGTGACCTGAGTCCACTGTCCGTCCCGCTTGACCTGGGGATGAAGCAGCCGATCAGCGCTGTGCAACGCCTGATAGGAAAATCGATCGCGGTCGGACAACCAGCATTCGTTGATGTCGTCGTTTTTACGTGGAAGCACACGCACCACGTCGTTGGGCATCTTGACCTGTACCTCGATCTGTGTCCCCAATCCATCGTGCGGGCTCACCGACGGGAAACGCGTCAATTCCCAGGAACGGGCCGCAAAACGAAAAGGCTTGCTGGTCAGTGCGCCCACAGGACAGAGGTCGATGGCGTTGCCCGAAACCTCCGAATCCACGGTCAGATCCATGAACGCCAGGATTTCCGAGTGCTCTCCCCGTCCACCGACGCCCAGTTCCATGATCCCGGCAATCTCCTGGCCATAACGCACACAGCGCGTACACAGGATGCAACGTGTCATGTCGGTGGAAATAAGCGGACCCAGATCCTTGTTGGAGACTACCCGTTTGGCTTCCTGATAACGCGAAGCTCCGCCGCCGTAGCCCACGCTGATATCCTGCAACTCACATTCGCCACCCTGGTCGCAGATGGGGCAGTCGAGGGGATGATTGATGAGCAAAAACTCCATCACTGCCTTCTGTGCCTCCACGGCCAAAGGTGAATGGGTATGTACCTTCATCCCTTCGGTCACTGGGGTGGCGCAGGCAGGCAGAGGTTTCGGCGCCTTTTCCACCTGAACCAGACACATCCGGCAATTGGCGGCAATGGACAGTTTACGGTGATAGCAGAAATGAGGAATCTTGATCCCCAGTTGCTTGGCCGCATCCATGACGGTACGCCCGGCTTCAATCTGGGTAGGTTTTCCGTCGATTTCGAGGTTCAATAATGCCATATCAGGCTGCCTTCTCTTGAGAATCGCTCACCGCCCCCACCTGGCAACGCCGATGGGTAACGTGGTATTCGAATTCATCCCGAAAATGGGTCACGAAACTACGCACCGGCATGGCAGCAGCGTCGCCGAGGGCACAGATGGTGCGCCCCTGAATATTATTGGATAGAGAATGCAACAAGTCCAAATCGTCCTGGCGTCCCTGACCATGCTCGATGCGATGGATAATCCGGTACAACCAGCCTGTGCCTTCCCGGCAAGGGGTGCATTGTCCACAGGATTCTTCATGATAGAACAAGGATAAACGTTCCAGTGCCCGCACCATGCAGGTGGTTTCATCCATCACGATCACTGCTCCGGAACCCAGCATGGAACCCGCCTTGGAAATGGAATCATAGTCCATGTCCAATTGCATCATCAGGTCTCCGGGCAAAACCGGCATGGAGGATCCCCCTGGAATGACCGCCTTGATCTTCCGCCCCCCCCGCATTCCGCCAGCCATTTCGAGAAGGGTGGAAAAGGGGGTCCCCAAAGGAACTTCGTAATTACCCGGTCGGGTTACATGCCCCGAAACGGAAAAAATCTTGGTGCCGCCATTGTTTGGTTTACCCAACTGCAAAAAGGCTTCGCCCCCATTGCGGATGATCCAGGGCACGCAGGCAAAGGTTTCCGTGTTGTTGATGGTGGTTGGTTTGCCGTACAGTCCATAGGTGGCGGGGAAGGGGGGCTTGTAACGGGGTTGGCCCTTCTTGCCTTCCAGGGATTCCAGCAGGGCTGTTTCCTCCCCACATATGTAGGCCCCATAACCATGATGGTTGAACAAGTCGAAGGAAAATTTCGAACCCAGGATATTTTGTCCCAGGAAGCCTGCCGCACGGGCCTGATCAATGGCTTCTTCACAGCGCTGATAGACTTCCCAGATTTCACCGTGAATATAGTTATAACCACGGGTCGCACCCATGGCATACCCCGCAATGATCATCCCTTCGATCAAGGCATGGGGGTTATAGCGCAAGATGTCGCGATCCTTGAAGGTACCCGGTTCTCCTTCATCCGAATTGCACACCACATACTTGTCCCCCACATAGTTCTTGGGCATGAAGGTCCACTTGAGGCCCGTCGGAAAACCTGCTCCGCCCCGGCCACGCAACACGGACTTCTTGACTTCATCCACAACCTGCTCGGGAGTCATGGGCATCGTCAAAATCTTGCGCAGGGCTTCGTAACCCCCCCGTTGAAGATAGTGTTCCAGCGACCAGGTCCGATCCCGATCGAGCCCCTCGAGAATGACGCCGGTCATGACTTCAACTCCTTGAGCAAAGTATCCAGTTTTTCTTCATCCATGAAAGAGTGCATGGTATGGTTGTCCACCAAAAGTACCGGCGCATCACCACAGGCCCCGAAACACTGTCCTTCCTTGAGACCAATGGCGCCATCCGCCGTCACTTCGCCAAAACCGATGCCCAGTTTTTCCTTGAGCCGGTCACAAAACTCCGTGGAACCCGATAACGCACAGGGCAGATTGGTGCACACCGTTAATTTGTGCCGCCCCATGGGTTTGAGGTTGTACATTTCATAGAAAGTGGCCACCTCATACACCGCAATGGCGGGCATGCCCAGATACTCAGCCACACTGTTCATGACTTCCTTCGACAGCCAGCCATATTGGACCTGAGCAATACGCAGGGCCGACATCACTGCCGACTGTTTCTGGTCCGCGGGGTACTTGGCGACTTCGCGGTCGATCTGTTGTTTGGATTCCGTACTCAGCATGATCAGCGGTCCACTTCTCCGAAAACGATATCCTGGGTCCCGATGATGGCCACCACGTCTGCAATCATATGCCCACGTGACATTTCATCCAGACCCGCCATATGGGCAAAACCGGGGGCCCGAATCTTGAGACGGTAAGGTTTGTTGGCTCCATCGGAAACCAGATAAATGGCAAATTCACCCTTGGGTGCTTCCACACTGGCCAAGGTTTCTCCCGGTGGCACATGCATGCCTTCGGTGAAGAGTTTGAAATGGTGAATCAACTCTTCCATGTTTTCTTTCATGGATTCCCGCGAAGGCGGCGCTACCTTGTGGTTATCGGTGATGACCGGCCCCGGGTTACGACGCAACCAGTCGATGCATTGGCGAACGATACGGTTAGATTGTTTCATCTCTTCCATCCGCACCAGATAACGATCGTAACAATCGCCATTCACCCCCACCGGAATGTCAAAATCCATCTCAGCGTAGGTTTCGTACGGTTGTTTCTTGCGCAAGTCCCAGGCCACCCCTGATCCACGCAACATGGGCCCTGTAAAGCCCAGAGACAGCGCACGTTCTGGCGTCACGACCCCGATCCCCACCGTCCGTTGCTTCCAGATTCGGTTGTCGGTTAACAGATTATGGTAATCATCCAGATAATTCGGAAAACGATCGACGAAATCTTCAATGAAATCCAGCAATGAACCCTGACGATTACGGTTCAAACGTTGTGCTTTGGCATCCGAACGTCCGCCCCGCACTTCCTTGTTGGCCAGATGCTGGGGCATGCGTTCAGGCAAATCCCGATACACCCCACCGGGGCGATAGTAGGCCGCATGCAGACGGGCTCCGGAGACAGCTTCATAGCAATCCACCAGATCTTCCCGTTCACGGAAAGCATAGAGAAACACCGTCATGGCTCCGATATCCAATGCATGCGCCCCAATCCATAGCAAGTGATTGAGGATGCGGGTGATTTCGTCGAACATGACGCGAATATATTGAGCGCGGATCGGCACATCCACCTGCAACAATTTCTCGATGGCCAGAACATAGGCATGTTCATTGCACATCATGGATACGTAGTCGAGACGATCCATGTAGGGCACACTTTGCAGGAAGGTACGGGTTTCCGCCAACTTCTCTGTCCCGCGGTGCAGAAGACCGATATGGGGATCGGCCCGTTCAATCACTTCGCCATCCAGTTCCAGAACCAGACGCAACACCCCATGTGCCGCAGGGTGCTGGGGACCAAAGTTCATGGTGTAGTTACGTATTTCAGCCATTATGCCGTATCCCCATAATGTTCCGGACGCGTCTTGCGTGGAATCACTTCACGCGGTGGAATGCTGACCGGTTGATAGATGACCCGCTTTTGTTCCGGGTCATAACGCATTTCCACGAATCCGGAAACGGGAAAGTCCTTGCGGAAGGGATGTCCCACAAAACCATAATCCGTCAGCAAGCGACGCAGGTCGGGATGCCCGGAAAAAACGATGCCAAACAGATCAAAGGCTTCCCGCTCGAACCAGTTGGCCACAGACCATACCGTGACCACCGATTCCACCAGAGGAACAGGCCCCTCCGGCGACGCTATCTTGATGCGCAGGCGCAGGTTATGCTGAATCGAGAGCAGATGCACCACAATCCCGAAGCGAGGCCGTGACCAGTGGGGATAGGTGGAATAATCCATTCCGCACAGGTCTATGAGTTGCTCGAAACCGAACTCATCACGCAGGCGCAGAGCCGTTGCCAGCCAATGCTCAGTGCTGACACGAACGGTCAGTTCATCCCGCTGAATCGAGGATTCTTCCAGAACTTCGCCAAAAGCATGACTCAGCACGCCTGCCAATGTTTCAACACGATTCAGCAAACTCATCAGGCCACCCGCGCAATGGTCTGAGTACGACGAATCTTTTGTTGCAACTGGATCAAACCAAACAACAGGGCTTCTGCCGTGGGAGGACAACCGGGCACATAGACATCCACCGGCACCACACGGTCACAGCCACGCACCACCGAATAGGAATAGTGATAATACCCCCCGCCATTGGCGCAGGACCCCATGGAAATAACCCAGCGGGGTTCAGCCATCTGGTCATATACCTTGCGCAGGGCAGGCGCCATTTTATTACAGAGCGTCCCGGCCACGATCATGAGATCGGACTGACGGGGACTGGGGCGGAAGACAATCCCAAAGCGATCCAGATCATAACGGGACGCGCCAGCGTGCATCATCTCTACCGCACAACAGGCCAACCCGAATGTCATGGGCCAAAGGGAACCCGTACGGGTCCAATTGATGACCGTATCCAGACTTGCGGTGACAAAACCTTCCTTGAGCACGCCTTCCAGTGCCATGTTCCCCTCCCTGATGGATCAACCCGGCAATCGTTGTTTCATTCCCATTCGAGTGCGCCCTTGAGCCACTCGTAGGCAAACCCCACCACCAATATCCCCAAAAATACCAGCATGGCCAGAAAACCAAACCCACCAATATCTTTCAGCACCACGGCCCAAGGGAAGAGGAAGGCAATTTCCAGATCAAATAAAATGAAGAGAATCGCCACGAGGTAATAGCGCACATCAAAACGCATCCGTGCATCTTCAAAGGCCTCGAAGCCACATTCGTAGGGGGAATTCTTTTCCGGATCGGGACGATGGGGCGCCAAGAACCAACCCAGAGCCGCAGGGACCACGCCCACGCCCACGCCCACCAGAATGAACAACAATACCGGTAAATAATGTTGTGACATCACATACTCGCAATGTTTCCTGCACCCCCTCATAGGGCGGGTGCGATTATTATCATTGAGCACTTCCCCATACTGCCGCCGGGTAAGCCCCGTCGAGTTCCAAATCGAAAACTCGACCTCCTTTGTGGGTCATTATGACACCATTACTTCCATTTGACAGAAACCTCTGCCAAACCGTTCACGATCATTCCATGGTGCCGATGAGCAGACTCGAACTGCTACGGCTTTCGCCACCGCCCCCTCAAGACGGCGTGTCTACCAATTTCACCACATCGGCTTAAAACTCATCCCCTTTGACCGGGGGGTACCAGTGTACCTTATTTTGGAATTTCGTTGGATTTTGTGGGAACCCCATTTGCTGGCGTCGAAACCACAGGAGCCTTGAGCGCATTGGCTCCACTCATCACGCTCGCCCCTTTGTTACCGTGCCCTGAATACCAGGTCAGAAGCATGCTGGTACAAAAGAACACTGCCGCCAGTACCGCGGTGCTGCGGCTCAGAAAATTCGATGCGCCCGAGGCACCGAACAATCCCCCCGCAGAACCACTCCCGAAGGCTGCGCCCATATCCGCGCCCTTACCATGCTGCATGAGAACCAATCCGATAATTCCAAGTGCGGCCCCCACATGTACGAACCAAACCACCGTTTCCATTACTCAGTCCTTTGACTTGCTTTCGCGGCTGCGCGCGCGATCGCCAAAAATTCCTGCGCCACCAGGGAAGCGCCCCCCACCAGTGCCCCATCCACATCAGGCAAGGCCATCAATTCTACCGCGTTGGCACCTTTGACGCTACCGCCATAGAGAATTTGGATGTTTTCAGCCAACCCCGGCGACACTTCGGCACACTGCTGGCGCAACCAGGCATGGACTTCCTGAACTTGCGCCGGGGTTGCACTTCGTCCTGTACCAATGGCCCAGACGGGTTCATAGGCCAGTACCGAACGGACCATGCCGGCTTCCCCCAACACGTCCAGAAGCACGCCCAATTGATGGCGCATCACTTGCGCCGTTTTTCCTGCCTCCCGTTGCTCCAGGGATTCTCCCAGGCAGAGGATGGGAATCAGATCCTGAGACAGTGCCTGTTGCGCCTTGGCCGCCACCTGAACATCGGTCTCACCATGGCGTTGACGCCGTTCCGAATGTCCTACCACCGTATACCGGCATCCGAATTCGCGCAACATGGAAGCCGCCACCTCTCCGGTAAAAGCACCGCGTTCCTGGTCGCTAACATCCTGCCCTCCCCAGGCACAGGCTGAATCACCCAACAACTGCTGCATCTGGGCCAGATAGGGAGCAGGGACCAAAACCACCAGTTCAACGGAGGGCTCCAAAGCCGGTTCTGCCAGCAGTGACCTTACCAATATCTCGTTTGCTACACGAGAACCGTGCATTTTCCAGTTGCCTGCAATAAGTTTTTTACGCATGAGCTGTTCCAAACCTTGCATGAAATAAATGTCTGGGCAGGATGATGCCTTGAAATGGCGTTCCTTGCAATGGTCTTGGCACCGCAAATCCGAAGATCAACCGAATTTCCCGGTAATATAATCTTCCGTCGCCTTCTGATTGGGTTTGGTAAAGATTTGATCCGTCTCATCGAACTCGATCAATTCCCCCAGGTACATATAGGCGGTATAGTCGGAAACTCGAGCGGCCTGCTGCATGTTGTGGGTAACCATGACCACAGTGTAATCGCTCTTCAGGTCATGCACCAGTTCCTCGATATGCGCCGTAGAAATAGGATCAAGCGCAGAGCAGGGCTCATCCAGCAGGATCACCTCGGGCTTGATGGCAATACAACGGGCAATACACAGACGCTGCTGCTGTCCCCCGGAAAGCCCATTACCACTCTGGCGCAGCTTATCTTTCACCTCGGGCCACAGCGCCGCCTTGCTCAGAGCCCATTCCACTCGCTCGTCCATTTCCACGGACGTCAACCTTTCATACAATCTCACACCAAAAGCAATGTTTTCATAAATCGACATGGGAAACGGCGTGGGTTTCTGAAAAACCATCCCCACACGCGCCCGCAATAAAGTGGGGTCTTCCCGATGGTCCAAAACATTCTTGCCATCCAGCAGAATTTGACCTGTAGTTCGATTGGCCGGATAAAGTTCATGCAGACGGTTGAAGGTCCGCAAGAGAGTGGACTTACCACATCCCGAAGGACCAATGAAGGCCGTCACCTTGTTGGTCTGTATATCCATGGTGACATTCTTCAACGCATGGAAGCGGCCGTAGTAAAAATTGAGATTACGAATGGCGATACGCACTTCAGGCGCGATGGAAGAAAGATTGAAAACCTCGGAATGTCTCATGAAACCCCTGCTCAAAAACTTTTTTGACGGAACAGCAAACGCGCCAGCACATTGATTGCCAACACACTGAAGGTCACCAGGATGGCCCCGCCCCAGGCCAGACGGTGCCAATCATCGTAGGGACTCATGGCAAACTGAAAGATCACCACCGGCAGATTGGCCATCGGCTCATTGATGTTCCAGGTGGTGAACTGATTGTTGAGTGCAGTGAACAAGAGAGGAGCCGTTTCACCGCTGATGCGCGCCACCGCCAGCAACACGCCCGTGGCGATGCCGCTTTTGGCAGACCGATAAGACACCATCACCACCATTTTCCAACGGGGTGCTCCCAGCGCAATGGCGGCTTCGCGCAGACTGTCCGGCACCAGGCGCAACATATCGTCGGTGGTTCGGACAACCACGGGAACCACGATCAAAGATAAAGACAGAGCGCCGGCAATCCCTGAAAAGTGGTGAGCATGGGCCACATACACGGTATAGACAAACAACCCCAGAACGATGGAGGGGGCGCTGAGCAGAATGTCATTGATGAAACGGGTCGTGGGAGCCAACCAGCCCCGTCGACCATATTCGGCCAGATAGGTCCCGGCCAGTACCCCTACCGGTGTTCCAATCAAAGTTGCCAAGCCGGACATCATGATGCTCCCCAAAATGGCATTGGCCAGCCCCCCTTCCCCTCCAGGAGAAGGCGTCGGATGGGTCAACAGTGACCAACTCAATGCTTCAAAACCATTGGACAACAAGGTCCAGAGAATCCAGGTCAACCAGAACAAACCAAAACCCATGCCAAACACCGACATGAACAGATGAAAACGATTGGCCATCTGACGGCGGCGGTAGATTCGACGGATTTCGGGCGTGGTGTAACGCATGGTCAGCTCCTCGTTCCTTCACGCTGCCCCATGCGCAACAACATCAATTTGGCCATAGCCAGCACGATGGTCGTAATGATGAAAAGCAGTAGTCCCAATTCAATCAACGCAGAGGTATAAAGGTCGCCCACCGCTTCGGCAAATTCATTGGCCAGGGACGAGGCAATACTGTTTCCCGGGGCCAGCAGCGACGGACTCAAATGCTGGGTATTGCCAATCACGAAGGTGACCGCCATGGTTTCTCCCAAAGCACGCCCCAGTCCCAGCATGATTCCCCCCACCACCCCGGCACGAGTATAGGGCAATACCACCCGCCAGACCACTTCCCAGGTGGTGGCTCCCAGCCCATAGGCCGATTCTTTAAGTACAACGGGAACCAGTTCAAAGACATCACGCATCACCGAGGAGATGAAGGGTATCACCATGATGGCCAGAATGATGCTGGCCGTCAGCAAACCGATTCCCAAGGGTGGGCCTTGAAAAAGTTGTCCGGCAAAGGGTATTTTGCCCAAAGTCTGGATCAAGAAGGGTTGCAGCGTCCGGGAAAAAATCGGGGCAAAGGAAAACAGTCCCCACATCCCGTAGATGATGCTGGGAATGGCAGCCAGCAATTCAATGGCCGTCCCGAGCGGGCGTTTAAGCCAGGGAGGAGACATTTCCGTAAGAAAGACGGCAATCCCGAAACTGATGGGAACCGCAATCAGCAAAGCCACAAAGGAACTGACCAGAGTTCCGTAAACGGGGATCAGGGCACCATACTTATCCTGCACGGGATCCCAGTCTTCGGACCACAGGAAAGAAAAACCAAAGGCTTTCAATGAAGGAGCGCTGGTTACCACCAACGAAGCCAGAATCGCCAGCAAAGTGAACAGCACCAACAATGCAAAGATGCGGGTCATCCACTCGAACAAGCGGTCGGCAAGATATCCGGAACCACGGGCCTGCCCTGCGGGCACAGGCGCGCGCTCAGCAGGTTGGGTCGGTATAGGGTTCATAAGGCGGCCATGGACACAATGTCAAGACAGGAACGGAGCGATTATACCCCAGTACCGAGGTTTTCCTATTATCGCGCAATCGGGGGAGAGAAGGACCCCTCCCCACACAGAAATTTCCTGCAGCCTCCTCAGTAGAGTGCCTTACCCGCACTATCCTTCAGTTCCATCTTCCACTGGGCTTCGATCAACCTGGCCACATCATCGGGCAATGGAACATAGTCCAGGGACAATGCGGCTTTTTGACCGTTCTTGTAGGCCCACTCGAAAAACCGCAAGGCGGTTTTGGCATGCTCCGGGTTTTCCTGCACTTTTTGCATCAGAACAAAGGTGGCGCCGGTAATGGGCCAACTGTTTTTTCCCGGTTCATCGGTCAGAACTTCGTAAAACCCGTTTTCCGGTTTCCAGTTTGCATTGCTGGCCGCAGCGCTGAATGTTTTGATATCCGGTTCCACAAACTGCCCTTCGTGGTTCTTCATCTGAACATGACTCATTTTGTTTTGCAGGGCATAGGCGTATTCCACGTAACCAATTCCCCCCGCCTGCTGACGCACATAGGAAGCCACCCCCTCATTTCCCTTGCCATTGATGCCTGTGGGCCATCTGACGGCCGTATCACTCCCGACCTTATTTTTCCACTCGGCACTGACCTTGGAGAGGTAATTCGTAAAGATGAAGGTGGTCCCGGAACCATCGGTCCGGGAAACCACGACGATGTCCCGTGCGGGCAGATTTAGTCCCTTGTTGAGCGCCTGAATGGCCGGATCATTCCAACGTTTGATCTTGCCCAGATAGATGTCGGCCAACACCGGTCCGTCGAGTTTCATTTGTCCGGGGGCAATTCCTTCCACATTGATTACAGGAACCACGCCACCTACCACGAGCGGCCACTGTACCAGTGAACTCCGGTTCAGTTCTTCCCGGGTCAGAGGTTTGTCCGTTGCCCCAAAATCCACCACTTTGGCTTTCACCTGCTTGATTCCTCCGCCTGAGCCAATAGATTGGTAATTCAAACTATTTTGAGTGGCCACTCTGAATCCTTCAGCCCACTTGGCGCAAACTGGATAGACGAAAGTGGATCCCGCTCCGGTGATATCTGTTGCTTGGGCTTCCCAAGCCGACACCCATAAAACACTGGCTGCCACCCAAGAACGCAAGAGGAATCGAATCGTCATGAAAATCTCCGTAGAAAAAATTGCAAGGGTACGGGAACAGGGTAACTACCAAATATGACATATTGATTACAGCCCCGTGAATCTTCCGGGTCAAACCACCCTCAAGGAAATACCTTGAGCCTGCCACTGCTGACATTCTTTCTCCAAATTGGCGGCTGCCAAGGCATGGCTGGCCAACCAGACGGGATTGAGTTGCAAGCAAAACCCCTCCTCCCCCTCATCCGCCAGGCGAAAGCGCGGGGTTCGCCCCAGAGGTGCGCGGCCACGACAGAACAACACCGCCAGACGAAGACACAACACCAAGCGCCAACCTTCCCGATTGGTGATCCGTTCTGCCCCCTTGACCAGACGCCCCCGATGATTCTGGACCAATCCCCCCACGATAGCCTGCTCCATTTTAGAGAACCCAGGCATGTCCGCATGATCAACGATATAAGTTGAATGACGATGGTACCCCCCATGGGCGATGGAAAGCCCAATTTCATGCAACTGGGCAGCCCAACGCAGATAAGGGGAATAATGCACATATTGGGGGCGGGTGGTCACCTGACGGTAGAGAGTAAGCGCCAACTTTTCTACCCGCTCCGCCTGCATCGGATCCGCATGGTACCGCTGGACGAAATGGCGCACCGTCTCTTCCCGGACATCCCGATGTTTCAGGCGACCCAGCATCTCATACAAGACACCCTCGCGCAAACCACAGTCCGTGGTTTGCATCTGTTCGATCCCCAAGTGATCGAACACCGCACTCATGATGACCAGCCCCCCCGGCAACACCGGCACCCGCTCCATGCGTAATCCTATGGAAACCAGATGGTGCGGATCGCGGGCCTCCAATAACTTTTCTCGCAGAAAAGCCAGTCCGGCCCGGGTAATTCCTTGCCCCACAAAGCCGTTCAATTCCAGCAACTCAGCCAGGGCTCGAGCCGTCCCGGAAGAACCCACGGCCTCATCCCATTGCTCCCGCCCGAAGGTGGCAGAAAGCGCCTGCAATTCATTGGCCGCCGCTAAAGTGGCTGCCGTCCAGTGACGTTCTGTCACCTTGTTTTGGGAAAAAAACTGCTGTGTATAACTGACGCACCCCATATATAAACTTTCCAGGCGCTGCGGTTTGACCCCACGTCCAATGATGATTTCTGTAGACCCGCCGCCAATGTCCACCACCAACCGACGGCATCGACTGCGGGGAAGACTATGCGCCACACCCACATAAATCAGGCGAGCTTCTTCCTGACCTGCAATGATCTCAATGGGAACACCCAAGGCTTCCTGTGCCGCTTCCAGAAAGGTTTCCGCGTGTTGGGCAACGCGCAGGGTATTGGTCCCCACGACCCGGATGGCTTCCCGGGGAACTGCACGCAACCGCTCGCCAAAACGCCGCAAACAGGCCAAGGCCCGTTCCTGTGTCACCGCATCCAGCGTGTTGTCGGGCAATAATCCCGCCGCCAGTCGTACGGACTCCTTGAGCGCATCCAGCGTATAAGGTTGCCCCTGCACCACGCGTGCCACCTGCAGACGAAAACTATTCGAGCCCAAGTCTACTGCCGCGATGATTCCTTGGGGCATATCCTACAACCCTCACAAAAAACCCCACTCTACCAGATCATGCACGAATGAACTACTCGGGTCCAGAAATCCTTGCCTGGGGTAATAATGCCTGAGCGCATACCGGGCAACGTGCTTACACGGATAAATGAATCCTCAGAAGGAAGTTTTTCCCTCAGCCGAGGCCTTCATGAAGCGGCGGGAATAACGCTGATCCATGGCTGCCGTGGGCAACAAAAGCAGACAGTCCGCCGTGTTGAAATCCGCATCCCACGCCGGAGCTCCGCAAACATAGGCACCCACCCGCAGATAAGCCTTGATGAGCGGCGGGATCTCCACCACGCGCGTGCTGTCGAGCGCCGCCAGAGGCAATGCACAACGGGGGAAAACACGCCATTCTGCAGGAGCCCCATGAAAAAGTTCCAACTGGCGGTAGAGCGAGGCCGCCGTATGGCCCCCATCGATCATGGTCATGCTGGCACAGCCCATCAGATATTGCACTCGATGTGTCTGGATATATTCGGCCAGACCTGCCCACAACACTGCAATGGAAAGACCATTTCGATAATCCGGATGAACGCAGGCCCGTCCCACCTCCATGACATGAGGTAGCAGATGGGACAGGCGGGTCAAATCGAATTCCTCTTCCGCATAAAATCCTCCGGCCCACACCGCCTGCTGCGCGTTGAGTATCCGGTAGGTGCCCACCACTTCATGACTACGCGTATCGCGCAGAATCAGATGATCGCAGAGTTCATCGAATCGATCCTGATCCAGTCCTGCCTCGGGGGAATGCAAGTGCGCCCCCATCTCTTCATGAAAGACCTGCCAACGTAATTGCTGAGCCGCCCGCACATCCGCAGGAGAGCGGGCATATTGAAATATCAGACGTGGTTGACGAATATTCTGCAGACTTTGATCAAGTTGGGTCATGGATCTCTCCATCAGAACGAAGGTTTACCCACTTTGCCCTGGCCTTGTTACCCCGCCATGAACCTGCCATGAATTATTCGTGACGATGAATACAGGCCCGCATCATATTGGTTTTCCTGATACTCGTAGGGTGGTACACTGAAGGCGTTCCACGGTTCCCATTCTTGACTGACTTTATGAGCAATCCCGTTACACCAGCGTCCCGGTTTCTCAATCGTGAGTTAGGCCTGTTGGCATTCAATGGACGCGTCCTGAGCCTGGTGGAAGATGACGAGACCCCTCTCCTTGAGCAACTGCGCTATCTGTGCATCGTCAGCAGCAATCTGGATGAATTTTTTGAGATTCGGGTTGCCGGCCTGAAACAGCAAATTCGCGAAGGCATCACGAAAACCGGCCCGGATGGTCTGCCCCCCTTACGGGTTTACCGTCTGGTTTGCAACGTGGCACACGAACTCGTCGCCCATCAATATCATCTATTAAACGAGCGCGTCCTGCCACGTTTGGCAGAAGAGGGTATCTGCTTTCACCGTCGCAATCATTGGACCGAGGCCCAGCACGCTTGGGCACGCAACTATTATCTGCGCGAAATTAAACCGGTATTGACCCCCATTGGATTGGATACAGCCCATCCTTTTCCTCGGATCCTCAATAAAAGTCTCAATTTTGCCGTGGAACTTTCGGGCGTCGATGCTTTTGGCCGTCCCTGCACCCATGCCGTCGTACAAGCCCCCCGTTCCCTTCCTCGCTTCATACAACTGCCCGAAGAAATTTGTGGTTGCCCCTATGGGTTCATTTTTTTATCTTCGATCCTGCATGCCAACGTGGGCGATCTTTTTCATGGTCTGACTGTCGAAGGATGCTATCAATTTCGTTTGACCCGAAACAGCGAGTTACTTCTGGAAGATGAAGAAGTCAGTGATTTGCGTCTCGCCTTGCAAGGCGAATTGAGTCATCGCCAGTATGGCGATGAAGTACGCCTTGAAGTCCCGGAAAATTGTTCCGAAACCATGGCTCAATTCCTGCTTGATACTTTCGAGTTGGAAGAAACAGATCTGTACCGAGTGGACGGTCCCGTCAATCTCGTGCGCCTGATGCGGGTCGCCGACCTGGTTGACCGGCCGGATCTCAAGTTTCCCTCCTTTCAGCCCCAACTGCCCCGCGAACTGGATCAAACAGTTCCTCTCATTGAAACCTTGAAAAAACGCGATCTTCTCCTGCATCATCCCTTTCAGCCCTTCATGCCCGTCATTCAGTTTGTTCAACAAGCGGCGCGTGACCCTGCGGTACTGGCCATCAAACAGACGGTCTACCGTACCGGCACGGACTCAGAATTGATCGAAGCCTTGATCGAGGCAGCCCACCAAGGCAAGGAAGTCACCGTGGTGGTGGAACTGTTGGCCCGCTTCGACGAAGAAGCCAACATCAACTGGGCAGAAAAGTTGGAAGCCGCCGGGGCCCATGTGGTCTATGGCGTTTTCGGGTACAAGACTCACGCTAAAATGTGTCTCATCATTCGGCGCGAGCAAGGCGAACTACGGCGTTATGTCCACCTGGGAACAGGCAACTATCATGCCCGAACCACGCGCACCTATACCGATTTCGGTTTGTTTACTGCCCATCCGGAAATCACCGCCGATGTCAGCGCCATCTTCATGCAAATTACGGGACTGGGCAAGCAAGAGCGATTACGCCATCTCTGGCAAGCCCCCTTCACCCTCCACTCAGGAACCCTGCAGGCCATTGCCCGTGAAATCCAGTTTGCTCGCAAGGGTGATAAAGCCCACATCATCGCAAAAATGAATGCACTGACCGAACCTCTTCTGATCGAAGCGCTCTATGAAGCCAGCCAGGCAGGGGTTCATATCGATCTGATCATCCGGGGGGTCTGCCTGCTCCGTCCCGGGGTCAAAGGCTTATCCGAACATATTCGGGTACGCTCCCTGATCGGTCGTTTTCTGGAACATCATCGGGTCATGTATTTCCGTCATGGAGGAAGCCACAATGTATTCATCGCCAGTGCAGACTGGATGGACCGTAATTTTTTTCGCCGCATCGAAGTCTGTATCCCCATTCTCGATCCACGCATCAAACGACGAATACTGAGCGAAGGGCTCCGTTCCTATCTGCGCGACAACCACGCAGCCTGGATCATGAACGGCGAGGGGCAATATGCGCGAACCCATCCACGGCGCGGCAGTTCGTGCTTCCGGGTGCATGACTTTCTCTTGCAGCATTTGAGCCAGAAATCTTCCTCCTCATGAGCCAATCCCACCTGATCCTATGGCGTCACGCCGAAGCCGAAGAAGGTTTTCCTGACCTTGCTCGTGCCCTGACTGAACGGGGCCACCAACAAGCTCGGCGAGTGGCCCGCTGGTTGAAGACCCATTTGCCTCATGAACCCCGCATTATGGTCAGCCCGGCACAGCGCACCCAGCAAACCGCCAGCGCCTTTTCCAGACACTTTGAAACGGTGACGCATCTGGGAACCCAGGCTCGTCCGCGCGACCTGTTGCAGGCCTGCGCCTGGCCTGCGCCTGCTGATCCCTACACCCTGCTGGTGGGCCACCAACCCACCCTGGGAGAAACCGCAGCCTGGCTACTCACGGGCGAAGTCGCCCCCTGGAGCGTACGCAAAGGCGCGCTCTGGTGGCTCACACAGCGCGAACGGAACGGACAAATCCAACTCATCCTCCATGCAGTGATCGACCCCGAACTGATTTAGGTTGCCAACTCGCGCACAGCGGCGGCGATGGTTTCTGCCCAACGCTCCACTTGGGTGGCATCTTCCCCCTCCACCATGACACGAATCAAGGGTTCCGTCCCTGAGGCACGCAAGAGTACCCGCCCGTGTCCGGCCATATCCTCCTCTGCTGCCGTCACTGCCTGCTGAACCTGTGCAGATGTTTTAAAATCCACCGACTGGACAGTACGCACATTGATCAGGCGTTGGGGGTAGAGTTCCACTTCGGCGGTATAACTGGCCAGGGTCACCCCTTGGCTGGTCAAGGCTGCCAGTACTTGAAGCGCCGAAATGATGCCATCTCCCGTGCTGTGCTTATCCCGACAGATCAGATGCCCCGAACTCTCTCCACCCCAAAGCCAACCCCGTTCCAACATCGTTTCCAGGACGTAGCGATCCCCCACTCTGGCCCGCACAAAGGGAATTCGTCGTCGCTCGAAGGCCTTTTCCACAGCCAGATTGGTCATCAAGGTCCCCACTGCTCCGCCGGCGAATCCCGGCAAAGATTGACGGTGTTTGACCACAGCATAAAGCAGTTGATCCCCGTCATAACTTTTCCCTGTCTCGTCCACCATGATGAGACGATCTCCATCGCCGTCCAGAGCGATCCCCATATCGGCCTGGTGGGTACGCACGGCCTCACGCAATGTGTCGACATGTGTCGCCCCACAGTGATCATTGATATTGACGCCATTGGGGGTATTGCCGATGGCAATGACTTCGGCGCCCAATTCGTGAAATACCAAAGGAGCGATATGATAGGTTGCCCCGTGCGCGCAATCCACCACCAGTTTCAGTCCCTTGAGGTCGAGACTGGAGGGGAACGTACTTTTGCAAAATTCGATATAACGCCCTGCGGCGTCATTCATGCGGCGGACATGCCCCAACTGGGCCGAGTCACGGCAAGACCAGGGTTGATTCAGTTGGGCTTCAATGTCCTGTTCCACGCTGTCGGGCAATTTCATCCCATCGGCAGAGAAGAATTTGATCCCGTTATCCTCGAAAGGGTTATGGGAAGCGCTGATCATCACCCCCGCCTGTAAACGCAAGGCCCGAACCAAATAGGCCACCGCCGGGGTTGGCATGGGCCCCAACAGAATGACGTCCACCCCTGCTGCAGAAAGTCCGGCCTCAAGGGCCGATTCGATCATGTAACCTGAAATGCGGGTGTCCTTGCCAATAATCACCACCGGACGATCCTCTTTGGCAGCCGCTCCCTGAGCCAGCACCGTGCCTGCGGCATACCCGAGATTCAGCATCATCACAGGGGTCATGGGCTCACTGCCCACCCGCCCACGAATTCCATCCGTTCCAAAATAACGACGGTTCATTGATTCTCCTCTAACGCATCAATAACAACAGGCCGTAAAAGCCATTATATTTATTAGCCACCCATCATAAACGAAAGGCTTGGATGATTCGGAATCATACGGTATCCGGAGGCGTCATGTCCGCTTGTCCATGCTTGATGAACCCCGCCGTAACGGAACTTTTCGATTCTCGTCGTTCTGATTATCTGTCTTGATACAAAAACAGACCAGAGACGTTCGAGTCTGGAAGACGTTACACCAGGGCAAGCCTACCTGAACTTATTGCCCAAACCGGAAAGGTGCGCGTAAAATCAAAACACAGGAGCGCTACGAGAAAATGCCACACTCTTACAAATCCGACGAAATCCGCTTGATTGACCAACTTGCCGAACAGGAGAAATAAAATGAAATATGTCCCGTTAGTTTTTGCGGCCGGTATTTCCCTGATCCACACACTGGCAATCGCTGATGAGACTATGACTGGAGGGCCGGATTCGTCAAAGTTGAAAGAGGTTCAGGACTGCTCAGCATGTTCCGTAATGATTGCTCTTCCAGTGGGCAGTTTCGACATGGGTTCTAACAACGGTGAGGCTAATGAAAAACCCGTGCACCGCGTCACCATCGCCCAATCTTTTGCCATCGGCAAGACCGAAGTGACCCAAGGACAGTGGAAAGCAATCATGGGCAATAATCCGAGTCATTTCAGCGGCGGCTTGCTTGCCAGAAATTGTGGAGAAGACTGTCCGGTGGAAAATGTCAGTTGGGATGACGTTCAGGAATTTATCAAGAAACTCGACGCCAAGACCGGCAAACAGTATCGCTTGCCGTCTGAGGCAGAATGGGAATACGCCTGCCGGGCGGGCGGACAGCAGAAATACTGCGGCAAAGGTACTCTCGACAACGTGGCCTGGGACTTCAGAAACAGCGGCGACATGACCCATCCTGTAGCTCAAAAACAAGCCAATGCCTTTGGCTTGTACGACATGAGCGGCAACGTCTGGGAATGGGTGGAGGACAGTTGGCACGACAACTATAATGGTGCCCCAACGGATGGCAGTGTCTGGCAAGGAGACGGCATGAAGCGCGTACTTCGCGGCGGCTCCTGGAATAGCAAACCGCAGGGCACTCTCGCAACTTACCGCATCATGGGCAAACCGGCAGAGGGGGATCACGACGTTGGTTTTCGACTTGCCAAGACACTCCCATAGCATCGAAAAAATGGGGAAATGGGGGAATTACTTCCCCACTGTCAAGGTATTCATCCATAAATCCACGGCCTGACGGGTCGCAGCCACATCGTGGACACGCAGGATATGCGCCCCTGCCTGAATCGCCCAGCAAGCCGCAGCCAGACTGGCTCCCAGACGTTCGCGCGGGGAAATGCTGGGTTGGCCGACCAGCATGGATTTGCGGGACAGGCCCACCAATACCGGGTACCCCAGATCCACCAAAACCGGTAACTGCTGCAGCAAGGTCAGGTTGTGGGCACGGGTCTTGCCAAAACCAAACCCCGGATCGATCAGGATGCGTGCGCGCTCCACACCATACTGCTCCAATAAAGCAACCCGCTCCGCAAGAAAATGGCATACCTCAGTTACCACCCCCAGAGGATAATGGGGCAACTGCTGCATGGTCAAGGGGTGTCCTTGCATGTGCATCAGACAAATGCCCACTTCATGCTCGAGCACACAGTCAAGGGCTCCGGGGGCCTGCAGAGCTTCGATATCATTGATCAGGGTGGCTCCTGCACGAATGGCTGCCTGCATGACTTGGGGATGACGGGTATCGATGGAGACGGGCACCTTCAACGTATCCACCAATCCTTCAATGACCGGAATCACACGCCGCAACTCCTCGGCCAACTCCACTTCAGGGGCTCCGGGACGGGTGGATTCCCCCCCTACATCGATCAGGTCAGCCCCTTGTGCCACCAAGGCTTGTCCACAGGTTATGGCGGCCAGCGCATCGCGATGCATCCCCCCATCAGAGAATGAGTCGGGAGTAACGTTGAGAATCCCCATGATACGAGGTTGCGCCAAGGACAAAACAAACTCCCCGCAGTGTACTGCGGGGAGTGATTTGGGTGATCCACCCGGCGCGCCGGGAATCCACACTGACAAAACCCCTCTGGACTCAGACGCCCTGAGCCGGTTGAGCCGTGGAGGCGGGTGCCGGGGGCGGCGAAGCGCTGGGAGGGGGCGCCTTGGGCGTTACTGGCGCAGGCGGTTTGGGTGGACGGGGCGGACGTCCGGACATGATGTCCTCGATTTGTTCCGCATCGATGGTTTCCCATTCCAGCAAGGCATGGGTCATTGCCTCGATTTCAGTGCGATGAGTTTCGATGATGCCCCGCGCCAAGACGTACTGTTCGTCAATGATGCGGCGAATTTCCATATCCACTTTCTGCATCGTGGCTTCCGACACATTCTTATGGGTGGCAATGGTCCGCCCAAGAAAAACTTCTCCTTCGTTTTCTCCATAAACCATAGGCCCCATGGAAGTCGACATCCCCCATTGGGTCACCATGCGACGCGCCATATCGGTGGCGCGTTCGAAGTCATTGCTGGCTCCCGTGGTCATCTGATTCATGAACACTTCCTCCGCAATACGCCCCCCAAACAATACGGCAATATTTTGCAGGATCTGGTCGCGGTTCATGCTATAGCGATCTTCCGTGGGTAACTGCATGGTTACCCCCAGTGCACGCCCACGGGGAATGATGGTCACTTTGTGAACCGGATCGGTCAGTTTCAGCATGCGGGCCACTACGGCATGCCCGGACTCATGGTAAGCCGTATTGCGCCGTTCCTGCTCAGGCATGACGAGAGAACGTCGTTCCGCGCCCATGATGATCTTGTCCTTGGCCCGTTCGAAATCATCCATGTCCACCAGGCGCTTATTGGATCGTGCGGCAAAGAGTGCTGATTCATTCACCAAGTTGGCCAGATCCGCCCCTGAAAATCCGGGCGTGCCCCGTGCAATGATATCGGCCCGCACATCGGGTGCGATAGGGACCTTGCGCATGTGTACCAGCAAGATCTGTTCACGCCCACGAATGTCTGGCAAGGGTACTACGACCTGGCGGTCAAAACGTCCTGGCCGCAACAGTGCAGGATCAAGGACATCAGGCCGGTTGGTGGCGGCAATGACGATGACGCCCACTGTCGCTTCAAAACCATCCATTTCCACCAGCATCTGGTTGAGGGTCTGTTCCCGCTCGTCATTGCCTCCACCCAGACCGGCGCCCCGTTGGCGGCCTACGGCATCGATTTCATCGATGAAGATGATGCACGGGGCATTTTTCTTGGCTTGTTCAAACATGTCGCGCACACGGGCTGCCCCCACCCCGACAAACATTTCCACAAAATCCGAACCGGAAATGCTGAAGAAAGGAACCTTGGCCTCCCCTGCAATCGCCCGGGCCAGCAGAGTTTTCCCCGTTCCGGGATTGCCTACCATGAGCACGCCGCGCGGAATCCGTCCTCCCAATTTCTGGAATTTTCCGGGGTCACGCAAAAATTCCACCAACTCGCTCACTTCTTCTTTGGCTTCATCCACCCCAGCCACATCCGCGAAAGTCACAGGGTTGGTGTTTTCATCCAGCATACGCGCACGACTCTTGCCGAAGGAAAAAGCCCCTCCCCGACCACCTCCCTGCATCTGACGCATGAAAAATATCCAGACCGCCACCAACAACAACATGGGAAACCAGGACATGAGCATGTTCATGAAAAAGGAAGGCTCTTCTTCGGGCTTTGCCGACACATTCACGCCATACTTGAGCAAATCACTGACCAGCCATGGATCCGAGGGCGTGTAAGTGGTAAAAGGTTTGCCATCGGAGCGTTCGCCACGCAACGCCCGACCATCGATGATCACCTTGGTGACATGTCCGGCTTTCATCTCTTCGATAAAAGAGGAATAACTCAGGACATCGCCCGACGGTTGATGGTTCTGGAATTGACTGACCAGCAACATCAACACCAATCCTACGAAAAGCCATGCCAAGACATTTTTAACGATGCTATTCAAGACTCTTTCCTCCAAGTCGATCCGACCAACTCCCCCAGACTCCGAAGGATCATTGTACGCTCAAGCGCGTCCACCTGTTCAAAATTCACCAACTCACCCCTTGTGTTTCGGTTTCAACCCCTGACCCAACAAGTACACTTCCGAACTTCGGTCTCGGGATGCAGCAGGTTTTCGCGTCACCACCCGGACAAAGCATTGTTTCATCCGTCGCACGAAGGATTCAAAATCTGCTCCATGAAAAACCTTGATCAGAAACCCACCCTCAGGCCCCAGCGCTTCAAGCGAAAACTCCAGAGCCATTTCCCACAACTCGGCTGCACGGGCCTGATCATACAAGGTGACACCACTGATATTGGGGGCAAGATCCGATAATACAAGGTCCACCGACCGGTTTCCCAACAGAACTCTCACCTGCTCCTGCACCGCGGGGGCTAAGAAATCCCCCTGCAGAAAATTGACGCCCTCCAGCGCTTCCATGGGCAGCACATCGACCCCGATGACCTTGCCGTGCACTCCCATGCGCTGACGGGCCACCTGTGACCACCCTCCGGGACTGGCCCCCAGATCTACCACCGATATCCCTGGACGCAACAGGTGGTCCCGGTCATCGATTTCCAATAACTTGTAAGAAGCCCGTGACCGATATCCTTCCCGTTTTGCTCGTTGGACGAAGGGATCGTTGATATGTTCCCGTATCCAGGCCTTGCTGGTCCGGGTAGGTTTCATCGGGGACGATAAAGAACCAGAATCTTGCCGATTTGTTGAACGGATGCGGCTGAAAGACGCTGGGTAAGAATATTTGCCAGAGCGCTGCGCGCCTCTACTGTGTCGACTCCGCTGGCTTTGACCTTGATCAGACCATGGGCGCGAAGAGCCCGTTCTATTTCCAGGAGAAGCGCCTCTGTCATACCGGATTGCCCCATCAGCACCACAGGATTGAGGCGATGAGCTTCCTGACGCAAGCGCACCCGTTCAGCCACCGTCAACTCCAATGTCGCCCCCATCTCAGGCAACTTCAAGGGCGGCACAACGACAGGAACCACTTTTTTAGCAGCGACTTTTTTGGCGGAAACCTTCCTGACCCCGCTCTTTCCTTTGGAAATTCCAGGCCGTTCCGCGCGCCACGCAGACCCGGGAGGGGATAAGGACCTGCGGCGCTCAACCATAACGTACTTTCCTGATCTCGTATTCACGCATTCCCCCTGGCGCATGGACTTCAGCCACATCTCCCGCTGATTTTCCGATCAGGGCGCGGGCCAGCGGAGAACCAATGGATATCTTGCCCTCCTTGATGTCCGCCTCGTCATCCCCCACGATCTGATAAGTGTGAACGTCGCCGGTGTTCAAATCTTCCATTTCCACCGTGGCCGCAAAGACACACCGCCCGTCCGCATCCAACGCAGCCGGATCGATGATTTGGGCATGGGATAATTTGGATTCCAATTCCGCAATCCGTCCTTCGATAAAGGATTGACGTTCTTTGGCTGCATCGTATTCGGCATTCTCCGACAGATCTCCCTGAGCGCGCGCCTCACTGATGGCCTGGATCACTGCCGGACGTTGCACATGCTTCAACTGGTGCAATTCTTCCTTGAGTTTTTCGGCACCCCGTACCGTCAATGGTGTCTTGTTCATGCTTCTCCTTCCTCGCTACCCAATTACGTGTTATATGGCCTGAGCCCCTCTTGAGGGGTCAGATTTTCAACTCTCGGTGCAATGCCTGTAATTCATAGACATCGCTGGACTGTCCAAGACGCATCCCCATACAGGCTGCCCGTGCCCCGGCAACCGTAGTGTAATAGGTGATACGTCCCTGCAACGCAGCATTGCGAATCGACCAGGAATCCTGTACGGCCCTGGAAAGTTCTTCTACCGTATTGATGATCAATGAAATTTCTCGATTCTTGATCATATCCACGATATGCGGACGCCCTTCCATAACCTTGTTGACCAGTACCACCTCGAGACCGGCAGCACTGAGTGCTGCCGCCGTTCCACGGGTGGCCACCAGCGCAAAACCCAATTCTACCAATTGGCGTGCAATCTCCACCAAGGGCGCTTTGTCCGCATTTTTGACACTCAGAAAAACCTTGCCTCCTGTGGGCAACTTGACTCCTGCCGCCCATTGGGACTTGACGAAGGCCTCGGCAAAGGTCGCCCCAACCCCCATGACTTCCCCCGTGGATTTCATTTCCGGTCCGAGTATGGGATCCACTCCAGGAAATTTGGTAAAGGGGAACACCGCCTCTTTGACCGAATAGTAGCCTGGAATCAACTCGCCGGTAATTCCCTGTTCGGCCAGACTTTGTCCCACCATGCAGCGCGCCGCAATTTTAGCCAGAGGACGACTGGTCGCCTTGGCCACATAAGGAACAGTACGCGAAGCGCGGGGATTGACCTCGAGAACATAAACGGTATCTCCCTGAAGCGCAAACTGCACGTTCATCAACCCCACCACCCCCAATGCATGGGCCATGGCCTTGGTCTGGCGCCGAAGTTCATCCTGGATGGCAGGGGTCAGACTATAAGGCGGAATGGAACAGGCCGAATCTCCCGAATGAACGCCCGCTTGCTCAATGTGCTCCATGATGGCACCAATCACCACCTCCTGTCCATCACAGACTGCATCCACATCCACTTCGATGGCATCGTTCAAAAAACGGTCAAGCAAAATGGGGGAATGCGGTGAAATCGCCACACCATGCATTCCTTCCCCATCCGTAATGACCTCACGCAGATATTTTTCGAGATCTGCCGGGGTATGGACGATCTGCATGGCACGCCCCCCCAACACGTAACTGGGTCGAACCACCAAGGGGTATCCCAACGTCTGCGCTGCCTTCAAGACTTCGTCCCGATGGCCTGCGGTTCGGTTATCCGGTTGACGCAAATCCAACTCATGCAAGAGTTGCTGAAAACGTTGGCGGTCTTCAGCGCGATCGATGCTGTCCGGAGTTGTCCCGATGATGGGGACCCCGGCGGCTTCCAGCCCACGGGCTAATTTGAGGGGAGTCTGACCACCGAATTGGACAATGACACCCGCGGGTTTCTCCAGCGCCACGATCTCGAGGACATCTTCCAGTGTCAGTGATTCGAAATACAGACGATCCGAACTGTCGTAGTCTGTGGAAACCGTCTCTGGATTGCAATTGACCATGAGTGTTTCGTACCCATCCTCACGCAAAGCCAGGGCCGCATGAACACAACAATAATCAAATTCGATCCCCTGGCCAATGCGGTTCGGTCCCCCGCCCAGCACCATGATCTTGCGTCGATCCGTGGGATGCGCTTCACACTCTTCTTCATAAGTGGAATAGAGGTAAGCGGTTTGCGTGGAAAACTCTGCCGCACAGGTATCCACCCGCTTGAATACAGGGCGAACATTCAGGGCATGCCGCATGGCGCGCACCGCTTGTTCCGTGCTTCCCATCAGGTAAGCCAAGCGCCGGTCAGAGAATCCCTTGCCTTTCAGTTCGCGCCAACGCGCTGCGCTCAACGTCGCAAGTTCCAACCCGCGTACCCGCTGTTCTTCGAACACCAGATCCTCGATTTCCGCCAGAAACCAGGGGTCCACATGGGATAAACGGTAGATTTCATCCCGCTCCAGCCCGATGCGAAAGGCATCTGCCAGATACCACAGGCGATGGGGACCGGGATTGGCCAACTCGGCTTCGATGGTGGTGCGCTCGGTGGTCATTTCATTCAACCCATCGGCGCCAGTTTCCAATCCACGCAGGGCCTTCTGCAGGGACTCCTGGAAACTGCGCCCGATGGCCATGACCTCTCCCACCGATTTCATCTGAGTGGTCAAGCGATCATTGGCTTGCGGAAATTTTTCAAAAGCAAAGCGTGGCACCTTGGTCACCACGTAGTCAATGGTGGGCTCGAAAGAAGCGGGCGTTATCCCGCCGGTGATCTCGTTGCTCAACTCATCGAGGGTAAATCCCACCGCCAGTTTGGCCGCCACCTTGGCGATGGGAAACCCCGTCGCCTTGGAGGCCAGAGCCGAAGAACGGGAAACGCGCGGATTCATTTCGATGACGATCATTCGTCCATCCCTGGGGTTGATGGCAAACTGGACGTTAGAGCCCCCGGTTTCCACACCAATCTCACGCAATACTGCCAGGGAAGCATTGCGCATCACCTGATATTCCTTGTCCGTCAAGGTCTGGGCAGGTGCTACCGTAATGGAATCTCCGGTATGCACCCCCATGGCATCGAGATTTTCGATGGAGCAAATGATGATACAGTTGTCGTTGCGGTCCCGCACCACTTCCATCTCATACTCTTTCCAACCGATCACCGATTCTTCCACCAATAACTCACGGGTCGGTGACGCCTCCAGACCACGCTCGCAAATGGTCATGAATTCTTCCTGGTTATAGGCAATCCCCCCCCCGCTTCCTCCCATGGTAAAGGAGGGACGGATAATGGCCGGAAAGCCGATTTGGGCCTGCACCTGTTGGGCTTCTTCGAGACTATGGGCCACCGCAGAACGGGGGGTGGACAGACCGATGCGCGTCATGGCCGCCTTGAATTTTTCGCGATCCTCGGCCATATCGATGGCTTCCTTGCGCGCCCCGATCATTTCAACGTCATACCGTTCCAGCACCCCCTCCCGCGCCAGATCAAGCGCGCAATTAAGTGCCGTCTGGCCTCCCATGGTTGGCAGAAGAGCGTCTGGACGCTCCCGTTCAATGATGCGCTCCAGAGTCTTCCAGTTGATGGGTTCAATATAGGTGGCGTCAGCCATCTCCGGATCCGTCATGATGGTCGCCGGATTGGAATTAACCAGAATGACACGATACCCCTCTTCGCGCAGCGCCTTGCACGCTTGTGCCCCGGAATAATCGAATTCACAGGCCTGGCCAATGACGATGGGGCCTGCCCCAATGATCAGAATGGACTTGAGATCGGTTCTCTTGGGCATGGGTCAGATTCCAGATTCTTGCATGAGCGCTATAAAACGGTCGAAGAGAGGGGCCGCATCATGGGGGCCCGGACAGGCTTCAGGATGACCTTGAAAACTGAAGGCCGGAACATCTGTCCGGGCAAGCCCCTGCACACTCCCATCAAACAGGGAAACATGGGTAACCGTAAGATGAGCAGGTAAATCTTGAGTATCCACCGCAAATCCATGGTTCTGACTGGTGATCAATACCCGTCCGGTTTGCTGATCGAGAACGGGATGATTGGCTCCATGGTGTCCGAATTTCATCTTCAGGGTACGCCCCCCCGAAGCCAAGGCAAGCAATTGATGGCCAAGACAAATACCAAAAACAGGAACCCGTGCCGCCAGAAGTTCGCGAACGGCCTGAATGGCATAGGTGCACGCTTCGGGATCACCGGGCCCATTGGACAGAAAAACGCCATCCGGGCGCAGGGACAACACGTCCTGAGCCGGTGTCGTAGCGGGAACCACCTGAACGGCGCATCCCCGCTCCACCAACATGCGCAGAATGTTGCGCTTGATTCCAAAATCATAGGCGATGACCCGGAAGCGCGCCTCAGGCCGAGTGGTTATCCCACTCAGGTGCCACACCCCCTCCGTCCAGGGATACGGTCGGGTACAACTGACCACCTTGGCCAGATCCATGCCGTTCAGCCCCGGAAAAGTACGGGCCACTTCCAAAGCAGCGGGAATATTTTCTTCTCCCGCCCAGATACAGCCGTTTTGCGCACCCTTTTCGCGCAGCAAGCGTGTCAGACGTCGGGTATCCACCCCTGCCATGGCAATCATACCCCGCGCCTTGAGGTATTCAGGCAACCCTCCCTGCGCACGCCAACTGGATAACTGACGGGGGATTTCACGGACAATCAGACCTGCCGCAAACAACTCGGCGGACTCTTCATCTTCCTGATTCACTCCCACGTTACCGATGTGGGGATAGGTCAAGGTCACAATTTGGCGGCAATAGGAAGGATCCGTCAGAATTTCCTGGTATCCGGTCATGGCCGTATTGAATACCACCTCCCCCCCCCGATACCCTTCGGCTCCAATGGAATAGCCCTTGAAAATGCTGCCATCGGCCAGCACAAGAAAGGCAGGCACCCGAGAGGACGAGGGCAGTTCTACAGCCATAACTAACTCCTGAAGGGGGTGATGTGAAAAAACGGGAAAGACGCATTGACGCGCACCTTTCCCGTTTCCGATTATTGGAATACTAGCGCAAAATACGCCAAAAAGCAACTCCGGGGCCCGGAAGAACCCCGAAAAACAAATAAATAGACCAGTTATTTCAACTAATTACAACCCAAGTACAGAACGCATATCATAAAATCCCGCAGGCTGATCCACCACAAAACGGGCAGCCCGCACTGCACCTTGGGCAAAGGTGGCTCGATTGCTGGCACGATGGGTAATTTCCAGGCGCTCGCCTTCGCCCATGAAAGATACCGTATGATCGCCCACCACATCCCCGCCCCGTACTGTGGCAAAGCCAATGGTGCGAGAAGGACGCGGGCCCGTGGTCCCCTGGCGCCCATACACCGCCACCTCCGGCAAGTTCCAACCGCGCGCCTTGGCCACCACCTCGCCCATGCGCAATGCCGTCCCGGAGGGAGCATCCACTTTATGACGATGATGGGCTTCCGTAATTTCCAGATCATAATCAGCCGGCAACCACTGGGTGGCTCGCTCCAGCAACGCCAGTGCCACGGTTACCCCCACGCTCATGTTGGGGGCGCACACAATGGGGATCTCCTGACTGGCCTCCTGAATCTGCGCTTTTTCAGCCGCACTGAAACCGGTGGTCCCAATCACCATACCCCGCCTGTGCTGTACACAGGCGGCCAAGTGATCAAGGGTAGCCTGGGGACGGGTAAAATCGATCAGCACCGCACATCGTTCCAACCCCGCCTGAACATCAGAGGTAATCGCGAGGCCCAGGGGGGCGCCCAGCCAATCTCCGGGATCACGGCCGATGAAGGGACTGTCTGCTTGCTCCAGTGCCAAGCCCAGACGCAAATCCGGAGCCATCGCAATGGCTTCCACCAACGCTCGCCCCATACGCCCACCACTGCCCGCGATGCCCAAAACGAGCGCGCTCATTCTCCGGTCTTCCCGGCATCAATCATACCCCCCTTGGTCACTCCGGTGGCCGGTCCGGCACTTCCGTCAGGATTCGGCGGGGTAACTTCCTGCGTCACCGGAGCGGAGCCCGCAGGGGGAACCGCAGGTGTCTCACTGGTCGCCGCAGGGGCCACAGGGGCCTCACCGGTCACAGGAACCGCCTGGGGAGTGCCCGATGTCACCGCCCCACCGATCGGATAATCCGTGACATAGCGAACCATTTTGTCGTCGTTGAAATAAACCGTCAAATCATGGGGATGACTCAATCGCCCATCCTCTCGCACGAAATAGACATAATCCCAGCGATCCTTGTGAAAAGGATCTTTGAGCAATGGCGTCCCCAAAGTATAAGCCACCTGTGGACGGGTCATTCCTTCCTTCAGACGCGCCACCATGTCAGAGTCGATGATCACGCCCTGCTGGATATCCAGCGTATAGGGCCTGAGGTAAGAGGCACCAGGAATCGAATACCACGACCAGTTGGAACATCCCGTGAGAAACAGGCCTGCACAAGTCAGCATGCCCATCGTTACCGTACGCTTTATCATCCCTTTCACCCGAATGCTTTTATAATGAACCAATTCTACCCCCCTGCGAGGCAACATGAGCGCCCCCCAAGATCTCAAGGACATCGGACTGAAAGCCACCCTTCCCCGTCTCAGGGTATTGGCCCTGTTCGAAACCAGCGCCACCCGTCATCTGGGCGCGGAAGAAGTCTACCGCCGGCTTCAGCAGGAAGGCATGGATATCGGTCTGGCCACCGTCTACCGGGTGCTGACCCAGTTTGAACAAGCCGGCTTGCTGGTCCGTCATCATTTTGAAAGTGGCAAGGCCGTATTTGAACTTAACCAAGGAACCCACCATGACCATCTGGTCTGTCTGCAATGTGGCCATGTGGAGGAGTTTTTTGACGCCGAGATCGAAAATCGCCAAGCCCAGATTGCACAACAACGGGGTTTCTCGATTCAGGACCATTCTCTCCAGATCTACGCCAACTGTCAGCGCACCTCCTGCCCCCACCGAATGCCAAAGACTACCCCCTGAGCAGAGCTTGCAAGGTCCGCCCCATTTCGGCGGGATTGCGCGTAATCTTGATCCCGCATTCTTCCATCGTGGCCAACTTCTCCTGAGCCGTTCCCTGCCCCCCTGAAATGATGGCTCCCGCATGCCCCATCCTTTTACCGGGCGGTGCCGTCATACCGGCAATGAACCCCACCACGGGTTTGGTCATGTGTTCCTTGATCCAGCGTGCACAGATTTCCTCATCCGACCCGCCAATTTCTCCCACCATGATAACCGCCTCTGTGGCAGGATCGTCATTGAACCGCTGCATCACTTCCAGATGTTTCATGCCGTTGACCGGATCGCCGCCAATTCCCACGCAACTGGACTGACCCAGCCCCAGTTCACGCAGTTGCCCCACGGCTTCATAGGTCAGCGTTCCAGAACGAGAGACCACCCCAATGGGACCGGGCTGATGAATGTGTCCAGGCATGATGCCGATCTTGAGTTGTCCTGGGGTGATCACACCCGGACAGTTTGGGCCCACCAGAAGGGTTGATTTACCACGCATACGATAACGGGTCTGGATCATATCCCGCACCGGAATCCCTTCCGTAATACAGATCACCAACTCGATCCCCGCTTCCACGGCTTCATCAATGGCCGCCGCCGCATAGGGAGGAGGAACATAGATCACCGAAGCATTGGCGCCAGTTTCCCGACGCGCTTCGGCTACCGAATCAAAAATCGGAACCCCTTCGAAATTCTGTCCGCCCTTGCCCGGGGTTACCCCACCGACAAAACATTCGTTGCCAAAGGCATACTCACGACACAGACGAGTGTGAAACATGCCCGTCTTGCCGGTAATTCCTTGAGTCAGTACCCGAGTATTCCTGTCAATCAAAATGGCCATGCTTATCTCCGCGCTGCGGCGACCACCTGGGCCGCTGCGTCATCCATGTTCGCTGCTGACAGAATGGGAAGTCCCGATTCCGCCAGAATCCGTTTTCCCAACGCCACATTGGTCCCCTCCAGACGCACCACCAGAGGGACGGTTAAATGAACCTGTCGTGCAGCAGCCACCACGCCCTCGGCAATCACGTCGCACTTCATGATACCGCCGAAAATATTGACCAGAATGGCCTGCACTTCGGGATTGGCCAGCATCAATTTGAAGGCTTCCGTGACTTTTTCCGTGGTGGCCCCACCACCCACATCCAGAAAATTGGCCGGGCTTCCACCGTAGAGTTTGACGATATCCATGGTGGCCATGGCCAAACCCGCACCATTGACCAGGCATCCAATATTGCCCTCCAGTGAAATGTAGGACAAGCCGTGGCGTGAGGCTGCGATCTCGTTGGGATCTTCTTCATCGAAATCCCGCCAATCCTGCCATTCACCATGGCGAAACGCCGCATTGTCATCGAAGTTGAATTTGGCATCCAGCGCCAGAATTCGCCCGTCCCCTGTCACGGCCATGGGGTTGATTTCCGCCAAACTGGCATCGCTTTCCACGAAGGCATGGTACAGACCCAGCATCAAGTCACGGGCCTGCGCCACCAGAGGTTCCGGCACTTCGATTTGACGTGCCAGAGTTTCAGCCTGGGCTGGCAATAACCCTTGCCCCGGATCTATTTGTACCGCATGAATCTTTTCCGGATGCTGTGCGGCCACCTCCTCGATATCCATCCCCCCCGCCGCGCTGCCCATCAGGGCAACCTGCTGGGTGGTGCGATCCACTACCATGCCGATGTAGAGTTCCTGGCGAATATCCGCCCCTTCTTCCACCAACAACCGGCGAACGGTTTGCCCCTGGGGACCGGTTTGGTGAGTCACCAGTTGCATCCCCATGATTCGGCGCGCCGCCTCTTCCAGTTCGGCCTCCGTACGGACTACCTTGACGCCCCCGCCTTTCCCGCGCCCTCCCGCATGGATCTGCGCCTTGACCACGCACACCCCTGCGCCCAATTGCTGTCCGGCCGCCACAGCCTCGCCAACCGTGAAGCACGGAAACCCGCGCGGAACCGCCACCCCAAAGCGCTGGAGGAGCGCTTTGGCCTGATATTCATGGATTTTCATGGTCTACGTCTTCTCTATGAAAGGAGCCTGTGAAATGCTGATTGTACCTGAAAACCTCCCATCTATTCGACGCCTGCCCGCGACCAATGGGGGTAAAAACGCGCCACCACCTCCCCCGTGCTGGCCAGGGCATGGCATCCATCCAGATGAGGAGGACGTTCTTTCATCTCCGGTGAGAGTGTGCCATAACGGGTTTGAAAAGCCACCGTCGCCACGACGCCCACCAATTCCGTCAAATGCGTACACCCATGAATACCGCCCAACCGATTCCGCACGATCCGGGTAAACCCTGGCGCAATGGTCACCCCTTTCAACGACGAGTATTCAGGGACAATTTTTTCACAGGTGCCCGGATAAGGTCGGCTGGTCATGCGCGCCTCTGCCTCGCAAATCATCAGAGCGTCGTCCACGGTCAGGCGCAAAAACATGTCGTGAATGGGCGTACCGGCAGGCAGACATCCTTCTGTCATGTCCACATCATGCCCCTTGACATCCCGCAATACGCCCTCTACATCGTACCAGCCGTCTGGCCGTGCGTAACCATTCACTTCGATGACACGCCGATGCAGCAATTGCCGCTGTTCCTGTTCATCCTTCATGGCCCCTCCCTTTTCCGAAAAAATTCCCGCATAATGATGGCGCTGTTCTGCATTTCCCATGAGGTTCCCGTCTTGTCCGGTTTTCTGATTCGCTTTCTCTTCCTGCTTCTTGGGCTTATTCCCTGGAGCCTCCCTGCCGCAGATCTGGCTATGCCCGACGACATACCAGCCACTGTTCAACCCGTTTCCGAGCCGCCTCTGACCGATGACGAATTGTTGCGCGCCCGGCGCGCTTTTGATCAACACGATCAGACCACGCTCGAATCCATCGCGGCACGAGCGCAGGGCCAACTTTCCGATTATCCTCGATATTGGGCTCTGGAAGAACGATTGATACGAGGAAATGCCTATCTGGTTCCGGAAATGCAAGCATTTTTCAATGATTATCCCAACAGCCCGCTCACGCCCTTATTGCGCGCCCATTGGTTGTCTCAACTGGGACAAAACCAAAACTGGAAAACCTTTGAAGCCCAGTTTCATCCAGTGGATGCCCACCAACCCGCACTTCAATGCTATCACTGGCAAGCCCTCTTCGCCGACGCTCAAACGGACTTCTTCGACGCTGCCGTGGCCTATTGGCGTTCCGACGCTTCCTGGCCTGACTCCTGTGACCCGGTATTTCGGCAGTTGGTCGCAGCCCACCGCCTTCGTGCAGACGACCTCTGGCGGGCACTGCGTCATGCCCTATCCCGCAATCAGTTGCGGAAAGCGCGTTACATCAATAGTTTCTTCCCACCCTTCCAAGGCTTGAATGAAGATGACCTGAATCTGGCCACAGGCCGACCTCGCCAGTTTCTGGATGATGCCTCCCCCACGGATACCCACTCCACTCGTGCGCAACGTGAACTCATGTTATATGCCACCCTCCGCCTGGCCGCCCATGACCCACAGGCCGCAGCCACCTGGTGGACGGATGCCTCCGCACATCTTGGTCCGGAGGACCAAGCCTGGGGCTGGCAACAGATCGCACTTCAAGGTGCCTTGAATCTGAATCCCCAGTCTTTGGAGTGGTTTCAGCAGGTGACTCCCCAACCCACCGATGCTGAATGGCTGATCTGGAAAACCCGGGTTGCCTTGCGTCAGCAGGACTGGGCCACCGTACTGGACACCCTGGCCCATCTACCGGTCACCCTGGCCCAGAAACCCGTCTGGCAATACTGGAAGGCGCGCGCGCTGGAGGGAGAATACCGTTCTGCAGAAGCCCTTGCCCTGCTCGAGCGCGTCTCCCAATCTCCTTCCTACTACGGGCTACTGGCCCTGGAAGAACGGGGGCAGGAACTTCGCCTGTCACCCCCTCCCGCACAACCGGACCCGGAGATTCAAAAAGAAACCCGCACTCTGCTGGAGCGCCCTCTGCGCCTCTATCGCCTGGGATTGCTGTCGGAAGCCCAGAGAGAGTGGAACCAGATCGAGCCTGCCCTGACCCCTCTGCAACACTTGGCAGCTGCCCAACAAGCCTTTCAACTGGGCTGGTATGACCGGAGTATTCACAGTGCAGATCGTACGGATTTACCCAAGGATATCACCCTGCTCTTTCCCTATCCCTATCAGTCTCAAATCCAGGCCAGCGCTTCCCAATACCATCTCTCTGAAGCCTGGATTCTTGCGGTCATCCGGCAGGAAAGTCGATTTTTCAGCGTTGCCCGTTCCCGTACCGGTGCCCAGGGCCTGATGCAACTGATGCCCGCAACGGCCCGGTGGGCGGCCCGACGCAGCGGTCTCAAGAACTATCATGCTGAAGAGGTCGATCAACCCGACACCAATATCCTGCTTGGAACTTATTATCTGAATCACCTGGCGCAACTTTTGGGCAACCCGATCCTCGCCACCATGGGCTATAACGCAGGCCCTTTGCGTGCACAGATTTGGGTTTCTGCCGGCATTGGTGACCCGCGCGCCTTTCTTGAAAACATTCCTTTTGATGAAACCCGGGACTATGTCCAACAGGTTCTCTACAACCAAATCGTCTACGAACAGCGCCTCCATACCGTGCCCAGTCACCGGCTGCATGCTCTTCTGGATGAGTTGGGTGCGGTTCGATGATGCAGATTTACGAAGTAGGGGGTGCCCTCCGTGACGAATTGCTGGGGCTTCCCAGCACCGACCGGGATTGGGTCGTGGTAGGCACTACTCCGGAAGAAATGGAAACTCGGGGGTTTCAGCCCGTGGGGCGGGATTTTCCGGTTTTCCTGCACCCCGCCACCCATGAAGAATATGCTTTGGCCCGCACTGAACGTAAAACAGCCCCAGGCTATCGCGGATTCATTCTTCATGCCGACCCCACGGTCACGCTGGAAGAAGACCTGAAACGCCGTGACCTCACCATCAATGCCATGGCCCGGGATTCCAATCATCGGTGGATCGATCCCTACGGCGGACTGACCGATCTGAAAAACCGTATCCTGCGTCACGTCAGTCCGGCTTTTAGCGAAGATCCGGTCCGACTCCTGCGCGTTGCTCGATTCCTGGCCAAACTGGCTCCCTTTGGCTTTACCGTGGCACCTGAAACCAGCGCACTCTTACGACAGATGGTCAACAACGGCGAAGTGGATGCCCTGGTTCCCGAACGCATTCTGCAAGAGTTGAACAAAGGCATGGAAACTACCAACCCCGCGCGCATGTTCGAGGCATTGGCCGACTGGGGAGCCTTGAAAAAATTCTTCCCCACCATCGATGCATTGTGGATCCATACGGGGGATCTGGCCAAAAACGCCGTGGATCATGGGGCCCGAAGAAACCTGGAACAAGTCCTGCGCTGGGCAGCCTGGGTTTCAGCACTTTTCCACGGGAGTTCCCGTCAAATCTGGCATCCACTCCTTGAAACCTGGGCCAGGAACCTGCGCTGGAGCAAGGAACAACACCAGTGGGTGGAATTGTCTTGCGCACTGGGTCCCAGCGCCCGGCATTTGTCTCCCCAGCAACCGGAGGAATGGCTCCCCCTGCTGGAAGGATGTGATGCCTGGAGGCGGCCACAAAGATTCTTCCACTTTCTTGAATTACAGGAATGCCTGGGCGAGGTTCTCAAAGATCTCCAACCCAACCTGAGCACGCGGGGCAAGGCCGCCCTCGCTGCCTGTCAGGCACTGGATCTTCCTGCGCTCGTACGTTCGGCACCGACCCCGGCAGAAATCCCTCAACGATTACGCGCTGCCCGTCATGCTGCGTTGTGCGCGCTCTCGCCCACACGACGCAGCACCTGATCCCTTCAGGATCCCTTGATTTTTTTAGCCGCCTGAGCATGTTGCTCGGCATAAGACTGATGGGCAGCGGCTTCGGCCACCCCCACCTTGATGGGATAGCCCATGTCCATGAGGACAGAACCCAAGGCAGACAGACATAACATGACATTTTCCGACTTGGCTGAATAGCCCATCAGTCCAAAGCGCCAGATTTTTCCTGCCAAGGGCCCCAGCCCGGCACCGATTTCCAGATTGAATTCGCTGAGCAGTGTTTTTCGCACTTTGGCTTCATCCACCCCTTCGGGTACCCGCACGGCATTGAGCTGGGGCAGACGGTATTCTTCCTTGACCAGATAGGTCAGCCCCATGGCCTCCAGTCCGGCTTTGAGCGCAAGGTAATGACGGGTATGACGAGCCCAGGCGTTTTCCAATCCTTCTTCACGCAGCAGCACCAGAGACTCATGTAACGCAAACAAGCCATTGATGGGGGCCGTATGGTGGTAAGTGCGATTGGTGGATCCCCAGTATCCCAATACCAGGTCGAGGTCCATGAACCAACTCTGGGAGGGAGTCCGACGTTGTTTGACCAGATCCACCACCCGCTGGTTATAGGAGACGGGAGACAATCCTGGGGTACAGGACAGACATTTCTGGCTGCCCGAATAGATGGCATCGATATCCCACTCATCCACATACAGGGGTGAACCACCCAGTTGAGTGACCGCATCCACAATGGTCAGAGCCCCGTAACGGTGCGCGATTTCCACCAGGGTCTTGGCATCGGACATACAACCGGTGGAGGTTTCGGCATGAACAAAAGCCACCACTTTGGTATCCGGGTTTTGCTTCAGGGCATCTTCAAGCTTTTGCGGATCCACCGGTTCACCCCAGGTGTCTTCCACCACAACAGGTGTACCGCCACAGCGCGTCACATTTTCGATCATGCGGCCACCGAATACCCCGTTCCGGCACACGATAACCTTGTCGCCAGGATTGACCATGTTGACGAAGCACATTTCCATGCCTACGGATCCGGGACCCGAAGCCGGAAAAGTCAGTGCGTTGTCCGTCTGAAAGGCATAACGCAACAACATCTTCAATTCATCCATCATGTCCACAAAGACCGGATCGAGATATCCGATACAGGGCAGCGACATGGCCGCCAGCACCCGCGGTGCGATTTCCGATGGACCCGGGCCCATCAGGGTGCGTTGGGGGGGATAGAAGGAACTGATTTTCTTGGGGGGAAGGTATTGGATGGTCATCGGGGGTCCTTAAGCGCCCATTGGGGGCGAATTCTCCATAATCAATCTTTCATTCTAGCAAAATTTCCAGCTTTCACGAAGTGCAGGTGTCGCCCTTCGGCGTGGGACAGATGGAGTGCCCCTCGCTCGCCTGCGGAATCGAAGAGTGTATCTCCTTCCGGTTCTGGCTGGTGCGAGGGAATCAATCCGACAAAATCAAAGAGAAGGCGGTCAGCCAGGTGAGAGGGCGTGACCGACTGCAACCCCAGAAAGATATTGTCGGTGCGTCCCGGATGCGCCTTTTCCTGGTCCTGCAACCATTGTTTGATGGCCTGGCGTTGCAAATTTTCCTGGGAACCACACAGATTGCAGGGAATGATGGGAAATTCCATCCCGCGCGCGTAGCGGGCCAAGTCTTCTTCGCGACAATAGGCCAAGGGACGTATCACGACATGATGTCCATCGTCGGTCACGAGTTTGGGGGGCATGCCTTTCAGTCGTCCCCCATGAAACAAATTGAGGAAAAAGGTTTCCACCATGTCATCGCGATGGTGACCCAAAGCAATCTTGTTAGCCCCCAATACCTTGGCAGTACGGTACAGGACCCCCCGGCGCAAACGCGAACAGAGAGAGCAGGTGGTTTTTCCCGCCGGGACTTTTTCCTTGACGATGGCGTAGGTATCCGCATCGACGATCCGGTAATCCACGCCCAGCTGATCCAGGTAGGCAGGAAGGATATCCGCAGGAAAACCCGGTTGTTTCTGGTCCAGGTTGACGGCAACGAGTTCAAATGTGATGGGCGCGCGCTTTTGCAGATCCAGCAGAAGTGTCAGCAGGGCATAGGAATCTTTCCCCCCACTCAGACAGACCATCACCCTATCCCCGTCCTGGATCATGGCGTAGTCTCCCAATGCCTTGCCCAGGGCACTGCGCAGTCTTTCCTGGAGCCGAATGAAGGTGGAACTGCGGGAATTACTCATCGGAAGGGGAGGTTGGATCTTTGCGCAAAATTTTGAAAATGACAAACAGAGAGTAGAGCATGAGTAAACCCATGAGCACGAAGCCACTGACGTACACCCAGAGTTTGTCCGAGTAGGTCAGGTACCAGGCAACATTCAGGAGCAGGAAAAATCCCGCAATCTGCCAGAAAAAGCCCATCGTCATTTCCTATAATTCTGCAAAGATCGTCATGTTATCAAATAGGAGTATGATGCGCGCTATTTGAGGGCTGAACATTGGAATGGTATTCCACTGAGGCATTACTGCCGAGTGTTGCGGCGAGAGATCACAGCCAGCAATTAATCTGGCATATCAATGACGCCATCGACAAAGCAGGAGGATGGATCGACTTTGCCGATTTCATGAACCTGCTTCTTTACGCACCAAGATTGGGCTACTACGCGGCAGGAGCCGTCAAATTGGGACCCGCCGGAGACTTTACCACGGCCCCGGAGATGACCTCCCTCTTTGCCCGCACCCTGGCCCATCCCATTGCACGCACCCTCAGGGAATTGGATCCACAGAAAACCACGATACTCGAACTGGGTGCCGGTACGGGGCAGTTGGCCCAAGACCTGTTGAAAGCCTTGGAACAACAAGATAGCCTGCCGAAACGTTACGCAATCCTGGAAGTAAGTACTGACTTACGAGAACGACAACAGGAAAATATCCGTCAACTGCCTCCAGACTTGCAACGTAGAGTGGAATGGCTGGAACATTGGCCAGCGGAACTGGAAGGCGTCGTACTGGCCAATGAAGTGCTGGATGCTCTACCCGTCCAACGTTTGCGTTGGCAGAATGGGCAATGGCACCAATGGGGTGTTGCGGTGACGAAAGAGGGTTGGCACTGGCAAACTCGGCCCCTGCCCGCAAACTCCCCCCTTCTCGAGGGGATGCCAGATATGACCGGTTACCCCGAGCCCTATGATACTGAAGTCGGTTTGGCCGCAGAGGGACTGATGACGTTGTTGGGTCAAACTTTGAAAGCCGGTCAGGCTTTTTTTATCGATTATGGTTTCCCGGCGCGGGAATTCATCCATCCCCAACGCAGCGGGGGTACGTTGATGTGTCACTATCGGCATCATGCCCACGGCGATCCTTTTCTTTACCCTGGACTTCAGGACGTCACGGCCCATGTGGACTTTACCCGGGTGGCCCGGGCGGCCCGCCGGGCAGGCCTGCAAATCGAAACCTGGCAAACACAGGCGGCCTGGTTGATTGAAGAGGGGATTCTGCATGAACTGGAAAAAGTACACGGAGAAACCAGCGCGGACTATCGCGCAGTCAGTGCGGTCCAAAAACTTCTGAGTCCAGCAGAAATGGGCGAGTTATTCAAGGTATTGGTACTGGGTCAGGGTCCCGAAAACAAGTCAGCATTGATCAATTTGGGACTGTAAGAGACGCGCATCGCTTCGAAGGGGGAATGCATGGCATTCCCCTTCTTCAAGTCAAATGCAGCCGTTCCCAGATGACCGAAGTCAACCCTGCGCTGTTCATGGTATAAAAGTGCAACCCAGGCGCCCCACCCTCCAGCAACCGGTCACATAAGTGTGTCACCACTTCCAGACCAAAAGCCTTGATGGAAGCACTGTCATCCCCATAGCCCTGCATTTTTTGACGGATCCAGCGCGGAATTTCAGCACCGCAGGCATCGGAAAAGCGACTCAATTGTGAAAAATTGGCGATGGGCATGATCCCTGGCACAATCGGCACGGTGATCCCCGCTGCACCACAATCCTCCACAAAACTGAAGTAAGCATCCGGATTGTAAAAATACTGGGTAATGGCTGAATCAGCCCCTGCCTCGACTTTTTCCTGAAAATGGCGAATCCCTTCCTGCGCTGAATGGGCTTGTGGATGCACCTCGGGATAGGCTGCCACCTCAATGAAAAAGTGGTCTCCCGTTTCTTCACGCACGAAACGCACCAGGTCGCTGGCGTAACGAAATTCGCCGCCGCCCAGGGTTCCGGAAGGCAAATCCCCGCGCAAGGCCACCAGATGACGAATACCGTGGTGACGATAGAGTGCCAGGACTTGGCGCAAACTGTCCCGGGTCGCGCCAATACAGGACAGATGAGGCGCAGCGGGATATCCGTCCTGCTGAATCTCCACCACGGTTTCCAGAGTACGGTCCTGGGTGGTGCCCCCTGCGCCATAGGTCACGGAAAAAAAAGCCGGATTGAGCTGCGCCAACTGGCGCCGGGTATGACGAAGTTTTTCCGCCCCCTCGGCGGTCTTGGGGGGGAAAAATTCGAAACTGAACACCCGCTCGTAATGCGCGTGATTCATGGCTTCAATACCGGTAATGCTCGGGTTTGTAGGGCCCCGTAACAGGCAGGTTGAGGTATTCAGCCTGCTTTTCCGTCAGCAAGGTGAGTTGCACGCCGATGCGCTTCAAATGCAGGCGGGCCACCTTCTCATCCAGTGTCTTGGGGAGAATGTATACGCCCACGGGATATTTGCCGTGATTGTTCCACAATTCGATCTGGGCCATGACCTGATTGGTGAAGGAAGCCGACATCACAAAACTTGGATGTCCTGTCGCGCATCCCAAATTGACCAGACGTCCTTCTGCCAATACGATCAGACGCTTGCCATCAGGGAAGATGACGTGATCCACCTGCGGTTTGATGTTATCCCAGTGGTATTTACGCAGAGAGGCGATATCGATTTCCGAGTCGAAGTGACCGATATTGCATACGATGGCATCATTTTTCATGACTTGCATATGGGCGTGGGTGATGACCTCCACATTGCCGGTTGCGGTGACGAAGATGTCACCCAAAGCCGCCACTTCGTCCATGTTCACTACCCGATACCCCTCCATGGCCGCCTGCAGGGCACAGATGGGATCGATTTCCGTGATCCACACCGTGGCACCCAGTCCGCGAAAGGCCTGGGCACAGCCTTTGCCCACATCGCCATACCCAGCCACCACGGCCACTTTTCCGGCAATCATCACATCAGTCGCCCGTTTGATCCCATCCATCAGGGATTCACGACATCCGTACAAATTGTCGAATTTGGACTTGGTCACCGAGTCATTGACATTGAACGCCGGGCACTTCAATTCTCCACGCTTCAGCATTTCATTCAAACGATGCACGCCGGTGGTGGTTTCTTCGGAAATGCCCCGGATGGATTCGAGCAGATGAGGATACTTGTCATGCATCACCAGGGTCAGATCCCCTCCATCATCCAGAATCATGTTGGGCAACCAGTTTTCTGGCCCAAAAATGGTTTTTTCGATGCACCACCAAAACTCCTCTTCAGTTTCTCCCTTCCAGGCAAATACCGGAATCCCTGCGGCGGCAATGGCTGCCGCTGCCTGGTCCTGGGTGGAAAAAATATTACAGGAACTCCAGCGGACTTCCGCCCCCAGGGCCACCAGTGTTTCAATCAATACGGCGGTCTGGATGGTCATGTGCAAACAACCGGCGATACGTGCCCCCTGCAGCGGCTGGTGCTCGGCATATTCTGCACGCAGGGCCATGAGCCCTGGCATTTCATTCTCGGCAATCTGGATTTCCTTGCGGCCCCATGCCGCCAACGTCATGTCGGCAACCTTGAAATCACCGGCCAAAATCTGTGGAATCGCGTTCATTGAAACTCTCCCTTCATTCGTTGTGTATTGGCTCAATCCAAACTCAGGCATCGGCCTGTAGTGCCTGGATGCGATTGCGCATTTCCCAGGTAAACTCCGGCTCTTCCCGTCCAAAGTGACCGTAGGCTGCTGTCTTGCTGTAAATGGGGCGGAGTAGATCGAGGGACTGAATGATACCCTTGGGACGCAGGTCGAAATGCTGCTCAACCAGTTGGGCCAGCTTTTCGTCGGGGAGTTTCCCGGTTCCGAAGGTATTGACCATCAAACTGACCGGGCGGGCAACGCCGATGGCGTAAGCCACTTGCACTTCGCATCGGCGTGCCAACCCGGCAGCCACCACATTCTTGGCCACATGGCGCATGGCGTAGGCGGCAGAACGATCCACCTTGGAAGGATCCTTGCCCGAAAATGCTCCCCCGCCATGACGGGCCGCGCCTCCATAAGTATCCACGATGATCTTGCGCCCGGTGAGACCGCAGTCCCCCATGGGGCCTCCGATCACGAAGCGCCCGGTAGGATTGACCAGATAACGGGTATTGGGTCCCAGCAGGTGAGCGGGCAGCACCGGCTTGATGATTTCGTCGATCACTGCTTCCGTGAGTTGTTGATGGGAAATTTCGGGATGATGCTGGGTCGAGAGAACCACCGTTTCGATACAGGCGGGCTGCCCATTGACATAGCGAACGCTCACCTGGGATTTGGCATCCGGACGCAAAAAGGGCAGCCGCCCGTCCTTGCGCAATTCTGACTGGCGCTGCACCAGACGATGGGCCAGATGGATGGGCAAAGGCATGAGCGTGTCGGTTTCATCACAGGCATAACCGAACATCAAGCCCTGATCTCCCGCCCCTTGATCGAGGTCGAGTCCACTCCCCTCGTCCACCCCCTGAGCAATGTCCGGACTTTGCCGATTGAGTGCCGTCAACACCGCGCAGGTCTGATAATCAAAACCGATGTCGGAACTGTTGTAGCCGATGCGCCGTACCACGTCCCGTGCCACATCGATGTAGTTGATCTGTGCCTTGGTGGTGATTTCGCCGGAAATAACGATGAGGCCAGTACTGGTCAAAGTTTCACAAGCCACCCGGGCATGGGGATCCTGCGTTAGAATGGCATCTAGAACCCCGTCAGAAATCTGATCGGCCACCTTGTCCGGATGCCCCTCGGATACCGACTCCGAAGAGAAAATATACTCACTCATGGCAAACCCTGCCCTTTATCAAAAATTGGAAAAGTACTGCAGCCGGGAATTGTACCAGCAATCCCGTTAGCGCCATGATGCGCCTGATTTTTTTCCCGCTTTGGTTACTCCACTGGCTACCCCTCAAGGCTCTGTGGATCCCCGGTCGCCTGCTTGGCAGTCTGGCCTTTGCCCTCGCCCGCGAACGGCGTCGCGTTACCCTCATCAATCTGACATTGTGCTTTCCCCAGTGGAGTGACGCCCAACGCCGTCAAGTGGCTCTCCGTCATTTTCAAGGATTTGTCACCAGCGCCCTGGCCCTCGGGATAGCCTGGTTCGCTTCCGAACGGCGTCTGCGCGCCCTGATTCATTTTCAGGGCCTGGAACAGGTGCGCCATGCTCAAACGAAGGGGCCAGTCATCTTGCTCACGCCCCATTTCTTCGGGGTAGACACCATTGGCCCCTTCCTGACCCTGGATTTTGACGTCATCACCATCAATTCAAAAATCAAGCATCCCACCCTCGATACCTTGATCCGCGAACGCCGACTACGCTGGGGGAAAGGGCTGATTTTTGCCCGCCAGGACAGTTTGCGCAGCGTATTACGGGCGTTCAAACCGGGTTGGTTGCTCTACTACCTGCCGGATCAGGACTTTGGCCCCAAAGATTCGCTTTTTGTGGATTTCTTCAAGGTCAAAGCCGCCACCGTCCCCGCTTTGGCCCGGATGACCAAATTAGCCAAAGCATCGGTCGTTCCCTGCGTCGTCCATCTCAATTTCGAGGCGGGACGGTTTGAAGTCACCTTCTTCCCCCCCTGGGAACATTTTCCCAGCGGTGACGATGGGGCGGATACCCGCCGCATGAACCACTTCATCGAGGATCGTATCCTCGAACAACCCGCCAATTATCTGTGGTCACACAAACGGTTCAAGACCCGCCCCCCCGGAGAAGCCTCGCCTTACGATGGGCCTTCGCCCCCCCAATCTACCCAGTGAGCCAGAAAAAGCGTAGCATTTCACCTTTGACATCACCCGATACGGGGACTATGGGGACACTGACATTCACAAAAATGCAGGGTTTGGGCAATGACTTTGTCGTACTCGACGGAGTACGGACCCCCCTCGCCCTGACCTCGATTCAACTGCGTTGGTTGGCGGATCGCCATTTCGGCGTAGGCTGTGATCAGATTCTGTGGGTAGAACCGGCACAGGACGCTACGAATGACTTTCGTTACCGGATTTTCAATCGTGATGGCGGAGAAGTTGCCAACTGCGGCAACGGTGTCCGTTGTTTCGCCCGTTACGTTCATGACCAGGGCCTGACTCAGCGCACCCGCCTGCGCGTCGAAACTTTGGCGGGCATACTTGAACCGGAATTGCTGCCGGGGGGAGAAATACGGGTCAACATGGGCACCCCTCTCTTCGATCCTGTCCGCATCCCCTTTCTGGTTCCTGCGCTTCAACCCACCTATGACCTGGCCATTGGGAACGTAATTCGCACTTTTTCCGTTCTGTCCATGGGTAATCCCCATGCCGTGCAGGTGGTCGAACAAATCACCCATGCCCCTGTCGACCTGGAAGGTCCGCTGATCGAACATCATCCCTTTTTTCCGGAACGGGTCAATGCCGGATTCATGGAAATCGTGGACCGCGCTCATATCCATCTCCGTGTTCATGAACGCGGTTCCGGGGAAACCCTGGCCTGCGGTACAGGAGCCTGTGCTGCCGTGGTGGCGGGTCAACGCCTGGGGGAACTGGATCCCCTCGTACAGGTCACGACCCGCGGCGGAGAACTGCTCATCGAATGGCAGGGTACTGGACATCCCGTGTGGATGACCGGCCCTGCTGTCACCGTTTACACTGGGATCGTCCACATCCCGAACATCGAGGAACTTACCCATGCTGGACGCTGAAATCGTTGCCTCCTGGCTCAAGGACAACCCGGAGTTTTTCATATTGCACGGAGCAGTATTGAATGAAATTCAGATTCCACACCCGCACAGAAACCACACCGTTTCTTTGAGCGAGCGTCAACTACTGACCCTGCGTGACAAAAACCGCACTCTGGAACAGCGTCTGTCCGAGTTGATCGGCTACGCCGAAACCAATGACAATATCAGTGGCAAGGTTCACCAACTGGCGGTGCGATTGCTGGTTCAGCGCACGCTGAAGGGCGTTCTCGACACCATTCAGCACCAAATGCTGCATCACTTCGAAATCCCCCATGTCGCTCTGCGCCTCTGGGGAATTCAGGCCGACCTTCTTGAACATCCCGCCTTCCAGCCCGTGGCCCAGGTCCAGAAGGAAGCCATCGCCCATGTGGAAACCCCCCGCTGCGGACACCACACGCCCGTACAGTGCGATCAGTGGTTTGGTGAGTTGGTGGCCCCCAGCCTGAAATCCTTTGCTTTGTTGCCCCTGCGGGACAGTGAAACTTTTGGCGCCTTACTGCTGGCCTCCCCCGACGAAAACCGTTTTTATCCGGACATGGGCATCTTCTACCTGCAGCGCATCACTGACCTGATCAGTACATCCCTGCGCGCCCATGAGCATTCCTGATTCACCCTCCCTGATTCGCGCCTATCTCGATCAACTGCGCTTCGAACGGGGCTTGTCCCCGCGCACGATCTCCAGTTACCAGCGCGATCTGAACCAGTTGTTGGTTGCCCACGGGGATCTTACCCAGGTAACCGCCCAACATATCCGTCGCCTCCTGGGAAAATTACATGGACAGGGGCTGTCCGGTCGCAGTCTGGCCCGTAGCCTGTCGGCTTGGCGCGGGTTTTTTGATTACCTGGCAAAATTTCATCATGCCGCCCTCAACCCCTGCCACGGAGTGCCCCCTCCCAAATCACCTCGCTCCTTGCCCCATGCCCTCTCTCCGGACCAGGCCAGCAAGTTGATGGATGTACCGGGGGACCGCATGCTGGACGAACGGGACCGAGCCCTGCTGGAATTGTTCTACTCCTCTGGCTTGCGTCTGGCAGAATTGGCCCATCTGCGCATACAGGACCTGAATCCCAGTGAAGGTTTGGTACGGGTATTGGGTAAAGGCCATAAATTCCGCATCGTCCCCGTGGGCCAAAAGGCCCGGGAAGCCTTGACACTCTGGCTGTCCCATCACCCCCTGCGCCCCCTGACGCCAGAGACCCCCTTATTTGTCAGTATCCGCGGTTCAGCCCTGAGCATGCGCGCCATTGAAGCGCGCGTAACACTGCGCACCCGCCAATTGGGTCTGGACGACCGGGTCCATCCCCACGTTCTGCGTCATTCTTTTGCCTCCCACCTGCTCCAGTCCAGCGGCGACCTGCGCGCGGTACAGGAATTATTGGGACACGCCCATATCACGTCGACTCAGGTGTATACCCACCTTGACTTCCAGCATCTGGCTCAAGTCTATGACCAGGCCCATCCCCGCGCCAAGCGGCGTCCCCCGCCTCAGGAGGGGGGAGAATAAAGCGCGCCCAACACCACGCCATGGCGCGCGCCCGTCACCTCGGGCAGATTCCCTGCTTTCCCCTGCACACGCGCCCATGCCAACCAGGCAAAAGCCAAGGCTTCCACTTGTTGCACCGGCACGCCCAAATCCTCCGTGCGCCCCACCCGAACCTCGGGCATCAAAATCCGCAAGCGTTTCGTCAATTGGGTATTCAGGGCACCGCCCCCACAGAGATACAGTTCTGTACCCCTGTGCTCCCGGCACTCTGCCTGCACCACAGCAGCCACCGAGCGCGCGGTCAATTCCAGCAAAGTCGCCTGAACATCCTCAGGCGGCAGTGAAAACACCCATTCCCCGTGCTCCGCCAGCCATTCCAGTGAAAAATCTTCCCGTCCGGTACTCTTGGGCGCACTGCGCTGAAAAAATGGATGGGCCAGCAAGGATTCCAGCAAGACCGGATGACAGTGGCCTTGCGCCGCCCAGCCACCTTCGCGATCGAAGGCCTGCCCCAGGCAGCGTCCAATCCAGCCATCCATCAACAGGTTGGCCGGGCCAATATCATAGCCTCGGGTAACCCGTCCTGGAATGAGCAAGGTCAGATTGGCGATGCCACCCAGATTCAGAATCAAACGGGGAATCGAGGAATGACGGAACAGTGCCTCGTGAAAGGCGGGAACCAGCGGTGCACCCTGCCCACCGGCGGCGATATCTCCCGAACGAAAATCGGTAATGACCGTCATACCGGTCAGTTCGGCCAGCAAAGCCCCATTCACCAACTGGAGACTGAATCCCTGTTCCGGACGATGACGTACCGTTTGCCCATGGCACCCCACTGCCGCCACCGAAAAATTCCCCTGCCCGCCCCGTTGGACCAGTTCATGAACCACTTCGGCATAGAGTGAGGAAAGGGTCTGGGACAGGTGAGCAGCGCGCTCCAATTCATTGATCCCTGGTTGGGTCAAATCCAGCAAGTCCGAGCGCAGATCCACCGAAAAAGAACGCTGTGCCTGAGCCAGGACCCTGGGCCGAACCGGCAGAGAAAAATCCGCCAGAACCCCATCGATTCCATCGAGACTGGTCCCTGACATCAACCCCACATAGAGGGAGGATCCGGAATTATTCGAAGCGGGCGATGGCACTGCCGCGTACGGCATCAAGTTGCCTGAGGTACGGCGCCGTGGCCGAAAGGAACTGGGCACGGGCATGGCCGGTCAGGTTGGTGCTGGCAAAGCGTGGCACTTCGGGACCCAGGGGGTCGTGCTGAACGCCATTGATCTTGAATTCATAGTGCAGGTGAGGACCGGTGGCCCAACCCGTCATGCCCACATAACCAATCAGGTCGCCCTGATGAATTTTTTCTCCGGCATGCAATCCACCTGCGAAAGCCGAAAGATGCCCATAAACCGTATCGATCCCATTGGCATGATGCAACTCGATCATGTTTCCATAACCATTGCGCCATCCCGCATAGGTCACCGTGGCATTGGCGACGGCCACGATGGGCGTCCCCTTGGGGGCCGCCAGATCAATGCCCTTATGGGCTCGCCAGGTTTTCAGGATGGGATGAAAGCGCGCTGCAGAAAAGCCTGAGGTGATACGGGAAAACTCAATGGGAGAGCGCAGGAAAGAGGCCTTGGAACCATGCCCTTCCGGGGTATAGTAGTCCCCTCCTCCCTCCGCACTTTCATAATAGACACGGCGGATCGTCACGCCCTTGTTGACAAACTCGGCGGCCAAAATCCTGCCCGGCACCACCTGATCAAAATCATTCTGGGTGGCTTCATAGACTACGGAAAAGGTATCCCCGGAACGCAGGTCATTGTGAAAATCGATATCCGTGGAAAACAAACGGGTCAATTGGCGCGTCACGCTATCTGGAATGCCCGCGTTGTCCGCTGCGGCAAAAAGGGAACTGTGAATGGTCCCATTGGCTTGAATGACACGGTGCAAATCTCCCTCACCCACCAAACTGGAGGTAAAACCCGAAAGGGTACGGGATACCACCAGGGTCCCTTTGTCACCGTAGGGAAAACGCAGGGAAACCAGATCGCCGTTGGCCGCATGTTCCACGCGAATGGGTTTGCCGGGGGCCATGTGCTGATAGATGACCCGAGCTTTGCTGTCGGTTGCAATGAAATCGAGGGCCGCCTGGTCGCTCACCCCCATACGGAACAGCAAAGCAGCCAAAGTATCGCCCGAACGAACCTGATCCTGCTGGATGAAAGTTCCTGGTGTGGGCGTTACTGTTCCCGGATTCGCCGTCATATCCTCGACCACCGGCGTCAAAGGGACTGTCTGCAGAGACACCCCAGGAGTCATCCCGAAAGCCATCGCCACCCCGAACACCATCATGAGAAGGGTCGCAACCTGCCCGCTGCGACGAGCATCCGTCGCATCGATGGTGGTGTTTTGGGTTAGAATCCAGCGTTTGAGCGCTTGTGCGCGTTGCTTGATTGAGTTCATGCGCGCCAGTTTAACAGAAACCTGACGCAGGCACAATTCCCCATGAATGACAAAAAGTTATCCGCTATTGACCCCTGGGATGAGATTCGCCGGGGTACCGACGAAATCCTCCCCGAAGAAGACTTCCGGCAACGACTTCGGGAAGGGAAACCCCTGCGGGTCAAAGCGGGGTTTGACCCCACGGCACCGGATCTGCACCTCGGTCACACCGTCCTGTTGAACAAGCTCAAGACGCTGCAGGACCTGGGCCACGAAATATTCTTTCTGATTGGCGATTTTACGGCGCTGATCGGGGATCCCACCGGACGTAATGCCACCCGTCCTCCCCTGACACCGGAGCAGGTTGCGCTCAATGCCGCTACCTATCAAAGCCAGGTATTTCGCATTCTTGACCCCCATCGAACGACCCTGGCTTATAACAGCACCTGGATGAACGAGTTGGGCGCCGCAGGCCTGATTCGCCTGGCCGCTACCCATACCGTGGCACGCATGCTGGAACGGGATGATTTTTCCAGACGCTATCGCGCGGAACAACCCATTGCGCTCCACGAATTTCTTTATCCTCTGGTTCAAGGATATGATTCCGTGGCACTCAGAGCCGATCTGGAAATCGGCGGCACGGATCAGAAATTCAATCTTTTGATGGGCAGGGAATTGCAAAAACACCATGGACAACGCCCCCAGTGCATCCTCACCCTGCCCTTGCTCGAGGGCACCGACGGAATCAATAAGATGTCCAAATCCCAGGGTAACTTCATTGCCATCGAAGACCCTCCCGATACCCAATTCGGCAAACTGATGTCCATTTCCGACTCCCTCATGTGGCGCTATCTGGAACTGCTTTCCTTTGAATCCCTGACCACCCTGACCCGCTGGAAGCACGAGGTTGAAGAAGGACTCAACCCGCGCACCATCAAGGTTCGCCTGGCCCAGGAAATTGTCGCGCGCTTCCATGGCCAGGACGCAGCCAAACAGGCCCTGGAAGATTTTGAATCCCGGTTTCGGGACCATGTCCTGCCCGATGATCTGCCTCTCACCGAAATTTCTGTGGGCGATGAAGGCTTACTGCTCTCCCAACTCCTGCACCGTGCCGGACTGACCAACACCACCTCCGAAGCCCGCCGTCTGATGGATAATGGAGGCATTCGCATCGATGGAGAAAAGGCTACGGATCAGTCTCTGCGTTTTTTCTCTGGCACTGAAATGACCTTGCAGGCAGGAAAGCGTAAATTTGCCCGCATACGCTGCAACTAATGCCCACCCCCACCGTGGCAGGGCACACCCTTCCTGCCCTGCGTCTGGACCTGAAGGGGCATCGCCATGTGGATCTGCGTGCCGTGTTTGCACTGGCCTTGCCCTTGTTCCTGAACAGTAGTTTGCAAGTTATCCTGAACCTGACCGACACCTGGTTCATTGGACACCTTTCCACCACCGCCATGGCCGCCATGGCTGCCTGTTATTACCTGATTTTCATGTTTTTTCTGTTGCTGGGCGGAGTCGGGATCGGGGTTCAGGCCATTGTGGCACAGCATTTCGGCGCAGAAAACCTCAACGCTGTCGGGCGCACTACCTGGAGTGGGTTATGGGCGGCCTTGGCCACTACCCCCCTGTTTTTATTGATTGGATATGCGGGACCGACACTGCTGGCGATTTTTGATCTCCCTCCCGAAGTCCACGATCTGGCCGCATCTTTCTGGTTTCCACGTATGTTGGGGGGGCCCCTGTCTACCCTGCTCTTCGCCCTGAATTCTTTTTTCAACGGCATCAGCCAGCCCCGTCATACCCTCTGGATCATGGCCCTGGTTGCCCTTTGCAATGCGCTGCTCAACGAGTGGTTCATTTTTCACTGGCATCTCGGCATGGCCGGGGCCGCCTGGGGAAGCACCGCTGCCCAGGCCATCGGCGTCCTCATTGCAGGCGCCGTATTCCTGCGCCCCGCCTTTCGCTCCCGCTTTCATACCGGGCAAACCTGGCGACCTCATTGGCCCTCGATTCGTCAAGTCTTCGCCATTGGCTTTCCCACGGGTTTATTCCCCGCCATGGATGTGGTGGGTCTGGGACTTTTCCAACTCATGCAGGTCAAATTGAGTGCCATCGATGGAGCCGCCACCCAAATCGTCATGATGCTGACCTCGGTTTCTTATCTTCCTGCCATTGGCATTGCCTTGGCGGGTACCACCCTCGTGGGACAATCCATCGGAGCGGGGGATAAATCCTGGGCCGAGGCCTGCGCCCGCGTCATCATTCGCATGGCCGTGGTTTACATGGGAGTGGTGGGCGTCCTGCTGGCTCTGTCGGCAACCTGGGTCATCCCCCCCTTTCTCACGCCGGGCGACCCCCAAGGCGCGCAGGTCATGGCGCTTTGCATTCCTTTACTGTGGATTGCCGCAGGATATCAAGTGTTTGATGCGCTCAATCTGTCCAGTGCTTTCTGCCTGCGGGGCGCGGGCGACGTCAAAGTTCCCACCCTGCTCCTGCTGGCCTGTTCCTGGGGGATTTTCCTGCCCCTGTGTCATGCTTTGACTTTCTCTCCCGGGCAGGGCTGGGTCAATTTCCTGCCCCAATGGGGATGGGGTGCCACTGGGGGATGGATGGCCGCCTTTGTCTACGCTTTCTGTCTGGGATTGGCCCTCTGGACTCGCTGGCGATCAGGGGCCTGGAAACGTATCTCCCTGCTGACTCAAACCCAATAAACCGACCGGGTCATGAGTTTGGACGACAGGCGCATGGCCCATTTGAGAGACGACGAAAATTCTGCAGCCCCCAGGCGTTGGGCCAGTTCGGCATGCCCGGCCTCGTCCTTTTTCATTTGTTCCACAATGGCGCGGGTGCGCTGATCGGCGGCAGGAATCAGGGCCAGATGTCCTGCCAAATGTCCTTCCACCTGCCGTTCCGTCTCCTTGAGAAAGGCCAGACTCCAACGATCTCCGGCCAATCCTGCCGCTACGCCCAAGGCCAATGACCCTGCGTACCAAAGTGGATTGAGGAAACTGGTCCGCCCCCCCAATTCACCAATCCGCGCTTCACACCACGCCAGATGGTCCACCTCTTCGGCCGAAGCACCACGCAGGGCCTCCCGGTTGGCCGAAATCCGAGCGGTCAGGGCTTGTCCCTGATAGAGTGCCTGGGCACAAATTTCCCCCGTGTGGTTGATGCGCATGAGGCGAGCCGTGTGCTGACGCGCCTGCGCATCAAGATCGGCTTCCGGCAACCCGCGCGCCGGATTGGAACGGGTGCCCAGAGCAGGGGCAGCCAGGGTTCGCAAGGCACGATCAAATTCCCCCAGGATTCGATCCAGAGGACTGTGCTGACGCCCTTCAAACTCTGTGCCCGCAAATACTCCACGGGGTAATTTCGGTAACTTCACTTTGGTCATTAAATCTGTCAGCATTGTATCCCCCCCTATCCCAGTTCGAGCCATTGCCCTCTGTGGCTCAAGACCCGCGGTTGGCTGCGGCCCCGCGAATCAGGGTACCAATCCCTTCGTCGGTCAATACTTCCAGAAGAACTGCGTGGGGGACCCGCCCGTCGATGATATGGGCGGTCTTGACTCCATTCTGTACCGCATCCAGCGCACACGCCACCTTGGGCAGCATACCTCCCCGGATGGTGCCATCCTGGATCAGGGCCTGCACCCGCTGGGCGTTCAGTCCGGTCAATACCTCGCCGGCCTGATCGAGAACCCCCGCCGTATTGGTGAGCAAGAGCAGTTTTTCTGCCTGCAGGGTCACGGCCAACTTGCCCGCCACCAGATCCGCATTGATGTTGTACGCTTCGCCCTGCTCGCCCACGCCTAACGGCGCAATCACCGGGATGAAGTTCTGATGACACAGCAGATTGACGATGCCGGGATCGATGCGCACCACCTCTCCCACTTGGCCAATATCGATGGCCTCGTCCGAGGTATCGGGGGCCTTGAGCATCAACTTGCGCGCGTGAATGAAATTGCCATCCTTGCCGGTCAGTCCCACCGCATTCCCACCCGCCTTGTTGATGAGGGTGACGATGTCCTGGTTGACCAGTCCCCCCAATACCATCTCCACCACGTCCATCGTTTCATCGTCCGTGACCCGCATCCCCTGAATAAACTCACTTTGCTTGCCAACCCGTTTCAATAATTCACCGATTTGGGGGCCGCCCCCATGGACCACCACCGGATTCATCCCGACCAATTTGAGCAATACCACGTCGCGTGCAAACTTTTCCTGCAGCGCGACGTCCGTCATGGCGTTCCCCCCGTACTTGATCACGATGGTCTTCCCATGAAAACGTTGGATATAGGGTAGCGCTTCAATCAGAACGGTACTTTTCAGATCGGCAGAGAGGGGCAATTCGGTCATGGCAACACTCCAAAACAATGGCGCCATTCTACCCCAGAACTTGGTCACCTAAGATTTCATGTCTGGCAACCCTTTACAAACTGTCATAAAAACGTCATTCAAGTGTCACGGAACGGTCATAAACCTGTGTCAAAGTGTTGCAGAATCATTGGGCACCATTCACAACTTATTGTTTTGGGAAAACTTTCCATGTCAAACATACGATATGACTCATCCCCTTCAAGATCTCTTCCGGGCAACTCCAAAAGAGGTTTAACCACTAAACGAACCGTTGCGGCCCTCTTATCGGCCTTGGTACTCCCCACAGCCTTCGCCGACGATCAACAAATCCAGCAGATGCAGCAGCAGGTCAATGACCTGGAACAACGCCTGCAGGAAATGAAGGCGCAGATGGAAGAGATCCAGAAAAAGAACAAGGAAATTGCGGATAAGAACAAGGAAATTGCCGACAAAAACAAGCAAATTGTGGACAAGACCCAAGAACTTTCCAATAAAAACCAGGAACTCGAAGGCCAGCATCAGCAACTTCAGGCCCAGACTTTCGAGATCTCCGGCAAGTTCAAGGCCATTCAGGACCAGTGGGACCTGATTCCCACCACCAATAAAAATCAGGGCGGATTTATCATGGATGGCGTCACCCTGGCCTTCGGCGGGTATCTGGCGGAAGAAAATGCGATGCGCAGCAGCAATCTGCAGGCGGACATCAACTCACCCTTCAGCAAGATCCCCTTCAACCCCAATCCCGGTAACCTGCTGCTCACACCAACACAAGCCCAGCAGGCGGCTTCTGGCTATTACAATCAATCCAGTTTCAACGCCACGGCTCGCCAGTCTCGCTTCTCGGTGATGGCACAGGGGAATGCGGACAAGAATACCCTGGTAACCGGATACTACGAAATGGACTGGTTGGGAGACAGTCCGACGGCCAACGGCACCCAGAGCAATTCCTATACGGCCCGCGTCCGGCATCTGTACACCAACATCGACTGGACGGACATAGGATGGCATATGCTGGCGGGACAGAGTTGGTCCCTGGCCGTCCTGAACACCCAAGGGGTCACCCCGCGCAATGAAGAAATTCCCGTTGTCATCGACGCAGAGTACATGCCCGGCTTCGTGTGGAACCGGCAAGCCCAGATTCGCGTCGTCAAAGACTGGGATAAAAAATACTGGGCAGCGATTTCCCTGGAACAATCCCAGACTTCTGGCGTAGGCGGGTCCACTCCTAATGGGGTTCTCAACAATTACACCCTCCCTGCCCAAGGGGGCGGACTGTTGACTCCCGGCAATTACTCCGTCAACAAATTTCCAGACATCATCGGAAAACTGGCCATGGAAACCAATTTGGGTCACTATGAAGTCTTTGGCATGCTGCGCAACTTTGACGGCACCTATACCAATCCCAATGTCACAGCTGCCGGACAGAGCAGTTGGGCTGGCTCCATGGGCTTTGGGTCGGTTCTGAGAATCATTCCCCATACCCTGGATTTCAAGGTGAGTGGATTATACGGAAATGGGGTCGGACGTTATGGCACCTCCACCTTGAACGATGCCACCATTGGACCCAACGGTGAACTGACCCCCATGCGCGGCGGCTCCTTCCTGACTGGCCTGACCTTGCACGTCAAGCCCACCTTCGACATCTATGCCGATATCGGGCGGGATTGGGTCAACGGTTATACCTATGGTTCAGGCGGACAAACCTACGGTTATGGAAACAATGTTCTGGCCAATCCGGGTCAGTTCACATCCCAAGCCGCTCTCAGCGGGTTCACCCCCTACGATTTGCACAGCGTCACCCAGGAAACCCTCGGGTTCTGGTGGGCAGCCTACAAAGGGTATTATGGTGCTGCCAAAGTCGGGGTTCAGTATTCCCATACCGGGGTCAGTGCCTTCTCGGTACGCTCCAGCGCCAGTGGCGGCGCATTCACTCCCTATACCTTCGACAACATGATCCTCACCAGTATTCGTTTCTACCCCATGTAATCTTCAACACAACACATCACAAACAAAAAGCGGCGGGCAAATCCCCACCGCTTTTTTTACGTCTTCATAAACTTCATGCTTCCAATTTACCAGGAACCCCCGATGCTGCGCACCAAGTCCACCACGGACTGGTTGAGCGCCGTACGTACGTAAATCTCTTCCCGTTCGGTGTGCAGTCGTATGGCTTCCGCATCGATTACGTCCAGATAGTTGGATGCGCCTTCGATGTACCGACGATTCGCCAAATCGAAGGTTCTGCGTGCCGATTCCACGGCCAACTTCTGGTGCTCGTCATCGATCCCCAGATTATTGATCTGGGACAGGCTGTCCTCGACTTCCCTGAACGCGACCAAAACAGTCTGACGATATTTGTCAGTCTGTTGACGTGTCTTGGAGGTTGCCTGATCCACCACGGCCTGACGCAACCCGGCATCAAAGATGTTATAAAACGCCAGAGGGCCCAAGGACCAGAACGAATTGGGCGCAGAGGCCAGTGCGCCATACCCGTTATTTTCAAATCCGGCCAGCGCCATCAAAGAGATGGTGGGAAAGAAAGCGGTTCTGGCCACACCAACCTGATCATTGGCCGCCACGATATTCCGCTCTGCCGCCGCAATATCCGGGCGCCGTTGCAAGACTTCCGAGGGGATAACCTTGGGAATAGCCGCATATTGGGCGTGGTATATCCAGTTGGTGTCTGCCTTCATAGTAAAGGTGGACGGTTCCCGCCCCAGCAATACCGCAATGGAATGCTCGTAGAGCGCCCGTGCGCCGATTGTTTTGGCTACCTGAGCCCGGGTTTCTTCCAAAAGTGCCTTGGAACGCGCCACATCGAGACCGGAGGTAATCCCCACGTCATGACGCTGTTGCATCAATTCGAGTTCATGCTCGTAATCCTTCACCGTCACTTCCAGCAAACCGATCTCTGAATCCAGTCCTCTCAACTTCACATAATCACTGGCCAGCAATGCTTCCAGACTGAGACGCGCCGACTCGATATCCGCCTTGCTGGCTTGTGCCGACGCTTCGGCTGAAGCGATGGCACTTCTGATGGCTCCCCAAAAGTCAATCTCGTAGACAAACCCAATGCCTCCAATCGTATCGCCATTGACATTGGCCTGATTCCCGTTACGGTACAAGCGATGGGCAGATTGGCGGTTGGTGGTGACATCTCCCATAAAATTAATCTGGGGATACAATTGAGCATCCTGCTGCGTCAGGAATGCCGTGGCTTGGTCATACCGTTCCAGCGCTTCCTGAATCACAAAGTTATCGCTGTTGAGTTCCTTCTCCATCTGGTTCAACGTGTCGTCATTGAAATACGTCCACCAATCTCCCCGCGATTGTGCATCCGCCGGGTGCACCAATCGCCATGGCCCGTCTTCCTTGAATACGCCACTCTTCCAGTTATCAGGGCGATGGTAATCGGGAATGAAGGAACATCCGCCCAACAGGGCAATGGTTAGCGCCGAATAGAGAAATGTGCCCAGTGGTTTCATGTTATTTTCCTGGGGCGGGTGCCTTGGCAGGCATCACGGTGACTTTTTCTCCTTCGAAGATATAATCCGGTGGGCTATCTACCACATCATCCGAGGTGGTAACTCCCGTCAGCACTTCCACATCCCGTCCGAAATCACGCCCCACATTGATTTTCTTCAGTTGAATTTGGCCATCCTTGCTCACCACGGCCACCCGTATCCCGTCGGTTCTCAAAATGAGGGCACTGGAGGGAACACGCAGACTGTTACCTTCTTTTCCAGACAGGCTGAACTTGACCTTCGCATAGTCTCCTGGGGATAAACGCTGTTCTGAATTATCCAGGATCAACTCTGCAAGCATGGTTCCGGTTTTCTGACTGATGTTTTTTGAAGTCTGTATGACGGTACCGCTGAATATGCTGTTCGGATACTCGGGGACCTCCAGCGTGGCCTCTATCCCCACCTTGACCATGGGGGCATAGAACTGAGGGACGGGAACGTAAAGACGCAGGGGATTGATCTGGGAGACCGTAAACAATTCCTCTCCCTTACCCGCATCGATCAGCGCACCAATATCCGTCTTCCGGGCGGTCACCACCCCATCAAAGGGCGCCCGCAATTTTTTGAAATTTTCAAAGGCCTGTACGTTCCCCAGATCGGCTTCGGCGCCTTTCACCTCCGCCGTTTGTACTTCCAGACCGGCCACTTTCTGATCCCGCTCCTGTTTCGAGACCGCATCGGTCACTACCAATTTCTGCCAGCGATCCGCAGTGATTTGAGCCAAAGCCTGATCTGCTTTAGCCTTGAGAACTTTGGACTTGGCTCGTTCGTACTCTTGGTCCAAATCCGGCGTGTCGATCTCGGCCAGGACATCTCCCGCTTTCACCCGATCGCCGATATCGTGGTACCAGAACTTGAGATAGCCATTGACGCGCGCAAAAATCGGCGCCTGATAGTAAGCCTGAATATTCCCTGGCAAAATCAGACTGGCTGTTTTATCGCTGCGGTACGGATGTAATACCTTGACCGAGGGAATGGCCTGGGCTTCCGTCCATACATGCAATTCACGAGCATCGCGGTCGCGCGAAAAAATTCCCCATACGGCCAAGCAAACGGCCAGTACCCCCGCAACCCATGCCATCGGTTTGATGCTTTTTTTGGGAAGACTTTTCAGTTCATCGATATCAAACAGATCTTCATCCTGCATGGCTGGCTCCATTCATTTCTTCTGATCGGCCTTCAAGACCGTTACCCTCATCGCTTTCTTCCATGTCAAACTTATCCTTGGCATGGACCAGACTAAACACAACCGGAACAAATAGTAACGTCGTCACGGTCGCAAACATCAACCCCCCGATGACTGCACGCCCCAGGGGAGCATTCTGTTCTCCGCCTTCTCCAAGCCCCAGCGCCATCGGCGCCATCCCGATGATCATGGCCAATGCCGTCATGCAGACCGGTCTGAAGCGGGAGTATCCGGCTTCGATGGCGGCCAAGGTGGAATTTTTATTGATGGCCAGACGTTCCCGCGCAAAACTGATCACCAGAATACTGTTGGCCGTAGCCGTCCCCATACACATGATGGCACCGGTCAGGGCTGGCACAGAGATTCGCGTATGGGTGATGAACAACATCCAGACAATCCCCGCCAACGCAGCCGGCAACCCCGTAATAATCACGAAGGGGTCTAGCCAGGACTGGAAATTCACAACGATCAACAGGTAAATCAGCACAATGGAAAACACCAAGCCCAAGAGCAGTCCCGTAAAGGAGGATTCCATGATGGGGACTTGACCCAGCAACCGCACCGTAGCCCCCTTGGGAATAGACCCCTTGGTGGTTTCGATGAGTTTATGCACATCCGAGGAGACGCCCCCCAGATCGCGGTCCTGGGTTGTCGCCAGCAAGTCGAAACTGGGCATGATGGTGTAGTGGGTAACCACCGCATCGCCCCGGTCCCGCGTAATACTGGCGAGGGCACCCAACACCTGGACTTTGTGCGTGCTGGCACTGCTCACTAGGGTGTTCTCCAGATCCGACAAGGTATCCACCCTATATTGGGGGGTTTGCACCACGATCGGATAGGATACCCGGTTTTGTGGGTTGAGCCAGAAGGTGGGCGCCACCTGAAAACTCCCCGATAACGTGCTGACCAAACTGTTTGTCACATCCTGTTCCGAAAACCCCAGGGTTTTGGCCAGGATTCGATGGACGTTCACATTGAACTGGGGATAGTTGGTGGACTGCTGAACCCGTACATCGGCAATCCCATCGATCAGTTCCAGTTTTGTGCGCATCATCTGGATGTATTTGTAATTGTCATCCCAGTTGGGGCCGCCCACCTGGATATCAATGGGAGCGGGTGATCCAAAATTCAGAATCTGTCCCACCATATCCGCAGGCAAGAAGGCAAACTCCACGCCAGGAAAGCGTTTGGGCAACTCACGTCTCAGTTTTCTGACGTAGTTTTCCGTGGGATGATGATCTTCCTTCAAGGAGATCATGATGTCCGCATCCTGGGGGCCGATGGTTCCTGTATTGATGTAAGACAAATTGATGGGAAACACAGGCAGTCCGATGTTATCCACGATTCCTTCCAGTTCCTTGGAGGGAATGACGCTCCGGATATAGGCATCGATCTTGTCGGTTAACGAGGCGGTACTTTCGACCCGCGTCCCCACCTGGGCACGGATGTGCATTTTGATCTGTCCGCCATCCACCGCAGGGAAAAAGTCTCTGCCAAGAAACGGGAGCAGAACAAAAGAAATCAGGACCACCGACATATAGATGGGGATGAAGCGTTTGCGACTGCTCACGGCGCGTTCCAGAAAACTGGTATATCCCCACCTCAGAGCCGTAAAACGTTTCTCGAAACCATGCTGAAACCGGTTGAGGGCAAGGAGCACCGCCACCACAGGACCCTTTTTTCCCTCAGGTTCGTGATGGGCATGATGATGATCATGCGCCTTCAAAAGGAAGTTGGCCATAGTGGGCACAAAGGTCTGGGACAGGATAAAGGACGCGATCATGGCAAAAACCACCGCCTCGGCCATGGGGACAAACAGGTACTTGGAAACCCCAGTCAGGAAAAACATGGGGATAAACACAATACAGATACTGAAAGTGGACACGAAGGCTGGCTGAACGATCTGCCCCGCTGCCTCGGTAATGGCCACCCGCACCTTCTTGCCCATTTCCAAGTGATGATTGATATTCTCGATCATCACCGTGGCATCATCCACGAGAATCCCCACCGCCAGAGAAAGTCCGCCCAGGGTCATGACATTCAGGGTTTCTCCCAACATGGACAGGACCGCGATGGAAGAGAGAATACATAAAGGGATCGACAGGCTTACGATCAATGTCGAACGCCAACTGCCCAGAAACAGCAGGATCATCAAACTGGTGAGGAGTGCCGCCGTCACCCCTTCCCGAACCACACCGGAAATGGCTTCCTTGACAAACACCGACTGATCCGCCAGTTGCTGTACTTTCAGTCCATCGGGAAGACCCGCGAGCAGTTTGGGGACCATTTTTTTGACATCATCCACAATGGTCAATGTCGAAGTATCCCCATTTTTGAGAATGGTCAACAATACGGACTTCTGACCATTCACTTTCACGATGTTGATCTGGGGCGGATAGCCATCCCGGATATAGGCCACATCCCGCAACAAGATCGCGGGGTTCTGAGCCTCGTGGATATTGGACTTGGACTGTTCCACCTTGACCGGCATCTCATTCAGTTCCTTGAAATCCACAGGACTGTCATTGAGATAAACGTTATATTCGAACCTGCCGATTTTTTCCGTCCCTGCCGGAATGATGAGATTCTGTTCCGCCAGGGCTTTTCCGATATCCGCCGCAGATACACCCTTGGACTGCATGGCGATGGGGTTCAGATCCACCATGATTTCCCGCACCTTGCCCCCATAGGGTGAAGGAACCCCAGCCCCCTCCACCGTCGCCAGTTGGGGACGCATAAAGTTCTGACCGATATCGAACAGGGTCGATTCACCAAACTTTTTCCCGGACAGCGCCAACTGGATGATGGGCACCGTTGCCGCGTTATAATTGAGAATCAGGGGGGGCGTGATTCCGAAGGGCAACTGGCGCAATACGGTTTGTGAAACAGCCGTGATTTGAGCCATGGCGGTGTTGACATCGACATTGGGCTGAAAAAAGATCTTCACCACCCCGTATCCGGGCAGTGACTGGGACTCAATATGCTCGATGTTGGTAACCGTACTGGTCAGGTAACGCTCGAAGGGATAAATCACCCGTCCTGACATGTCGGAAGGGATCATGCCGTTGTATGTCCATACCGCGCTGACCACCGGTATCCCGATATTGGGGAAAATATCCGTCGGTGTCCGGATAACGCTAAAGACCCCCCCCAGCATGATCAAAATCGCCATGACGATAAACGTATATGGTCGATTCAGTGCTAACTTTACAATACCTGACATCATAGAGTTGAATCCCGATCTCTAAAACATAACTATCTTGAACGTGCTTCAGAACAAGTTATTAAGGGCTGTGGGGAAAGGAAATGATCAACCGATCAATGCCGCACGTGTGAAAAATGCTGGTCAGCAATCGCCTTTTGGGCTGGCGTGAGCGTGTTGTAGAAATCCTTCAGGGCTTGATCCATTTTCTCAAAGTCCTTGAGGCGCTGACGCATCAGGGCAATGTGCTGGTCAAAACGCACCGGAGCAGGTTGCACATCCGTCTGTTTGCCTGCTGCCGTGGTCTGATCGCGAATTTCTCGAACAGCACTCAAGGTATCTTTTGCATAACGATCCCAGGGGGCTTGCTGGTCTTGGGTCAAATTCAGTTCCTGCTTGAACTCATCGAGATGCCGCTGCGCATTCTCCACGGGATCCCCGTGCGACCCAGGTGTGGGCGCAGGCTCATTGGGCGGCGGCGGCGCGGCAGGATAATCCTGGGCATATGCACCCGTCACGCTGAAGGCCATAAGTAACATCGTCATCCGCAAGGTCTTTTTCATTACTGTGTCTCCCTTCTCAATCATCGTCATCTCCACCGAAGCCACCATCACCAAAACCCTCCATCCCCCCACCATCCATGCCACCAAAGCCCATGTCCATCCCCCCGAAACCTCCGTAGCCGGGATAGTCACCTCCGTAACCGCCGCCCATCATCATGGGACCACAGCCCGCCAGTGACAGGAAAAGGACACTTATCCAGAGCGATTTCTTCATCGTACCTCCTTACACAACCATTTCCAACCTGCCCACCAACCCTCGTTGATCCTGATTTGGTGCGCCATCGTAGCGAGTGTTGGTAAAACACATTGTAACGAGTTGTAAATCGGCTATTTCAATACCCTAACTTCCCATCAGTCGAGTGAGCATCGCACCGGGGTCTGCTGCACGCATGAAGGTTTCTCCCACCAGAAAAGCCAGAATGCCTGCATCCCGCAATGTCGCCACGTCCGCTGGAGAGGCAATGCCACTTTCACTGATCATCAAGCGGTCTTTAGGGAGTTGAGCGCGCAATTCCAGGGAAGTCTCCAGACGAGTTTCAAAAGTCCGCAGGTTGCGATTGTTGACCCCGATCAGCGGCGAGTCCAGTTGTAATGCCAGAGCCAGTTCCCGTTCATCATGCACTTCCACCAATACAGCCATACCCAGGGCATGTCCCAGACTTTCCAGTTGATGCAGACGGGCCAAATCCAGTGCAGCCACGATCAACAGAATGGCATCGGCCCCCATGCAACGGGCCTCGTAGACCTGGTAGGGGGCATAAAGAAAGTCCTTGCGCAGGACGGGCAAGGAACAGGCCGCGCGGGCGGCCTGCAGGTATTCCACACACCCTTGAAAATATTGCCGATCCGTCAACACAGACAGACAGGCGGCCCCATGTTCGGCGTAGGTACGGGCAATGGCTGAGGGATCGAAATCCGCGCGCAGGACTCCCTTGCTGGGACTGGCTTTTTTGATTTCGGCAATCACGGCGGATTGCCCAACCCGTACCTTGTCCATGAGTGCTGCGGTAAAATCACGCAGTGGAGGCGCGTCGAAAACCTGCTCCTTGAGTTGGGACAGAGGAACACGTACTTGCGCTGCGGCCACTTCCTGAACCTTTGTGGCCATGATGGCAGACAGAATATCGCTCATATCCGACTCCAGGACACCAGATCTTCGAGTCGTTGGCGGGCGGCTCCAGAGGCCAACGTGGCCCGTGCCAGTTCCACACCTTCGCGGTGGGAAGTCGTTACTCCCGCCACATAGAGGGCGGCCCCTGCATTCAGCAGGACAATATCCCGCGCAGGTCCGGCTTCATCCCCCAATACGGAAAGCAAAAGTTGCCGGGATTCCTCAGCACTTTTGACCAGCAGTCCATTCAAGGGGGCGGGTTCTATGCCCACCTGATGCGGATGAAACAGGTATTCACGAATTTCTCCTTCATAGAGCTCCGCCACATGGGTCGGTCCGGACAGGGTGATTTCGTCCAACCCATCGCTCCCATGCACCACCATGGCATGGCGCGCGCCCAATTGCCGCAGGACCGCCGCCAACCGTTGGGTGAAGTGGACAGCAAAAACCCCCAGTAACTGGTTGGGGGCACCCGCCGGATTGGTCATGGGCCCCAGCAGATTAAACAGGGTACGCACTCCCAACTCCCGTCGCACAGAAACTGAATGTTTCATGGCCGTATGATGGTGGGGTGCAAACATGAATCCGAGTCCCCACTGGTGCAAGGATTGCTGGGCTCGTTCCGGGGTTGTGCTCATCATACCGATTCCGAGAGATTCCAGTACGTCCGCACTCCCCACGCTGGAAGAAACAGCCCGTCCCCCGTGTTTGGCCACCCGCGCCCCCGCAGCCGCCGCCACAAAGGCTGCAGTGGTGGAGATATTGAAGGTATGCATGCCATCTCCGCCCGTTCCGCAGGTATCCACGACATGCGCCAGTCCCGTGGTATCTACTTTCACCGATAAAGAGCGCATCACTTGAACTGCAGCCACCAATTCCGTCACCGTCTCACCCTTGTAACGCAAGGCGGTAACCAGGGCCGCTGTCTGAATAGGGGTCGTGATCCCCTTCATGATGTCGCTCATGACTTCCGTCATCTGATCATGGGTCAGATCATTGCCCGCAAAAAGAGATTCCAGCGCCTCACGGGGTTTCACCGGAGACCTCGCGTAATTCAAAGTCATGGGTCATTCTGGCTGTTTTGCCAAGCATGATGCTGGCTGAGCAATATTTTTCTGCGGAAAGGTCGATGAAGCGCTGGACCTGTTCGGCCTTGAGACTGCGCCCCGTCACCACAAAGTGGAAGTGAATCTGGGTAAATACCTTGGGATCTTCTTCTGCGCGCTGTGCCTCCAGTTCCACCACACAGTCCACGATGTCGGCGCGCGCCCGTTTCAGCATCATGACCACATCAAAGGCAGTACATCCCCCGGCCCCCAGTAGAACGGCTTCCATGGGGCGCACGCCCAGGTTGCGTCCACCGGCTTCCGGAGCACCATCCATAAGGAAAGTGTGACCACTGCCACTTTCTCCCAGAAAACTCATCCCTTCGACCCACTTCACTCGTGCTTTCATGGCATTCATTGTCCTGTGTCCCCTGATTTACCACATTTCACTACAGATTTTCAGGATTATACAACCGACCGGCGCCCGCCCGCGCCTCACCTCATCACAACCCGCACTTCCCCCGGAGAATCGTACCGTTCTGTTGGGGCAAAAAAAAACCCTCCTGTGCGGAGGGAGAGGATAGGGGAAACACTGAGAGTGCTTCCTATTGGGTAAAGTTCACTTTTCCGTCAACGTTCGATTGGGCGTCTGGGGCAGACGCGGCATGCTCTGCACAGGGAACTCTCCCGTCAAACTGTTGAGAAATGCCACGATATCCTGGACTTCCGACTCCGTCAATGTCTTTCCCAACTGAGAACGGGCCATGACGCGCACCGCTTCGTCCAGGGTCGGGACAGAGCCGGTATGGAAATAGGGTGCGGTCAAAGCCACATTGCGCCATGTCTGGACACGCCATAGATGCTTGTCCGATGCTTCATGGGTAACATTGAAACGGCCATCATCCTCCATCAGTCGATATTTGGCTACATAGGGGTTATGGTCCACAAAGATGGGGAATTTCTGGAAAAAACCCTGGCCCATGGGCATGGGGGGGCCGGCAAAATCTGGGCCTGTATGGCAGGCCGTGCAACCGATCTTCTCGACGGTTTTCATACCGCGCAAGGCCTGCTCGGAGAGGGCCGTCTTGTCCCCCTTCAGATAGCGGTCGAAGGGACTGCGGGGAGTCAATAAGGTCCGCTCATAGGCCGCAATGGCTTTAGCAATGTTCTCGTAGGTCACCGGATCCTGTGTGCCAAAAACCGCCTCAAACTGGCTGACATAACCTGGAATGGCGCGAATGCGCGCCTCCGCCTCCGCCGGAGAAGGCATCCCCATCTCCACCGGATTCACAATCGGCCCTTTGGCCTGATCTTCCAGAGTGGCGGCCCGCCCATCCCAGAACTGTACGCTCAGGAACGCAGAATTCCATACTGTGGGCGCATTGCGCCCCCCTTTTTTTCCACCAACGCCTACAGAGACCGGCCGATTATCCGTTCCGCTCCCCATCACCGTGTGACAGGAATTACACGATATAGTGCCGTCTACCGAAAGTCGTTTGTCAAAGAACAACTGCTGCCCCAAGGCAACCTTGGCGGCGCTCATGGGGTTGTCCGCAGGAATAGGTGGGACGTCGGGCAGTGGTTCAAAACTCCAGGCGAAGGCAGTCACACTCCACACTGCCCAGGCAGAGACCAGGAGAAAAAAATTTTTCATGAGGAAAAAGAAGATCCGCAGCCACAGGTGGTTTTGGCATTGGGATTGCGAATGATAAACTGAGCCCCTTCCAGATCTTCTTTATAGTCGATCTCGGCACCCACCAAATATTGATAACTCGCCGGGTCGATAAGCAGGGTTACACCATTCTTGACCATCTGGGTATCGTCTTCGTTGACCGTATCTTCAAAGGCAAAACCATACTGAAAACCCGAACACCCCCCACCGGTGACAAACACACGCAATTTCAAGTCCTGATTGCCTTCCTCTTCGATCAGCGCCTTGACCTTGTTGGCAGCACTATCGGTAAAAAGCAGGGGGGCAGGCATTTCTGTGAGGGCATTCATGGCATTCTCCTGAAAGGTGCAAGTTAGAATGGGTCCATTGTAGCAGTTTTTAAATTCCCTGCCGAAAACCTCAGGGCAGAATCGGAACTTGGGTCAATCCCAGATTTTCCGGCCAATCAAACATCAAGTTGGCATTCTGTACCGCCTGCCCTGCAGCCCCCTTGACCAGATTGTCGATAACCACCAGAACCACCACCATTTCTCCCTCCTGAGGACGGTGCACTGCGATACGGCAATGGTTGGAGGCCCGCACCGAACGGGTTTCCGGGTGACTGCCCGGCGGCAGGATATCGACGAAGGGTTCATTGGCATAGCGCGCTTCAAACAGCGCTTGCAGATCCACATCCCGCCGGGTCAAGCGGGCATAGAGGGTAGCGTGAATGCCACGGATCATCGGAAGCAAATGAGGAACGAAGGTCAACCCCACCTCACGTCCTGCCCCCAGCCTCAATCCCTGACGAATTTCAGGTAGATGACGGTGCCCCGGTACCCCATAGGCCTTGAAATTATCTCCGACCTCAGCCAGCAAGAGCGGGACTTCAGCTTTGCGCCCAGCCCCGGACGCCCCTGATTTGACATCGGCAACCAGGTAATTCAGGTCCACTACCCCAGTTTCCACCAGAGGCAAAAATCCCAGCTGCACCGCCGTCGGGTAGCACCCCGGATTGGCTACCAGATTGGCACTGCGAATGGAATCCCGATTGACTTCCGGCAATCCATACACGGCTCCCTCCAGCAGATCCGGACAAGCATGGGTCTGGGCATACCAGGACTCCCACTCTGCCACATCTTTAAGGCGAAAATCCGCTGCCAAATCGATGACCCGCACACCTGCTTCCAGCAGTTCGCGCACCTGTTCCATAGCCACCCCATTGGGAGTGGCAAAGAACACCAATTCGCAGTCGATCAGGGTCGTCACCCGCGCCGGATCAGAAAAAGCCATATCCACATGACCACGCAGGCTGGGAAACAGATCCGCCACCTTCTGTCCCGCTTCCTTGCGCGACGTAATAACGCTCAACTTCATTTCCGGATGCTGTGCTACCAGACGCAGCAACTCGACCCCGGTATACCCCGTGCCGCCAACGATGCCCACTTTGATCATTATTTTCTCCTGGCTTGTCCGGATGATTATAGCCCCCTTACGCCCCACGAAAAAAAACCGGTGCGACGAGGGGCACCGGTTTTTTTGTGGGGTCCTGAGACCTTAGCGTTTGCTGAATTGTTTGCGGCGCCGTGCCTTGTGCAAACCGACCTTCTTTCGTTCCACTTCACGGGCATCACGAGTCACCAGACCTGCTTGCTTGAGGACGGTTTTGAGATCGGGGTTGAAATCGATCAGGGCACGGGTAATCCCATGACGAGCAGCACCCGCCTGGCCAGACTCACCGCCGCCTATCACGTTGATGCGAATATCAAACCCATCCAGATAGTTGGTCAGGGTCAGAGGCTGACGGACCACCATGCGGCCCGTTTCGCGGGAAAAATATTCATCCAGCGTTTTGCCGTTGATTTCAAAGCGACCGGAGCCGGATTTCATGAATACCCGGGCCACTGCGCTCTTGCGTCGTCCGGTTCCGTAGTAATAATCACCAATCATGATCAGGACCTCAAATGCTCAGGGTTTTTGGTTGCTGGGCGGCATGGGGATGCTCTGCGCCAGCGTAAACTTTCATTTTCTTGATCATGGCATAGCCCAAGGGACCCTTGGGAAGCATGCCCTTGACCGCCTTTTCCAGAACCCGTGCAGGATGACGCGCCTGCAACTTGTTGAAATTGGTTTCGTAGATCCCGCCGGGGTAGCCCGTATGGCGATAATACTTTTTATCTTCGCCCTTGTTGCCGGTCACGCGAATCTTCTCCACATTGACCACGACGATAAAATCACCCGTGTCTACATGGGGAGTATAAATGGCTTTGTGCTTGCCACGCAGACGCAGGGCAATCTGGCTGGCCAACCGTCCAAGGATCAGGTCTGTGGCATCTACCACAAACCAGTCGCGCTGGACTTCATGCGCTTTAGCGGAAAAGGTTTTCATAACAGCGTTCACTATTTCATGAAAAGAACTGCCGATTATATTGCGCCAAAAGCACTCTGTCAATGCCTTTACCAAACCTTCGGTGGAACCGGCCCTTTATTCGACGCTCACAGGCGCAGGCATGTGCTGAGGAAGATCCCGCAATGCTTCCTGATTGGTCCAGGAGAAACATTGCAAGGCCGCTTCCTGCCAGGGTAACCAAACCTGCCGGACATGTTCACGGGGACACAGTGTCACAGATAGCGGTTCCGGCACCACCAGACCGAAACGGTGTTCGGTATTCTGAATCACTCCTGGAGCATAGCGGTGCCGCCAACGGGGGTAGATTTCGTAAACCCGTGCTTCCTTCCAGTCTTTCAAGGTATCTGGGGTTGCACAAAGCCCTGTTTCCTCTGCCACTTCACGCCGCGCCGTCTCCCACAACGACTCTTCCAGAGTATTGCGACTGCCCGTTACCGACTGCCAATACCCTGGGGCATCCGCCCGTTCGATCAACAGAACATACCCGGCTGGCGTATAGACCACCACCAGCACGGATTCAGGGATTTTATGGGTCACGGTTTTTTTGCCGAAAAATCTCCAACATAGACCGTCACAAAGCGAGCGGGGTCCAGATACTTCTTGAGCGCTTCATTGACACTGGAGGAATCGGCCGCCATGACCTGATCATCCTGTTGCGCCAGAAAAGTTGCATCGCGCTGGTCAAACATCAGTTTATCAAGTTGGGCAGCCAGAGAACCATCCTGCGCTCGCGCCAATTTCCGTGACTGCATCAGGGCCGCTTTGCCTGCCTCTATTTCTGCCGGGGTCAGTCCCTGCCCCAGCACCTGGGCAATCACTTCGTCAAACGCCTTGACCAGACGCGCCCGGTTTTGCGGTGCATAAATGGCGTAAGCGCCGAAGGCACTATTGGGTACCTGATCGTTGAGGCGCAGGAAAGAGCCCACTCCATAACTCAATCCTTCCTTCTGGCGGATACGGGTCGCCAGACGGGAATTCAGGAATCCTTCGCCCAGCACATAGTTACCCAGAGTCAGGGCCTGCGCTTGGGGGTCATCATCCTTGATCGGCAAGGGTTGCCATGCCAGAAAAACGGCATTGGCCTTGTCCGTCACGTCCTGCTGCAGGGTTTTCCCGGGAAACGCCTGATAATCATCCAACACGACGGCATAGGGTTCTGCATTTGCCCACTGACCCAACCCCTGCTCGAGCGCAGCACGCACGGGCACTGGGCTGAAATCCCCCACCACGGCCAGTTCCCCATGGGATGCCCCATAGAAGCGCCGATAAAACTGAACGATCTGATCCTGCGTGACTGCCTTGATGTCTTCTGCGGTTTCGTCAAACGTGGAGGTATAGCGCAGATCCCCCCGTGGATGACGATTGAAATAACGGTGCAGCAAATTGGAAGCCATGGCCTGAGGATCGCTTCGGCTTTCTTCCACATCCGCCAGACTGGCCTCGCGCCATTGCTTGAATTCACTCTCGGGAAAGGTGGGGTTGCGCAAAATGCGTGTCACCAGATCTAGGGTGGCGGGCAGGTTCTCCTTGACCGTCTGGATCATCACCGTCAGGCCCGTGGCTGATCCGGAAAAAGCCACCTGCGCCTTGAGCGCCGTGAATTTATCCTGGATTTCGGAACGACTCATGCCATCCGCCCCCCGATCCATCAAACCCGCCACAAAATCCCCCACCTGCTCCTTGCCCAGTAACGAATCTGCCGTCCCAAAATGCAAACTCAGCCGGGCATGGACCGTGTTGCCGCGGGTTTTTTTGGACAGCAAGGCCACCTTCAATCCATCGGGCATCGTCACCCATTGGGTTCGTTTCTGAATATTGGCCGGAGACACGTCAAAAGCCTCTCCCGCCTGGTAATCAGGACTGCCATGGTAACCTTGCAACTGGGCTTCGGCATCCACTCGTTGAGGCGCAGGGGCACGCAGGGGATTGGCAGTCGGAATGAACAACCCGAGCGTACGATTGCTGGGAATGAGATAGGCTATGGCCACCCGTTGCACATCCGCCGGAGTCACCTTGGCCAGGCGGTCACGGGTCAGGAAGAAGAGTCGCCAGTCCCCATTGGCAATGGCCGTGGACAAGGCAATGCCGAACCTTTCAGGATCATTGAAGGTGGTATCGATACTGTTGCGCAGGTTGGCTTCGGCCCGTTCCACCTCCTGAGCCGTGATGGGTTGTTCCTTGATTTTCTCCACGGTCGCCAAGAAAGCATCGCGCACGTCATCCAACTTCTGATCCTTACGCACTTCAGCCTGCAGGAACAGGACTCCGGGTTCTGCCAGATTGAAATAGTCCGCGCCGATACTCGTCGCCAACCCGGTTTCCACCAAGGATTTGTGCAGTCGTCCCGTGGGCGTATCCCCCAGCACCTGGGCCAACACCTCGAAAGCCGGACTGTCGGGACTGGCCGCCGCCACTGCGTGATAGACCGCTTCCACATATTGCACATCGCCCACCCGCCGCAGGATCACCTGCCGCTCGCCATCCTGCGCAGGATCGAGCGTATAGGTCGGCTCCAGCACGCGCTTGGGGCGCGCAATCTGTCCAAAAGTTTGCTGGATCTCCTTGAGGGTACGGGTTGTATCAAAGCGCCCGGCCACAACCAGAGTGGCATTATCCGGCTGGTAATATTTGTGATAAAAAGCCTGAAGATGAGCGATATTGACGTTTTCCACGTCGCTTCGCGCACCGATGGTGGACTTCCCGTAGTTATGCCACTGATAAGCCGCTGCCATGATCTTGTCCATCAAGACATCGCCCGGGTCATTCTCACCTCGCTCCATCTCGTTCCGGACCACTGTCATTTCGCTGTCGAGATCCTTGCGTGCCACGTTGGAATGCACCATGCGGTCGGCTTCCATTTTGAGCGCCCAGTCCAGATTGTTTTCCGAGGCAGGAAAGGATTCGAAGTAGTTGGTCCGATCAAACCAGGTAGTTCCGTTGGGACGCATTCCGTGACTGGTCAGACCACTCATGATATCGGGGTGCTTGGGGGTACCCTTGAACATGAGGTGCTCCAGCAGATGCGCCATGCCGGTTTCACCATAACTTTCCATGCGCGAACCCACCCGATAGGTCACGTTGACCGTCGCAGTCGGCTTGCTGTCGTCGGGTGCCAGCAAGACTTGCAACCCATTGGCCAGACGGTATTCCGTCACCCCTTCCACGCGGGTTACTTCCGTCACGCCAGGTGGAAGACTGGAGGCCAGGGCTCCTTGCAACGCCCACAATCCCAGCCACGCACCACCCCATTTCACCATCGATTTGCGCATTCTGCCTGTCTCCTCGTCTGTTATTTTCAGGAATCCTGTGCCACAGAACTCATCATCCGTAGAACCCCTGACTCGGGTTAGGTTCCCGTTTCTCTTGATTTTCCTTGCATTCACCCCAACACTGAAGTAACGAACTCAGGTGACCGTCTTCCTATGCTATTATCGCCAATAATTGTTTCTGAATACTACGGAAGAAACGGCAGGTCGAGGCTCGGTTCTCTAACGACCTTCACCCCCTTCGTTCATTCCCCGAATTTCAAGGAGATACCATCATGCCCCTTTACGATTATCGTTGCACGAATTGTGGCAAGGAAATCGAAGTTCTGCAAAAAATTTCCGATCCTGCCCCCTCCCAATGCCCTGCCTGTGGTCAGGCCACTCTGTCCAAAAAGTTGACGGCGGCTGGTTTTCAGCTGAAGGGGAGTGGCTGGTATGCCACGGATTTCAAGGGAAGCAGTGCTGCAGAAAGTTCGGCGCCCAGCACCGAAACTGCCCCGCCGCCCTGTGCCAACGGCCCCTGCCCGGCTTGCGGATGAAGCGCTATTTCATTACCGGGATCGTGGTCCTGATCCCGGTGGTCATTACCCTGTGGGTTTTGCGAGTCATCGTTACCACCCTTGATCAGACCCTCTTCCTGCTGCCTCCGAACTTGCGTCCCGAGGCCTTGTTTGGCATGGACATTCCTGGGTTGGGCGTGCTTCTCACCCTGTGTATCGTGCTCCTGACAGGTGCCGTGGCGGCTAATTTCCTTGGACAGCGCCTGTTGACACTGGTTGAACGTCTGCTCGATAAAATCCCCGTCGTCAATAGTATCTACAGCAGCGTCAAACAGGTCAGCGACACCCTTTTTTCCAGTTCCGGACAAGCTTTTCGCCAAGTCTTGCTCATCCGCTACCCCCATGCCGACTGTTGGACCCTGGCCTTTCAAACCGGGATTCCGCAGGGACTGGTAGCAACTCATCTGGGCGAACCGCACCTGAACGTGTATGTACCCACCACACCCAATCCAACTTCCGGCTTCTTTCTCATGGTCCCTTGTCGGGAAGTCATCGAGTTGGATATTTCAGTGGACGATGCGCTCAAACATATCATTTCCATGGGAGTCGTGGAACCCCGTCAAAAGCACCCTCCGAAGAAGATATAATGCTGTCGTTTGTCCTGTTCCATCACTTGAGACCCTCTGTTCATGCGTACTGACTATTGCGGTCTGATTGACCGCCGTTATCTGGATCACACCGTCACCCTGTTTGGCTGGGCCCACCGCCGCCGTGATCATGGAGGGGTCATCTTCATCGATCTGCGGGACCGCGCGGGGCTGGTTCAGATCGTTGCCAACCCGGAGGATGCCGCCACCTTCGCCAGCGCAGAAGGCATCCGTAACGAATTTGTCCTGAAGGTATCCGGGCAGGTCCGACTGCGTCCGGAAGGCACCCGCAATGAGCATTTGAAGAGTGGAGAAATCGAGGTCGTGGCCCACCAACTGGAGGTCCTGAATCCCTCGCTCACCCCCCCCTTCATGCTGGATGATGACCACCTGTCCGAACAGGTGCGCCTCGAATACCGCTACCTTGACCTGCGCCGCCCGGTAATGCAACAGAATTTCCAGTTGCGCTATCGGGTCGCCATGGCTGTGCGCCGTTATCTGGACGATCTGGGATTCATCGACATCGAAACCCCCATGCTGACCAAGTCCACCCCGGAAGGCGCGCGCGATTATCTGGTACCGAGTCGCGTTCATCATGGCGAATTCTATGCCTTGCCCCAATCACCCCAACTGTTCAAACAACTGCTGATGGTATCCGGTTTCGACCGTTATTATCAGATTACCAAATGTTTTCGTGATGAAGATCTGCGGGCTGATCGTCAACCGGAATTCACCCAGATCGATATCGAAACTTCCTTCCTTTCCGCACCTGAAATCATGGAGATGATGGAAGGATTGGCGCGTCACCTTTTTCAAACCAACATCCAAGCGGATCTGGGCACCCCCTTTCCTCGTCTGACCTGGGCCGAAGCCATGCACCGTTATGGCTCGGACAAACCTGACCTGCGCATCCCTCTCGAATTCACCGAGTTGACCGATGCCATGAAACAGGTGGATTTCAAGGTATTCCGCGCTGCTGCCGATCTTAAGGATGGACGGGTCGCTGCCTTGCGCATTCCCGGAGGCGGTTCCCTGACACGCAAGGAAATCGATGACTACACCACCTTTGTCAAGATTTATGGGGCAAAGGGGCTGGCCTACATCAAAGTCAATGACTGCACCCAACCCAACGATCAGGGCCTGCAATCTCCGATCGTCAAGTTTCTGAATGAAGCCACCCTGCGCCTGATCCTGGAACGCACGGGCGCGGAAAATGATGACCTGATCTTCTTTGGAGCCGACCGCGCCAAGGTGGTGAACGATGCGCTGGGTGCCCTGCGCGTCAAATTGGGACATGAACGCGGGTTCTCCACGGGCGGCTGGAAGCCTCTGTGGGTCGTAGACTTCCCCATGTTTGAATTTGACGATGACAGTCAACGCTGGGTTGCCTTGCATCACCCCTTCACAGCCCCCCGGGAGGGTCACGAAGCCTTTCTCGACAATGACCCTTCTCAGGCCTTGGCTCAGGCCTATGACATGGTACTCAACGGATGGGAAATCGGCGGAGGGTCGGTACGGATTCACCGCGCCGATATCCAGTCCAAAGTCTTCAGCGCCCTCAATATTGGCCCTGAAGAAGCCCAGGCCAAATTTGGCTTCCTCCTCGATGCTCTCCAGTACGGTGCCCCGCCCCATGGCGGAATCGCCTTCGGCTTCGACCGTCTGGTGGCCATGATGACGGGCGCAGAACAGATCCGTGATGTCATCGCCTTCCCCAAGACCCAACGTGCCCAATGTCTGCTGACTCAGGCACCCAGCGGGGTGTCTGAGCAGCAATTGCGGGAACTGCATATCAAAGTGCGCTAAATGCTCCCCCTGACGGAAGAGGAAGAGGTTCAGTTTCGCGCTGCGCTCGACTTCCTCCAGTCGGGCCTGTGGCCTCTTGCCCATCAGGCTCTCCGTACCCTGGAGACGCAGCACCCTCATCCTCTGGTACTGGCCAACCTGGCATTGGCCGAGGAACGCTTAGGGCAGGAAAACGAAGCACGCCAGCACCACGAAGCGGCGATTCAACTGGCACCCAACAGCCCGGACTTGCGCTTCAACTGGGCTAATTTTCTGGCCCGACCGGGAACTCGGGAATCACTTCTCCTGGCCCGCGTTCAGTATCTGGCCGTTCTAGCCCTCGACTCCCATCACCTCGGAGCCTGGGTCAATCTGGGCACGGGCCTGGTGGAAACCGACCATCTCGAAGCGGCAAAGACGGCCTTCACTGCCGCACTGGCCATCGATCCCCTGCATTCCGGTGCTTTGCTCAATCTGGCTCAAGTGGCCCTGAACCAACAGGAAAATGAAAAAGCCGCCCAATTGTTCGAACAGGTTTTATCGGAAAACCCACAATCCCTTGAAGCCCATAGAGGCCTGGCCACCGGCGCCAGTCGCTTGGGACAGGAAAACAAAGCGACCACACATCGCCAGTTGGGCTATGCTCAAAAACCGGAAATTTTTCTGCAGGGGCGGGGAAATACGTTGCCCACGGTGCTGATCCTGGCCTCTGCCGCCGATGGCAATATTCCCTGGCAACCGTTGTTGGACCGCCAGCGCCACCATACCCGAATCCTGGCCCTGGAATTTTTTCCGGAAAATGAGTCTCTCCCTCCCCACGATCTCCTCTTCAATGCCGTGGGCGATGCCGATCGCTGTCCGGAGGCTTTGACCCGTGTCCTCCCACGTTGGCAACTGCGTGCGCCGCAGATCCCGGCACGCAACGATCCGCAACGGGTTCGCGCCACTGCACGGACCGCACTGGGTCAGTTATGCGCAGGAATCCCTCATCTGAGCAGTGCCCGCACGGAATGTTTCCAACGCCCGGCTCATGCTTCCCCTCAGGAAATCGCGGGTCTTCTGGAACACTGGCTGGCGGCTCGCAGTTATGCCTTCCCCCTCCTGCTGAGAGCGCCAGGTTTTCATGGCGGCCAGTATTTCGAACGAGTCCAATGCGCCGACGACCTGCCTGCCCTGCTGGAACGCTTGCCCGGTACCACTCTGTTGGCACTGGAATGCCTGCCCAGCCGGGGACAGGATGGGCTTTACCGAAAATTCAGAGTCATGACCCTGGGTGGAAACCTGTACCCCATCCATCTGGCCCTCTCTTCGCACTGGAAAGTGCACTACTTCAGCGCAGAAATGAGTACCCGCCCGGACTTCAGGGAAGAAGAGCAGGCCTTTCTGGCAGATTACCGAACTTTCCTGGACAGCACAGCAGTCGGCGCCCTGGAAACCCTTCAAGCCCGTCTGGGACTGGACTATGCGGGTATGGACTTCACCCTCGACCCCGAGGGAAAGGTTCTGCTGTTTGAGGCCAACGCCACCATGGTGCTGCACCCCCCGCCCGAAGATCCGGTCTGGGATTATCGCCGCCCTGCCTTCGAAGATGCGCTGAAGGCTGCCCGTGCTTTAATGATCCCTCCAACCTTGAGCCATGGGTGCCACAGTCCCTAGAAAGGAACGTCATCCGGGAAGTTATCAAACCCGCCGACATTCGTGCCTCCTTTCCCTCCGGGCTTTCCTGAAGCAGAGCCCTGCCCTCCAAAGCCTCCCTCACCGCCGGAATCCTGCGATGGGAAGTCCACATCACCCCCGGCACCCGCGCGTCCGCCCAACATTTGCATGCGGTCGCCCACGATTTCCGTGGAAAAGCGGTCCTGCCCGGTTTCCTTGTCCTGCCATTTACGCGTCTGAATCCGCCCTTCCAGATAAACCTGACTGCCTTTCTTCAGGTATTGAGCCACAATTTCAGCCGTTTTTCCGAAGAAAGACACGCGATGCCACTCGGTCTTTTCCTGCTTGGTACCGGCTTTATCTTTCCAGGTATCCGTCGTAGCCACACTGATGTTGGCAATGGCGCTGCCATCGGGCATGTAACGAACCTCTGGATCGCGCCCCAAATTTCCTACCAAAATCACTTTATTGACCGATGCCATCAAAAACTCCTCCGTTCAGGGTACCACTGGCTTGTTAACGTTCATGGGCCAAGCCACCACCAGCCAGAGAAAGGTGAGGCCTGCCGTAAAGAAGGGAACCACTTCCGAGCCAAAATGCTGAGTCAGCATACCGGCCAAGGTTGCACCACTAAAAGTGCCAAGAAACTGAATCGTACTGTAGACCCCAGTGGCCGTGCCCTTTGCATTGGGAGGAGCCACCAGCGTTACCAGCGAGGGCAAACTGGCCTCCAGCACATTAAATCCGGTAAAAAAGACGGTCAGAGCAATCGCCGTACCCCACACTTGTCCCAGCGCAAAATGCATCAGAAAATGGGACAGCAGAACCACCACGACCCCCCCCAGAAACACCTGCTTGCGCCACTTACCATGGGCAAAGGCCACGGGGGGAACCATCAGGATGAAGGAGGCAATCATGACCGGCATGTAGAATTTCCAATGATCCGCCTGAGCCAACCCCCCCTTCACCAAAGCCGCAGGCACCACTATAAAGGTCGCCATCAGGGAAGCATGGAGGACAAAAATACCCAGATTCAAACGCAACAATTCCATATTCGACAATACGGCTCCAAAGGAGACCCGATCCATCGCCACCAGGTTCGGCGGATTGGGTACGATCCATCGAGTCACCGCAATGGCTGTAAGGGCCAGCACCCCAGTCAAAACAAACAACCCCGGAACTCCTATCAATGGATAGAGCATGGGCGAAAGCGCCATGGAGGCCGTGAAGGCAAGTCCGATGGTCACCCCGATCATGGCCATGGCCGTCGTACGGTTTTCCGGGCTCGTCAAATCTGCCGTCAAAGCGATCAAGGCTGCCGCAATGGCACCCGCCCCCTGAATGGCCCGTCCCACGGTGATGCCCTCTAGGGTATGGGCACTGGCCGCCACGAAACTACCCAACGCAAACACCAATAATCCTCCCATAATCACCGGCTTACGTCCGATCCGGTCAGATAACCAGCCCAACGGGATCTGAAGCACAGCCTGCGTCAATCCATAGATACCCAGAGCCAACCCCACCAGGGTTTTATTCGCCCCCCCCGGTAACTGAACGGCATACAGCGCAAAAACCGGCAGAATAATGAACATGCCCAACATCCGAAGGCCGTAAATACTGGCCAAACTCAGACTGGCTCGCCTTTCCATAGGCGTCATACTAGATTTCTTTCTCATGGCAGGTTATCTGAAAAAAAGGAAAACTTCGCGTATATTAGCATTTCGCGTACTGACTCACTGATTCTCCTTGCTCCGTGCCCCCAAGGGGTGCACCTCCTTTCCTTTCATCATCGAACCTGCCCACTGTGACACAAGACCTGCTACGTATCCGGGGTGCTCGCACCCACAACCTCAAGAACATCGACCTCGACCTGCCCAAGCATCAGTTGGTGGTCATCACGGGTCTTTCGGGCTCCGGCAAATCGTCGCTGGCTTTCGACACGCTCTATGCAGAAGGCCAGCGCCGCTATGTCGAGTCCCTCTCGGCCTATGCGCGCCAGTTTCTGCAGATGATGGAAAAACCCGATGTGGACCTGATCGAAGGGCTTTCACCAGCCATTGCCATCGAACAGAAGGCCACCAGCCATAACCCACGTTCCACGGTGGGAACGGTAACCGAAATCCATGATTATTTACGTTTGCTCTTCGCTCGAGTAGGCGAACCTCATTGCCCCGACCATGATTTACCCCTGGCCGCCCAGACCGTATCCCAGATGGTGGATGCCGTACTGGCGCTTCCCCTGGACGCCAAAATCATGATCCTCGCGCCTCTGGTGACCGAACGCAAGGGACAGCAGACAGAACTCATCGATGAACTGCGCGCTCAGGGATTTGTACGCCTGCGTGTGGACGGTGAAATTCTAGATATCGATGCGCTTCCTACCCTCGACAAAAACCGCAAGCACAGTCTGGACATTGTCGTAGACCGTCTCAAGGTCCGCCCGGATGCACGTCAACGCCTGGCCGAATCCTTTGAAACAGCCCTGCGTCATGCTGATGGTCGGGCCCTGGTGGTGGACATGGACAGTGCGGCCACCCTCACCTTTTCCTCTCGTTTTGCCTGTCCCGTCTGTAATGCCGGACTGGCGGAACTGGAACCCCGACTGTTTTCCTTCAACAATCCCATGGGTGCTTGCCCCCATTGCGATGGATTGGGTTCGGTGAGTTTTTTTGATCCCAAACGGGTCGTCGCCTTTCCCGCCCTGAGCCTGGCCGCAGGAGCCATCAAGGGATGGGACCGGCGCAATCAATTCTACTTTCAGATGCTTTGCGATCTGGCTGCCCACTACGATTTCGACCTCGAACAGGCTTATGAAACCCTGAGTCCCACCCTTCAGGAAATGCTCCTGTATGGCTCAGGCAAAGAGAAAATCACCTTCCATTCCTTGGGCGTGCGCGGTGTTCAAACCCAACGTGCCTCCCCCTTCGAAGGCATCATTCCCAGTCTCGAACGGCGCTACCGGGAAACCGACTCCACCTTGGTACGCGAAGAACTGGCGCGTCTGCGCGCTCAAAAACCATGTCCTCAGTGCCAGGGAGCGCGTCTACGGCGTGAAGCCCGTTTTGTACGGGTCGCCGGACATACTCTGCAAACGCTCAGTGCCCTGCCCCTCAAACAGGCTGAAGCCGTATTCCAAGACATGCAACTGACTGGGCAAAAACAGGCCATCGCTGAAAAAATTCTCAAGGAAATCATTGCACGCCTCCAGTTTCTCAACAATGTCGGCCTGGAGTATCTGCAACTCGACCGATCTGCCGACACCCTGTCCGGGGGTGAGGCTCAGCGGATCCGTCTGGCCTCCCAGATCGGATCCGGACTGACGGGCGTCATGTATGTCCTGGATGAACCCTCCATCGGACTGCATCAACGGGATAACCAGCGCCTTCTGGAAACCTTGCAGCGACTGCGGGATCTCGGGAATTCTGTTCTGGTAGTAGAGCACGACGAAGATGCCATCCGTAGTGCGGATTTTGTAGTGGACATGGGACCCGGAGCGGGGGAATATGGCGGATACGTTATTGTTGCCGGTCCTCCTGCGGATATCCTCAAGCATCCGGATTCCTTGACGGGTCAGTATCTTTCTGGACAACGCACCATCCCCATACCGGCTCAGCGCCATACCCCTGACCCAGCGCGTCAATTGACCCTATGCGGCGCCCGGGGAAATAATCTGCAAGAGGTGACCGTGCATCTGCCCATCGGTCTGCTGATCTGCATTACCGGGGTCTCAGGGTCGGGCAAATCCACGCTCATCAACGATACCCTGCAGGCCGCAGCGGCCCGTCACTTCTATGGCAGCGCTCAGGACCCGGCGCCCCATGATGAAATCATCGGACTCGATTTTTTTGACAAGGTCATCAACGTAGATCAAAGCCCCATCGGTCGCACTCCTCGCTCCAATCCTGCCACTTATACCGGACTATTTACGCCCATCCGCGAATTATTTGCCGAATTGCCTCAAGCCCGGGAACGGGGCTATGGACCGGGAAGATTTTCTTTCAACGTCAAGGGAGGACGGTGCGAAGCCTGTCAGGGGGATGGGTTGATCAAGGTGGAAATGCATTTTCTGCCCGATATTTTCGTGCCCTGTGATATCTGCCATGGCAAACGTTATAACCGCGAAACCCTCGACATCCACTATCGGGGACTGAATATTCACCAGATATTGGGACTGACCGTGGAAAAGGCCCATGAATTCTTTAACGCCGTTCCTGTCCTGGCGCGCAAATTAAAGACTCTTCTGGATGTGGGATTGGGTTACATCACTCTGGGCCAGGCCGCAACCACTCTTTCCGGCGGCGAAGCTCAACGTGTCAAACTGTCTCTTGAACTGTCCAAGCGGGATACAGGGCGCACGCTCTACATTCTGGACGAACCCACCACCGGACTGCACTTTCACGACATCGAACTCCTCCTCAAAGTTCTCCATCGCCTGCGCGACCAGGGCAATACGGTCATTGTCATCGAACATAATCTGGACGTCATCAAAACTGCCGACTGGATCATCGATATGGGCCCCGAGGGAGGGAATGGAGGCGGGAAAATCGTTGCTCAGGGCACCCCGGAAATGGTGGCGCAGAATCCACACAGCATGACCGGAAAATACCTTCGGCCCCATCTTTCTCCTTCCAGAAACCCGGAATAAGCACCCGAACTTCCCTATCTCTATCCTGTGGTAGGATATAACCGTGATAAAAACCTGAAGGGCGGGCAAAAGTAAAGATGGGAGGTTACGGATTTCTTGCGGTAGGCGTGGGTGCTGCCCTGGGCGCTTGGTTGCGCTGGTGGTTGGGTATTCTGCTCAATCCCTTGATCCCGACCATGCCCTTGGGAACCCTGGCAGCCAATCTGATAGGCGGGTATCTGGTGGGATTGGCGGTTGCCTATTTTACTGATCATGCGGGCCTCCCCCCCGAGGCCCGACTATTCATCATCACGGGATTCATGGGTGGGTTGACCACTTTCTCGACTTTTTCTGCTGAATCCGTGACCCTGTTTTCTCGCACCCAATACCTCTGGGCCTTGACTCACATTGTCGTGCACCTCGGAGGCTCATTGTTGATGACGGTGCTTGGCATGGCCAGTTATGGCTTGCTCAAGTCCTTTGGTAAAGCCTGATCCAACCACTTTGGAGTTTCCTTGCCATGAAGGGCACCTATCTAAAATTCTACCTGCATGAAAACCGCCACCATCATCACATCCTTGCCTATGAATGGTTGCTGGAGCAAGCCCGTTCCCTGGGCATTCAAGGGGGATCCGTCTTCAAGTCCATTGCAGGATACGGACGCCATGGCGTTCTGCATGAAGATCACTTCTTTGAACTGGCCAATGACTTGCCCGTGGAAGTGGTATTCATCGTCAGTACGGAACAATCCGAGCAGTTACTGGGTATCGTCAGGGAAGCCAACCTTCCCCTCCTGTACGTCACAATGCCAGCGGAATACGGCACCCTGCCATGAAAGCCATTCCTGCCTGGGCACTGTTTGCCCTCGGCTCGGCCTTCTTTGCCGGATTGACCGCCCTCTTCGGAAAGTTGGGGGTAGCGGGTATCCCTTCGAATTTTGCCACCTTTATCCGTACCCTGATCATTCTGGCGCTCACGGCCGGGATTCTCTCCTTGCGCCATGAGTGGCAACGTTTTTCCACCCTCTCGCTCCATACCTGGACCTTTCTGATCCTCTCGGGCATTGCCACCGGTCTATCCTGGCTCTGTTATTACCGTGCCCTACAATTGGGGCCCCTTTCCGGGGTGGCTCCCCTGGACAAATTGAGCGTCGTCTTCGCCCTGCTCCTTGGGGTTCTGCTTCTGGGCGAACGCTTGAATTGGCATGGAATGTTGGGGATTACCCTGATTGTCTCGGGTTCCCTCGTCCTGCTCGTAGCGTAAATGAGACCAGTCCAGATACAGTACATTTTCGTTTTTTTCTTCAAGAAATTTCTGTGCCATTAAGTGATCGAGAATAAATGATGAGTTTGAATACACTGATTTTTGATGTGGATGGAACCTTGGCGGATACAGAACGGGATGGGCATCGGCCCTCCTTTAATCTGGCTTTCCAGGAATTCGGTCTGGACTGGGAGTGGACGGTTCCTTTGTATGGAGAACTGTTGGCGGTCACTGGAGGAAAAGAACGGATTCGCCATTATGTTGCCCACTATCACCCCGAACAACTTTCAGACATACATTTTGATGAGTTGGTCCTTCAGTTGCATCAATCCAAAACCCGTCACTATCTGGCTTTGCTTGAAAAAGGCGCAATCCCCCTGCGTCCCGGTGTCCGACGACTGCTCCACGAGGCCCGTCAGGCGGGTTTGACCCTGGCCATTGCCACCACCACCACGCCGGAGAATGTTGCCTCACTTCTTTCCACTGCGTTGGGACCGGAAAGCCCCGGTTGGTTTAAAGTCATTGCGGCCGGAGATATCGTTTCCGCCAAAAAACCTGCCCCGGATATTTATCTGTGGACATTGGATGCACTGGGTATCTCGGCACAGGAGGCTCTGGCCTTCGAGGATTCAGAGAATGGTTTGCGTTCAGCCTGCGCTGCGGGACTGACTACCCTCGTGACAATCAACGAATATACCCAGGGGCAGGACTTTTCCGGCGCAGGGGCCGTACTGTCCGACCTAGGGGAACCGCATCAGCCCTATGCCCTGTACCAGGGTGCTCTACCCCCTGCGGGCTGGGTCGATCTCGATCTATGCCGACGCATGGCAACTATTGATCCGGCCCGCGAATAGTACTGAGAGCAGGGATATCGCCATAAATTCTCACCGAGATGTATTGCATTACGCAAAAAACCGGGTGAAATTTGATCTGTTGCATTACAGGAACAACCTGCCGGGTTTATCCTGTTGTGCGTTCAGCGTGAGCGTCGTCTTTAAAGGAGTACAACATGCCAATCAGGGAAACCGGGTGGGTAAAATCCACACCCCCATGGTTTTTGATTCGCAAATGGTTCGATGGCCTCTCGCTGAAAAACAAGATTCACCTTCAGATCCAGCCCTTGCTGATTGCATTACTCTCTGTGACGACATTTTTCATCTACCAACAGGTAAAATCAAAGTAACTGCTCGCCCCTGCAAAAATAATTGAAAAAGTGCTTGACAGGTTTTTGGGTGCTCAAGGCGAGCAGTTGACGACTTGGGCATATTTGCCACAGCAGTGCAGTTTTAAGCGCCGCCAATTGAT
>NZ_JPOQ01000009.1 GCF_000735045.1 Ferrovum myxofaciens
ATGTGAAACGGCGTAGCCGTATCAGCAGACCTCTCGCGTTGAAGCAGGAAACATCTCTCGCAAGGGATATGCGGCTGGTCTTCGTAGATCAGGAATCCCTACCCTTCCCGTGCTTGCACGGCAGCCTCAAGGCTGAGGGCGGGGAGGATGTCAACGTCCGGGCATCAGGTTGCGCATGCCCCGCATCATTTTGGTCATTCCCCCCTGAGAGAGCATTTTCATCATTTTCTGCATTTGTTCGAACTGGGCCAGGAGACGGTTGACTTCCTGTACCTGCACTCCGGAGCCCAGTGCGATGCGTCGTTTGCGTGATGCCTTGAGGAGCTCGGGTCGCCGCCGCTCGAGGGGGGTCATGGCGTTGATAATCCCTTCGATCCGGCGCAACGCATGGTCATCGGGGGCGGCGGTGCCGGGCGCGAGGCCCCGGCTCAACTGAGCCGGCAATTTGTCCATCATGGCTCCAATTCCACCGGCTTTGCGCATCTGTTGCAATTGGGATTTGAAGTCCTCCAGGTCAAAACTCTGTCCTTTCTTGAGTTTCTTGGCCAGTTTTTCTGCTTCTGTTTTGTCTACGGAGCGTTGAGCCTCTTCGATCAGACTCAGGACATCGCCCATTCCCAGAATGCGCGAGGCCATTCGTTCCGGATGAAAGGCCTCGAGCCCGGTCAATTTTTCACCCACCCCGATGAACTTGATGGGACGTTGCGTCACATGGCGTACCGACAGGGCGGCCCCACCCCGCGCATCGCCATCCAGTTTGGTAAGAATGATCCCGGTGAGGGGCAGAGCTTCCCCGAAGGCGCGCGCCGTATTGACCGCGTCCTGTCCTTGCATGGCATCCACCACAAAGAGTGTTTCCACGGGGTGGATGGTTTGGTGAAGCCGCTGAATTTCCTGCATCATGGCTTCATCGATGGCCAGACGTCCGGCGGTATCCACGATCAGAACGTCATGGTAATGATGGCGGGCATGATCCAGGGCTGCGAGCGCAATCTCTTCAGGTGCCTGATGAGCGAAAGAAGGGAAGAAATCCACCTCAATGGATTGAGACAGAATCTGGAGTTGTTCGATGGCCGCAGGCCGGTAAATATCGCAACTCACCAGGAGAACTTTCTTTTTTTGCTGTTCCTTGAGCCACTTGGCCAGTTTTCCCGCAGTGGTGGTTTTACCCGCACCCTGCAAACCCGCCATGAGAATGACGGCGGGGGGCTGGGTAGCGAGATTTAGCCCCTCGTTCTGTTCCCCCATGAGGCGGGTCAGTACTTGATGGACGACTCCAATGAAGGCCTGGCCCGGCGTCAAACTGCTCAATACCGCCTGTCCCAGGGCTTCGCGGCGCACCGTATCGACAAATTCCTTGACCACGGGCAGCGCCACATCGGCTTCCAGCAGTGCAATTCGGACTTCACGCAGGACATCCTGAATATTGGATTCGCTCAAACGCGCCTGTCCGCGCAAGGTTTTCAGAGCGCCTGTCAGACGTTCGGTAAGTTGATCGAGCATGGAAGGAGAAGCCTCATTAAAGGTTGGGAGTGGTAAACTATCGACACTATGGTCAATACCTCCCTCTATTTTATCACTGCAGCGCTTTATCTTCTGCTGGGGCTGCGGGATCTCGTTTCCCGACAGCCGGTGCCGGTGGAAACCACCAATTGCCGGTCATCGTGGCGCGCTCAGGGTTTGCTCTTTTTGACTCTGGTGGTGCATGCCGCGTTATTGCACCGGGTTCTCTTTGCTTCCCACCAGATGGTTTTGTCCCTGGGAAATTCACTGTCCCTGGTGGGTGCGGCAACCGTTGCCATGTATTGGCTGGCCAGTTTTCGCTGCCGTCTGGGTGTCCTTCAGTCTGTCCTGATGTTGATCGTTGCAGGACTGGTGCTGGCTCCCCTCGTTCTGCCTGCCGAAAAACCGGTGGAATACAGCCATTTGCTGACCTTCAAGATTCATCTGGTGGTTTCCTTGATGGCCGATGGATTGTTTGGCGTGGCGGCCCTGCACGCCGTACTCATGAGCGTCATGGAACAGCGCCTGCACAACCATGATCGCCCCTTCACTCCGCTGGGGGCTCTGCCTTCATTGGTGGCCATGGATGCGCTGCTCTTTCAGATGATCTGGGTGGGTTTCCTCCTCTTGACGGCGACCTTGGTCAGCGGGATTTTCTTTTCCGAAGCCCTCTTCGACAAACCGCTGGTATGGAATCACAAGGTGATTTTTTCCCTGCTGTCCTGGATCATCTTTGCCGGGCTGTTGATGGCCCGCCAACTTTGGGGGATCCGCGGGCGGCGGGCGGCGCGCTGGACCCTGGCAGGGTTTGTCCTGCTTTTGGTGGGGTATCTGGGCAGCAAGTTTGTGGTGGAGATCCTGCTTCATCGTGGATGAGCTCTCCTGGGGCTGGATGTTGGCAGGACTGGTTTTGCTGCTGGTCCTGTCGGGGTTTTTCTCCATGGCCGAAACCAGCATGATCGCGCTGGATCGCTATCGCCTCAAGCACCTGGCGGCGCACCGTGCGGGTGCCCGCCGGGCCCAGTCCCTGTTGCAACAAACGGAACGTTTGCTGAGCATGTTGTTGCTGGGAAACAACTTGCTCAATGCGGCGGCGGCCTCCATTGTTACGGTGCTGGTAATGCGCTGGGTTGGAGGCGGCGGAATGACTCTCACCATCAGTACGTTACTGGTGACGCTGGTCATTCTGGTGTTTTCCGAAATCACGCCCAAGATCATCGGTGCCACCTGGCCCGAGCCCATTGCGCTGCGCATCAGTTTCATTCTGGTCGGGTTATTATGGGTGTTTTCCCCGATCATTTGGTTCATCAACCTGTTCGTGCGGGCATTGCTGTTCCTGATGGGCTTGCGTCGACGTTCCCAAATCCGGGCACAGGGGTTGGGCCTGGATGACTTGCGCCTGCTGGTGCTGGAGGGTGGGGGATTTTTGACGGGCAACCATCAGGATTTGATCCTCAATCTGCTGGAATTGAACCAGATGACGGTGGAGGATGTGATGACGCCCCGCTCGCGCATCGAAGGGGTTGACATCGATGCGGATATGGTTGAAATCATGGCGCAGTTGGGGACGGCTCGCCATACCCTCCAGTTGTTGTATCGGGGGACACCGGATGCGGTGGTGGGCGTGGTTCATGTGCGCAAGATTTTCAATCTCTTCCAGCAAGGAGGAATCACCCGTGAAGGTCTGATGAGCGTGATGCGCCAACCCTATTTCATTCCAGAGGGAACGGCGTTACTGACCCAACTTCAGAACTTCCAGAAAACCCAGCATAAAGTTGGGCTGGTGGTGGATGAGTATGGAGAATTGCTGGGGTGGGTCACCGTGGAAGACATTCTGGAAGAAATTGTTGGAGAGTTCAGCGGGCGCTCCCATCACCGGGATTTGTTTACCCGCGAGAGCGCACACACGGTGTTGGTGGATGGAGACTGTTCCTTGCGGGATCTCAACCGGAAAGTGGGTACACTCTTTCCGGTCACCGGTCCTAAAACCCTGAATGGGCTGATCCTGGAAATTCTGGAGGACATTCCGGAGCCAGGAACAGCCCTCAAGGTGGCGGGTTATCCCGTGGAAATCGTGCAGACCCAGGACCGTCGGGTGCGGGTAGCGCGGGTACATGTGACGGAGGCGAACTCTGCTTCTGCCGCAGCACCCCAGGAGGCAGGGGAGTGATGCCGTTTCTGAATGGGTTGGTGGCTGCCCTGTTGGGGTTTGGGTTGGCCCATTGGGGGCAAGGGCACCTGAATCGCTGGATCCATGGGCTCGATGAGGCCCGGATTCCCTGGATGAATCAGCAAACGGTCTGGGTTCATGATTTCAGGACCCGTCATCCACATCTTTTCCCTGGTTTGGTGGCATCCAGTGCTCTGACCACGCTGTGGCTGGGCCGGGCAGACCTGCAAGGCTGGGCCTTTGTCGGGTTACAATGGGGGCTGTTGTTGCTGGCGTTCATTGACCTGGAAACCCAATTGCTTCCCGATGGGCTGACTCAACCCTTATTGTGGTCGGGCTTGATTTTTCACGGGCTAGGAGGGGGAGTTTCCCTGGAACAGGGCCTCTGGGGCGCGGTATTGGGGTATTTGATGCTGGCCGGGGTGTATTGGGGTTTTCGTGGGTGGACGAAGCGGGAAGGCATGGGACTGGGGGATGTCAAGTTGCTGGCGGTGATTGGGGCCTGGATGGGCGCTGCACAATTGCCCTTGATCTTGATGGGGGCCGCATCCCTGGGCGTGGTGGGGGGGCTGTGCCTGGGGTGGCGCAAGGGAAGAAATATCGCCTTCCCCTTCGGTCCCTTTATGGTTTTGGCTGCCGAATGTATTTTGTGGATGAATTTGCAAGGGAGAGGAGCATGAGCAAGTTTATTGTGGGCGTGACCGGGGGCATAGGGGCTGGAAAATCCACGGTGGCCAGTTTATTTGCCCGGTATGGGGCCGGACTGGTGGATACGGATGCCATTTCCCGTCAAATGACCGCCCCGGGGGGCGCTGCCATCCAGGCGATCCGGGAGAAATTCGGAGAAGCTTTCATCAGTGAGGATGGCAGTCTGGATCGGACGGCCATGCGCAATCATGTATTCAATCACCCTCCCGCGCGCAAGCAGTTGGAAACCATCATGCATGGACGGATCCGGGAAGCGGTTCATGCGGCACTGGATGCGGCAACTCAGCCCTATGTCCTGCTGGTGGTTCCGTTGCTGATCGAGGTGGGTTCCTATCGCCCTCTGCTCTCCCGGGTATTGGTGGTGGATTGTGAGGAAGACCTTCAGGTTCGGCGGGCCTCCCAGCGGCCGGAAATGACGCCGGAGACGGTGCGGGCCATTATGGCCGCCCAGACCGATCGTAAAACCCGCCTGCGCGTGGCGGATGACGTGATCGACAACAACGGAGACTTGCAAAGTCTGGAGACGGTGGTAAAAAAACTCGATCATCAGTACCGCTTCATGGCTGGAGAACAACTTCGTTCCCTGAATGTTTCCTGAATCGGCGGGGGACTTGCATATCTCCCTTGTTTGCGTCAGAATCTCAAGATTGCTCCGAGGGGCCCCCCGGTGATCCTTTACGACTTTCCGTTGAGTGAGCAGGTCCGTGTATTTTTGCGCCTGACCACGCTGTTCCGGCATGTTTTCCATTTCTTGCAGCGGGACGATCCACTGGATCATCACGCTGCCCTTCTTTCTCTTTTTGAAATTGTGGATGCAACGGCCCGTGCCGACGTCAAGTCCGACTTGCTACAGGGACTGGAGCGGCAACGAGGGATATTGTCGTCTCTGCGACGCAACCCGGATGTGGATGCGGGCACGCTGGACAAGACCTTGAGGGACCTCGATGAGGCCATCGAGAGTTTGCATGCGTCCAAGGGAAAGTTTGCAGAATACCTGCGCAATCATGAAGGTCTCATGGCCATCAAGCAACGGGCCAACCTTCCCGGAGGGGTGTGTGATTTCGACATGCCCACCTATCATTACTGGTTGTCCCTGCCGGTGGAGGTGCGTCGAAGCCATTTTAGTGCCTGGGTCGCCCCCCTGCTTTCCACACAGACCGCCTTGGAACTGCACATCCGATTGATGCTGGAAAGCGGCAAGTCCTTCCATCTGGAGGCGCGCAACGGACTCTATCAACAGAAAAAGGTGGGTGCCGATGCGCGCCTGTTGAGAGTGGGCGTCGAAGAAAAATTTCAGTGTGTTCCAGAAATCAGCGCCAACAAATATCAACTCAACATTCGCTTTCTGGAGATGGACGAAACCACGCGCACTGGCGTCGTGTCCACCCTTGTCCCCTTTGAACTCGTTTTTTGCAGTTTCTAGCCGGAGGGCGGGTTAGGCCGGTTGAGGCGTGGGGAGCAAAGTGGCGCGAATCTTTTGTAAAGCCCGAACCTCGATTTGACGCACCCGCTCGGCTGAAATTCCCCATTCGTCGGCCAGATCATGGAGCGTGATGGGGGGGGCGTCTTCGTCCCGCAACCAGCGGTCCTCGATGATCTTGCGACTGCGGGCGTCCAGTCGATTCAGGGCCTCCTGCAGTCCTTCATGGCTATTTCGAGCATTTTCATTGGCTTCCAGGGTTTCCCGTGGTCCTGCTCCTTCGTCGGCCAGATAGGCCACGGGACTGACCCAGTGTTCGTCATCTTCCGGTCCGGGGTCCAGCGAAATATCCTGACCTGCCAGGCGAGTTTCCATTTCGCTCACATCTTCCGGGCGAACTCCCAATTGTTCTGCAATTTTGCGGGTTTCCTGCGGAGAAAGGGAACTGAAGCCGGGTTTGAGACTGCGCAAACCGAAGAACAACTTGCGCTGTGCCTTGGTGGTGGCGATTTTAACCAGACGCCAGTTGCGGAGGATATATTCATGAATTTCCGCCTTGATCCAGTGTACGGCAAAGGAAACCAGACGAACCCCGCGCTCGGGATCAAAGCGTCGGACGGCCTTCATGAGACCCACATTGCCTTCCTGGATCAAATCCGCCTGGGGTAAACCATAGCCTCTGTACTGGCGGGCAATGGAGGCCACCAGACGCAGATGGGAAAGGATCATGCGTTGTGCTGCGCCCAGATCATGGTGATCGCGCAGGCGCCGGGCCAAACTGGTTTCCTCTTCGGCACTCAGCAAGGGAACCCGTGCAATCCTTTGCAGGTAATCTTCCAGACTTCCCGAATGGGTGGGAGTCAGATAGTGGTCAGCGGTTAATTCCATGGACTCATATCCTCCTTGACAAGGGTATTTTAGCACTCTTTGCGTGAGAGTGCTAAGTGGCTCGTGAGTTCCCTTGACCCAGCAAAGATGCAAAAATCCCTCCCAGAGTAGAGAGAAGGATGAGCATACCCCCGTCCCGCAGGTCCAGGGGAGGGAGGTCGAGGGTGATTTGGAATAAAGCCCCGAATGCATGGATGAGGGGGGTGATCAGCGTGAGTGCCCAATAGATGCCCGCCCAGGCCAAAAGACCGGCGCTCGCTCCCAGCAGGGCGCCGTAGTAGGCGAAGGGGCGACGCTGGTAGGAAGGGGGAGCGCCCAGCAGGTTCAGCAGGGAACGCATCTCCTGTTGACGTAACGCTTGTTGATGCGCCTGGTGGGCAATGAAGAGAAAGGAGAGAATAGCGAAAAGAAGAGCACAGAAACCCAGAATCGATTCGGCCAGTGTGCTGACGGTTTCCAGTCGTTCGGCCCAGAGACGGTCACTGCGGATTTGGGCGACCCCCTCTCGATGGGAGAATTCCTGCTCCAGTTGATTGAAACGGGAGGGGCTGGGGTCGCGCAGATGCAACACAAAGGCGCCCGGCAGGGGATTTCGATTCAAAACCTTAAGTGCCGGGGCGAGGTCGGGGGAGTGACGCAAGGAATCCAGTGCCTGGTCGGGGGAGATGTATTCAAAGGCGCGGATCTGGGGATTGGCGGCCAGGGAATCCCAAAGTGCGTGCATCTGGGTTTCATTGGCCTGATCGGTCATGAACAGGGTCAGAGTAGGTTCGGGAAGCGTGTGTTGGACCCAGTGGTTGATTTTTTGCCAGAAAAATCCGGTACTCAGAGCCAGGGCGATCAGCATGCCCAAAAAAAGTATGGATACCCCATGGCGCAGGGGTTGACCCAGGATAAAAGACCGGGCCTGTCGGAAAGCACGGGCGTGATGATGGAACCAGATCCTCATGTGTCGATCTCGATACGGTGGGGGGCAGGCGTGCTCAGCGTGAGGGTACGCGCCTTGGGCGAAAGCAGGTTTCCCCCCGGCAGGCTGGCAACCACCACGGTCACCCCGCCCTGATGGAAACTGCCCAGCAAATTTTCCAGCGATTGCCGTTGTTCCTGAGGCCAGCCATGGTAAAAGTCATCCACCAGTAATAATACCGGATACCCGCTGATGGCCCGGGCGACCATCAAGCGTTGACGGGCATTTTGGGATAACTGCCGGGCTCGCAGGGAAGACTGGTTTCCCAATCCCACGCGCTGCAGCGCATTCTGCGCCCGGGTCAAGCATTCCGCTTGGGGCAGTCCCTGGATTTCCAGAGGGAGGGCGACATTGTCCAGCAGGGAATGCCCTTCCAGAAAAACGGGGTCGGGAAAGATCAATCCCATGCGTTGGCGCAAGCGACTGCGCGCCGAGGCCCTCAGTCGATAAAGGTCCTGTCCATGGAAGGTCAGGGTGCCCGAGGTGGGTTTCTCCAGGCCAGACATCATGCGCAGCAGGGTGGATTTGCCACTGCCCGGGGGACCCACCAGATTCAGCCACTCCCCCGCCCCCAGGGACAAGGAGAAGTTCTCGAACAGATTGGGGTGTTCGGGGTAACGTTTGAAAATCTCCTTGAATTCCATCATTCGATCAGGGCATCCACATAGGCATCCGCGCTAAAGATATCCAGATCTTCCGGTCCTTCGCCCACGCCCAGAAAACAGACGGGAATGGGCCGTTCACCGGCAATGGCCGCAATAACCCCCCCCCGTGCGGTGCCGTCCAGTTTGGTGATGATCAGACCGGTTAATTGAAGGGCATCGTCAAAGGCTTTAACCTGGGTCAGGGCATTTTGACCGGTATTGGCATCGAGGACCAGCAGGATTTCGTGGGGGGCGGTGGGGTCGGCTTTGGTCACCACCCGTTTGACCTTCCGAATCTCATCCATCAGGTGTAATTGGGTGGGTAGCCGTCCCGCCGTATCCGCCAGGACGATATCGATGCCCCGCGCGCGCGCAGCCTGGATGGCATCGAAGATGACCGCCGCCGAGTCTCCCTTTTCCTGAGTGATGACGGGCACATGGTGGCGTTCACCCCAGGCCACCAATTGAGCCACGGCGGCGGCGCGAAAGGTATCTCCGGCGGCCAGCAGCACCTTTTTATCCTGATTCAGGAAATATTGGGCCAGTTTGCCGATGCTGGTGGTTTTTCCGGCGCCATTGACTCCCACGAACAGAATGACTTGAGGACCCTCTGCCGGCGGCGGGGACAAGGACCGCTCCAGAGGGCGCAGAAGCGCCATCAGTTCACCCTTGAGCAGAGGTTTCAAGGCGTTCCCCTCTTCGATGCGCTGCCGCCGCGCTTCTTGTTGCAGGGCGTGAATCAGGCGCCGGCTGGTGGAAACCCCCACGTCGGCAAGGATCAGGGTCTCTTCCAGGGTTTCAAACCACTGGTCGTCCAGTTTTCGCCCGAACAAACCAGAGAGCCCCTGCTGCAATTTATCCCGACTCCCCCGCAATCCTGCCTTGAGACGACCCAACCAGGAAGGTGACGGGGAGGGAGAAATGTCCTGGGGGGCTTTTTTGAACAGACCAAACATTGGACAATAGCCATCTGACGGAAAAACAAAAGAGGATTTTACCCCAAATGAAAGGAGAAGTTCGGATTATCGGGGGGCAGTGGCGGGGTCGACGGCTGGCATTTCATGACCGTCCCGGACTGCGTCCAACCCCCGCTCGAGGCAGGGAAACCCTGTTCAACTGGCTAGGACAATCCCTGGTGGGATGGCACTGCCTGGATTTGTTCGCGGGCAGCGGTGCCCTGGGCTTTGAAGCAGCCTCCCGGGGGGCTGCGCAGGTGGTGCTGGTGGAGCAGGATCGGTTGGCCTGCGTGGCCCTGCGTGCCAATGCCCAACGTTTGGGAGCGGAGGGTGTGACCGTCCGGCAAGTTCAAGCCCATGAGTGGTTGGAAACCAGTGGGACGACTTATGATCTGATTTTTCTGGACCCGCCCTTTGACAGTGAGGAAATGAGTCGGGTATGGTCTGCATTGTCCACCCATTTGCGTCCAGGAGGGTGGATTTACTGTGAATCTTCCCGAGGTATGTCAGAATCGGACCTCTGGCGCGAGGTTCGGTGCACGAAAGTGGGGCAGGCTCGGTTACAATTGTTTCAACGGCGCTGAGTGAGTCGATCCGGCCTGCGGTCGGACGAACGCGTACTTTGATAGAGGATCCATGGGCCAGCATACATTTATCCGTGCCGTTTATGCCGGAACCTTTGACCCGATGACACTGGGACATGAGGATCTGGTGCGGCGCGCCTGCGGGTTATTTGATGAAGTGGTGGTGGCGGTGGCAGACAGTCGCCCCAAACGCCCTTTGTTTACCCTGGAAGAACGGGTGGAAATGGCGCAAGCCTCCCTGGCCCGTTTTGAAAGGGTGGTGGTGGTGGGTTTTTCCGGCTTGCTGGCAGATTTTGTGCGTTCCAGGCAGGCCCGGGCATTGATCCGGGGGCTGCGCGCCGTTTCCGACTTCGATTTTGAATTTCAAATGGCCGGAATGAACCGACGCCTGCAACCAGAGGTCGAAACCTTGTTTTTGACGCCTGCCGAACAGTATCTGTTCATTTCGTCCACGATGATTCGTGAAATTGCCGGGCTGGGTGGAGAAGTGTCGGAATTTGTCAATCCACTGGTGCATCAAAGGTTGTTGGATAAACTGAAAGCAGTTGGGTAACCGAGGACAAGTATATGGCGTTGATGATTACCGATGAATGTATCAATTGTGATGTCTGTGAACCGGAATGCCCCAACGAGGCAATTTCTCAGGGAGCCGAGGTTTATGAAATTGATCCGGGCAAGTGTACCGAGTGTGTCGGACACTACGATACGCCTCAGTGTCGCGAGGTGTGTCCGGTGGATTGCATTCCCATGAATCCGGATTATCGGGAAAGCAAGGCAGAACTGGAAAAAAAATATAAGCGCTTGATGAGTGCCAAATCCTGAAGGGGAACCGCCGATTATGAAAACCAAGGCACCCAAGGGTGTGAAACAATGGAAGTTGGGATTTGCACTGGTCCTGTTGGGAGGAGTGTCCGCCCTGGCCCATGGGGAGACGCCGGGGGCGGTGGGGCCGGTTCCGGCCCCAGCACCGGTCATCGCCACTGCGCCGGTTCCTGAAACCGTTCGTGCACGGCCACTGCCGATTCAGGAATTGACAGCGCGTTGGGTTTACCAGTTGTTATTGGCGGAAATCGCTGCCCAGCGTGGTCATCTCGGTCTGGCGACCAAGACCTACCTGGATCTGGCCCGCACCACCAAGGATCCGCGCGTTGCCCGTCGGGCTACGGAGGTGGCGTTGTACGCCCATGATTTGCCCGCCGTTCAGACTGCCCTGACGTTATGGTTGAAAGAAGATCCCAAGTCGCCTTCGGCTCGTGAAACCCTGGGTGGGCTGATCCTGTCCCAGCCCAATCTGATCGATGCCCTGCCCATTCTGGCTCCGTTGATTGCCGTGGATCGCAGCAGCGCCGGTGATGATTTTCTGGGTTTGGATGTCGTTCTGGTTCAGCATCCAGACCATGTCCATGCCCTGTCATTGGCGCAACGTTTGACGGAACCCTATCCGGACGTCCCTGAAGGACATTATCTGGTCAGTACGTTGGCGGCCCAGGACGGAAAAATTGACCTGGCGCTGACGGAAATTCGCAAAGCCCTGCAACTTCGTCCCGACTGGGAGATGGGCGTGGCGCTGGAGGCTCAGCTTCTGCAGAAGAGCGATCCTGCCCAGGCACAGAATCTGTACCAATCCTTTCTTGCCAAGCATCCTGAAGCGCGCGAAGTGCGCTTGCAATACGCGCGTTTCCTGGTGGAGCAGAAGGACTACGCCGGGGGGCAACGGGAATTCCAAACCCTGCTGCAGGCCGATCCAGGTCAACCGGATTTATTGCTGGCCGTGGGGTTACTGGATATGCAGTTGAAGGATTATCCCACCGCCGAGGAAAAATTCAAAAAGGTTCTGGCGGGAGAATACCGCGATCCTGACCGGGTCCGGTTTTATCTGGGACAGGCCGAAGAGGAACAGCACCATTGGGAACAGGCCATTCAGTGGTACGAGGCCATTTCCTCCGGGGAGCAGCATCCCCTGGCCCAGATCCGGGTGGCCTTGATCCTGGCGCAGCAGGGGCAGACCCAGAAAGCTCTGGATATGCTGAGCCGTATGCCCGCCCCTTCTTCTGAACGGTTAGAGCAGAGAACTTTGGCGCAGGAACAGATTCAGCGCGATGCCGGCGATGATCAAGGCGCTTTCGATACCCTCAGCCAGGCTCTGGCCACCCTGCCGGATTCCACCGACCTGTTGTATGAGCGGGCCATCGTGGCAGACAAGTTGAATCGGTTCGATGTTCTGGAAAAAGATTTGCGCCGCGTGATTGCCCTGCGTCCGGACTATGCCCATGCCTATAATGCGCTGGGGTATAGCATGGCCGAACGCAACATACGTCTTGACGAGGCAGGCGACCTGATCCGCAAGGCGCTGTCCCTTTCTCCCGACGATCCGTTCATCATCGACAGTTTGGGCTGGGTGCAATACCGTGAAGGACATTTCCATGAATCCGTGGATACGCTGAAACGCGCCTTTGCCGCCGATCCTGACCCGGAAATTGCTTCCCATCTGGGAGAGGCGCTCTGGGCTTCAGGAGATCAGACCGATGCCCGTCAAATCTGGGAAAGCACCCTCAAGGATCATCCGGATAATGCAGCATTGCTGGCGACTGTCCATCGCTTCCTGCATTGACGTGAGTGTCATGAAAAAGGGGACGTGGACGGTTCTTTGGTGCGCGCTCTCCCTTTTGAGTGGTTGCGCTCTGTGGAGTCCCGGTCCCCAAGGGGATTTGACTCTGGGACAAGGCACGGTGCAGAGTTGGCGACTGGAAGGGCGCATCGCCGTGCGGCAACCGACGGGGAGCGAGAGCGGCCAGTTGGAATGGCAGTTGCGCGGAGGGATGGAACAGCACCTGGAGTTGCGTTCGCCTCTGGGTACCACCGTAGCCCTGGTGGACAGTTCCCCCTTGCAAACCCATTTGATCCTGTCGGATCATCGTGACTATCGTGCCGGCGATCCTGAAACGTTGACACAAACCGTTCTGGGGTATGCCCTGCCCCTGCAAGGGTTGCCCTGGTGGTTGCGCGGCCAGGCGGATCCCGGTTTGCCCGCCCAGGTCGAACGGGATGCCGAGCATCATCCACAGCGCCTGTCCCAGCAGGGTTGGGTCATGACCTACGCCGACTGGCGTGCCGTGGGCGGTGAATGGTTGCCGGGGACGATTCGCTTGGTGCGGGAGGATTTGCAGATCCGGATCAAGGTTGATCACTGGGTGCTGGAACAGAAGGAATGAACGGGGGCCGAAAAAGCGAAGGAGCCTGGTGGCAGGCACCCGCGCCTGCCAAACTCAATCTTTTCCTGAAAGTCACAGGACGGCGTGCGGACGGCTACCACACCTTGCAGACGCTCTTCACTTTTCTGGATTTTGGGGATACGCTCGACTGTGAAGTGCTGGATTCGGGGCGGATCGAGCGGGCGGAAATGATTCCAGGAGTCCCCGAAGTTCAGGATCTGACCCTGAAAGCGGCGCGACTGTTGCAGGAACAGGCCGGCGTGAGATTGGGCGCACGGCTGCGTTTGCACAAGCGTATTCCCATTGGCGGCGGGTTGGGTGGCGGTAGTTCGGATGCGGCGACAACCTTGCTGGTTTTGAATCAACTTTGGGGAATTCATTGGGCACGTGCCCGTCTGGCCCGTCTGGGGCTTGAATTAGGCGCGGATGTGCCGGTTTTTATCGGCGGAGAAAGTGCATTGGCGGAGGGGGTGGGGGAAGCCTTGGCGCCGGTGCCGGTGCCGGAACGCTGGTACGTCATTGGCGTGCCGGGCGTTTCCGTGTCGACCCAGGCCGTGTTCTCCTCTCCGGATTTGACAAGAAACTCATTACCCGTCAAAATACGGGACTTTTCTGGAAGGAAGATCGGCAACGATCTGGAGCCTGTGGTCCGGCGTATGCACCCTGAAGTGGCGCGTTTGCTGGATTGGATGGGGGAATTTGGAGTTGCCCGGATGAGTGGGTCAGGCGGTTGCTGTTTTCTGGATTTTTTGACCTGCCACGAGGCAAACCAGGTGTTGAAGAGGTTCCCTCCGGAGTATCGGGGTTTTGTGGCACGCGGACGACAAGGTCATCCGTTGTGCACGACAGGGTAGTGCTGCAGGGGAGTCGCCAAGTGGTAAGGCACCGGATTTTGATTCCGGCATTCGTAGGTTCGATCCCTACCTCCCCTGCCATCCATTCAGTTTAGCCGTCGTTTGTCAGGAGTTTCATGTCTTCTACCGATTTGATGGTGTTTACCGGCACCGCCAATCCCAAACTCGCAAGCGAAGTCGCGGCTTACCTCAACATTTCCGTGGGGCGTGCCACCGTGGGGCGCTTCAGCGATGGAGAGGTCATGGTGGAAATCCTCGAAAATGTGCGGGGACGGGATTGTTTCATTCTCCAGTCCACTTCTGCACCCACCAACGACCATTTGATGGAAATCATGGTGATGTGTGATGCGTTGAAGCGTGCCTCCGCAGCCAGGATCACGGCGGCCATTCCCTATTTTGGTTATGCCCGTCAGGATCGGCGCCCCCGTTCGGCCCGGGTGGCCATTTCGGCCAAGGTGGTGGCGAACATGCTGCAAGGCGCAGGCGTGGATCGGGTATTGACCATGGATTTGCATTCTGATCAGATTCAGGGTTTTTTTGATATACCCGTGGACAACGTGTATTCCACGCCGCTTTTGCTGGGGGATATCTGGCGTGCCGGTTATCAGGGTCTGACCGTGGTTTCTCCCGATGTGGGCGGAGTGGTACGTGCCCGGGCCTTGGCCAAACGTCTGGAAGCGGATCTCGTCATCATCGACAAACGTCGTCCCAAACCCAACGTGGCTCAGGTCATGAATGTAATTGGCGATGTGGCGGGGCGGACCTGCATCATTCTGGATGACATGGTGGATACGGCCAATACACTGTGCGCCGGAGCGCAGGCCCTCAAGACCCATGGGGCGGAGCGGGTCCTGGCCTATATTACCCACCCGGTTTTGTCGGGCGGTGCCGCCCAGAGGATCGACGAGTCTGCTCTGGATGAAGTGGTGGTGACAGATACCATTCCTCTGGTGGGCGCTTCTCTCGCCTGCAAAAAAATTCGCCAGATCGGCATCGCAGAACTCATGGCAGAAACCATGCGCCGAATCAGCGATGAGGATTCGGTCAGTTCCCTGTTTATGGAATGATATTTTTGTACGTCCCTCCGGCTGGTCGCGGTCGGGGGTTTTAAACACTCAATCACTAAAGGACGAATCATGGAAATTACGATTACACATCGCACTGCGCAGGGCACCGGAGCGAGCCGCCGCCTGCGCCGGGCCGGCCGGGTACCCGGTATTTTATACGGGGATAACCAGGAAGCACTGGTTATCGAGTTCGATCATAACGAACTTTTTCACAAGTTGCGTCAGGAAGCCTTTCATTCTTCCGTGATTTCCCTCGATCTGGACGGGAAGTCCCATCCGGCCTTATTGCGCGATGTTCAAAGACACCCATTCAAATCCCTGATCCTGCATGTGGATTTTCAACGGGTGGATGTGAATCGCAAGTTGCACACCAAGGTTCCGCTCCACTTCATCAACGGCGATAACTCTCCAGGGGTCAAGCAGTCCGGGGCCATCATCAGCCATATCCTGACGGAAATCGAAGTTCTTTGTTTGCCGGGCGATTTGCCTGAGTACATCGAAGTGGATCTGCATGATCTGACGGTGGCTCATCCTTTCCATCTGGCTGATCTGAAAGCGCCGGCTGGCATCGAATTTGCCGCCCTCCATAAAGGCGAAAACCCTGCGGTGGTGGCGGCGGTTCTACCCCGTGCAGCCCGTGCCGAGGAAGATCTGGTGCCGGCAGTGTCGGTGGCGGATGTTCCCGCCATCAGCCAGAAAGCGCCTGCCGATGCCGCCAAGGGAGCAAAGAAGTAAGCGCCGTCTCTTTATTAACCGGCATGAATGGGTGAGGGAAGGTGCCCATCCGTCTGATCGTTGGGTTGGGAAATCCGGGGGCGGCCTATGAGGACACTCGCCATAATGCCGGGGTTTGGGGAATCGAAGCCCTGGCCCGGCAATGGCGTCTGGATTGGCGCCGCGAATCCCGCTTCCAGGGGCGGATGGCCAAGGTTGAAAATCCTTTTTCCAGTTGGTTGCTGTGTCCTGAAACCTTCATGAATTTGAGTGGGCGGTCGGTGGCCGCCCTGGCCAATTTCTATCGGATCGAAGTGCCGGAAATTCTGGTGCTGCACGATGAACTGGACCTGCCCCCTGGGGTGGCCCGCTTGAAACAAGGCGGAGGGTCCGGGGGACACAATGGATTGAAGGATCTCATCATTCAGTTGGGGCGTCCCGACTTCTGGCGTCTGCGCATCGGTATCGGTCATCCCGGACAGCGCCAACCGGTGGCGGACTATGTTTTGCACCGTCCCTCGAGAGAGGAGCAGGCTGCCATCGAGCAGGCTCTGGAACGTGGCCTGTCTGTTCTTCCTTTGGTGATGACGGGGCAATTTCACCCGGCCATGAACGAGTTGCATAAACCGCTGCCCCCTCCTTGAGGAGTATGGAATATGAGTTTGAAATGCGGGATCGTTGGATTACCCAACGTGGGGAAGTCGACCTTGTTCAACGCCCTGACCAAGGCGGGAATCGCCGCCGAGAATTACCCCTTTTGTACCATCGAGCCCAATGTGGGCGTCGTGGAGGTTCCGGACCCTCGTCTGGTGGCCTTGGCAGACATTGTTCGTCCTGAACGGGTGGTGCCTGCCGTCACCGAGTTCGTGGATATCGCGGGATTGGTGGCGGGGGCCTCGAAGGGGGAAGGTTTGGGGAACCAGTTTCTGGCCAATATCCGGGAAACCGATGCCATTGCCCATGTGGTGCGGTGCTTTGAAGATTCCAACGTGATTCATGTGGCGGGACGGGTGTCGCCTCTGGAGGATATCGATACCATCGATACCGAGTTGGCCCTGGCCGACCTTTCCACCGTGGAAAAGGCTTTGGTTCGAACCCAGAAAATGGCCCGTGCCGGGGATAAGGAGGCCATACAGTTACAGGGGTTGCTGACGCAGGTGGAGGCACGATTGAATCAGGGACATGCGGTACGGGCCCAGGGATTAGACGAGGATCAGTTGCAAGCCCTGAAACCTCTGTGCCTGATGACGGCCAAGCCCCTCCTGTATGTGGCCAATGTGCTGGAGGACGGATTTGCCCATAATCCGCTCCTGGCGCAGGTGGAGGAGCGTGCCCGGCGCGAGGGCGCCTGGGTTGTGCCGGTATGCGCGGCGCTTGAAGCCCAGATGGTGGATTTGGAACCAGAGGACAAAACCTTGTTTCTGGCGGATATGGGAATTGAAGAGCCCGGATTGGATCGGTTGATTCGGGCGGCCTACCGTTGTCTTGGACTGGAAACCTATTTTACGGCGGGCGTCAAGGAAGTGCGGGCCTGGACCATTCCGGTGGGAACCACCGCGCCGCGAGCCGCTGCAGTCATTCATAACGATTTTGAGCGGGGTTTCATTCGCGCCGAAGTGATTTCCTATCCGGATTTTATTGCCTGTCGGGGTGAAACCGGGGCCAGGGAAGCCGGGAAAATGCGTCTCGAGGGTAAAGACTACCGGGTGCAGGATGGGGATGTCATGCACTTCAGATTCAATGTGTGATTCATCTCTGTATTGTAATGAAACAGTTGGGACCTGGATTTTAGAGTAGGATGAAAGGTGTTTCTGGTGGGTGATATTCCCATCAATGTTCGGGAGGTGGATCATCGAAACGATACACATGGAAGGCAAGGGGAAGGGGGCCGTATTGCTGTTACATGGCTTGTACGGAACGCCCCAGCAACTCCAGTATATTGGCCGCAAGTTATGTGTGGTGGGGGGGTATACCGTGCATATTCCCAATATTCAAGGCTATTCGGTATTTGATGAAGCCGTGCCCAGTGGCACGACACCCTGGACCTACTGGAGTGAGCAGGTAGAGGCGAATTTCGATTTATTGCGCCGGGAACATGATCAGGTCAGTGTGGCAGGTTTGTGTATTGGCGCCAATCTGGCTCTGAACCTGGCAACCCGGCGCAGTAGTGATCTGCATGCGTTGTGCCTGTATTCGGCACCCCTGCGTTATGACGGCTGGAATGTGACGCGCATGCGTTGGCTCAAGTATCTGGGTTATTACACGCCGTTCCGTTATTTTGTGTCTTTGGCAGAGCGACCGCCCTATGGCCTGAAGGATGAGCGAATTCGTCAATGGGTAGCGACCCAGATGGAAAAACGAGGAACTTCTGCCATCGGTTCCTCCCGTTCTCCCCTCAAGGGGGTCTTCGAAACCGAGAAGTTGATGAAGTCGGTACGTCAAAACTTACACAAAATCCATGCGCCTACCCTTATAATGCATGCTGTCGAGGATGATCTGGCCAGTCCGAAGAATGCGGATCAGATCGAGGGGGGGATTTCTTCCCTTCAGGTGCGCAAGGTTCTTCTTGATAATTGTTATCACATCATTACCATGGATTTTGAAAAGGAGCGGGTAGCCCTGGAATCGTTGGCTTTCATAGCGCAACAATCAGATCGACATGACCTGAAACAGCGCCCTAAGTTGCGGTTGGCGGGCTAACAAAACATGAGTTCATTACCCATCATACAAAAAATGCTTGTGGAGGAGTTTGGACTGACCCAGGAACAGGTTCAGCCAGATTCCAAATTGGAAGAATTAGGCGTGGATTCGCTGGCGACGGTGGAGTTCATGTTCATGCTGGAAGATAAATTCGATTTGAAAATGACGGGAGAACCGGTGCCCTTGAAGACGGTGGGAGACATCGCCCGTGAAGTGGATACCTTGGTGGTTCAACAGGGCATCAGTCTGGACCAGGCAGACTGATTACCCATATTCCAATCGGTTCTTGATGGATTCGCTTTCATGAATACAGAATCTGCAGGCGTGCAACGCGTTGTCGTGACGGGGGTGGGAGTCCTCAGTCCCTTCGGAGAAGGCGCTGAAGTACTGGTCCGGGCCTTGGAAGAGGGGCATTCCGGTGTCCGTTTTCTGGAAGTTCCCTGGGCGAAGTCTTTGAACTCTGCCTTGGCCGCGCCGGTTCTGATTCCAGTGGAATCCCGTTTTACCAAGTTGCGTCGCTTGACCCTCGATCGGGTGGCTCAATTGGCCCTGTTGGCGGCGGGTGAAGCACTGACCCAGGCGGGTCTGGATTTTTCCGGGGACGAAGGTCTGCATTGCGGACTGTTCTGGGGAACCGGGATTGGGGGGGCCACCACCCTGGAGCAGGCCTATCATGAATCTTTTCTGGATGCTCAGGCCCGTCCCCGCCCCACCACCATCGTGGCTTTCATGGCCAATGGATCTGCGGGGCAGTTGAGCATTGAATTCAAGATCCGTGGTCCCAGTTTCACCTACAGTTCGGCCTGTTCCTCCTCTGCGGTGGCACTGGGTGAAGCATTCCTGGCGGTACGGCAGGGACGCGTTCGCTATGCCCTGGCCGGGGGAAGCGAGGCCCTGCTGACCCTGGGGGTGATGAAAGCCTGGGAATCGCTTCAGACTCTGGCCAAACCCGATCCCGTGCATCCCGAAACCTCCTGTCGTCCTTTTTCCAGGGATCGTTCCGGATTCATTTTGGGAGAAGGGGCGGGCGCGCTGATTCTGGAATCCGAAAGTTCGGCGCAGGCTCGGGGGGCCACCATTCTGGCGGAAATCGTGGGGTACGGAAATACCACCGATGCGGGACATATTACCCAGCCCGATGCCGGGGGACAGGCCCGCGCCATTCAGGAGGCCCTGCACATGGCCCGTCTGGCACCGGATCAGATAGATGCCATCAATGCCCATGGTACGGGGACGGTGGTAGGGGATGGAGTGGAAACCCGGGCGCTCAAAATTGTTTTTGGAGATCACGCGGCCCATATTCCCATTAGTGCCACCAAGGCCCTCCATGGCCATTTGATGGGGGCTGCAGGTGCCGTGGAAATGGTTGCTGCCCTGGGTGCGTTGCGGCGGGGCATCGTTCCGCCCACGGCCCATTGGACCACGCCGGATCCGGCCTGTGATCTGGACTATGTCACCGAAGGTGCCCGGGCCTTGCCTGCATTGAATACCATCATGAGCAATTCCTTCGGCTTCGGGGGGAATAATGCGGTCCTGATCGCTCGACGCTACACGGTATCTCCCTGAGGTTTCTGGTGCTGATCTTCTGTTACACGAGGGATTCGTAACTATGATATAACCATGACAGAACACTCAGGGGCACCAACCATGGCAGCAGTGGCCAATCATCGATGGACCATCAGTGCAGAAGTGATGGAATACGCCATCCCCCCCATCAGGGATATGCTGATTTTGGGACGAAATTCTCCGGTTGGGTGTATTGCCCTGCGTCGTGCCCTGGAATTGTTGATCAAAAGTCCCTACGAACATATCGAAATTCCGGATGATCTCGTTCTGAGTGATATTCTGGTACGAAGCGCCCTGTTGCGCAGGGTTCCCAAGGAAGAATTGATCCGTTTCGTGCTGAAGGACATCCGGCCCATGATGGGGTCAGAGGAAGTGCTTCACGTGACACTGGAGATCAAGGTTCAGGTTCAGACGCGCGCCCATGAAGACACTCAAACTGGTTGATTGTTTGCTGAAGGATGTGCCGCGCAGGCTCGATAGCGAACGGCCGGAAGGCTCGGAAGGTCCTTTCGTGGCGGTGTTTTCCGAATCGGTGAGCAGCGGAAAATTTTGTGGATTGGCCTCCCCGGCGGATAAAGCGGCTCATCCCGGCTGGATTTATGCGGATCTGGTGGAGCACCATACCACCCATGTTTTGTCTTTCAAGAGTTCGGTGGCCCATGCGTTGCGGGAAATGGATCAATGGAAGGTGGATGCCCTGCCGGTGCTGGATCAGAAGGGAGGATTCATCGGCCTGGTGACCCGCACCTGTATCATGCGCGCCTTGTTGCAGCAGGAATCCCGTCTGCTGCGGGAAACCCATCGCCTCAACCAGGAGATTGTGCATGACAAGGAGGAACTGGCCTCCTGGACTTTCCGACTGTCCAGTTTGCACGAAGCCTCCCGCACCCTGCTCAGGGTGCTTTCCCATACTTCTCTCGAAGCCGATCTTCTGCAACACGGGATCGAGGCCCTGACCCAACTGCTTCAGGCCCGTTACGGTGCCATCGGCATTCTGGACGGGAAGGGCGAACTGCTCAGTTTTCATCATACCGGAATGACCGAGCAGCAGGTGGCTGACATCGGGTCTTTCCCTGAAGGACGGGGCTTGCTGGGGGTTGTCATTCGCGAGGATACGGTGCTTCGTCTCCCGGAACTGTCCAGGGATCCGCGCAGTGCGGGATTCCCCCCGGGGCATCCGGTGATGCATTCCTTGCTGGCTGTCCCGATTTCCCATGGAGGCAAGGTCTATGGGCGTATTTACCTGTGTGAAAAATGGGAGGGGAAGGAGTTCATCGAAGAAGATGAATTGCTGGCCAAGAGTTTTGCCAATTCCCTCTCTATGGTGCTGGAAAATGCCCGTGAAATGCGCGAGATGCAACAGGCCCAACAGCATCTGGATTATCTGGCCCATTTTGATGTGCTGACCGGGTTGCCCAATCGGGGGCTGATTGAAGACCGTCTGCGTCAGGTACTGGCCAACAGCCAGCGTCATGGCCGTAAAATGGCCCTGATGTTCATCGATCTGGATAATTTCAAGGGGGTCAATGATACCTACGGTCATGCGGCGGGAGATGAGTTGTTGAAAGCCCTGGCAGGGGTATTGATGAATGCCCTGCGCGAAGGCGACACGGTGGCGCGCCTGGGGGGAGACGAATTCATCATCCTGTTGCCTGAGGTGGACTCGGTACAGGATGTGGCCACAGTGGCAGAAAAGATCGTGGTAGCCGTGCGGGAACCCATTCGTTTGCCGAAGTCCGATCATGAAACCTGTGTGACGGTGAGCGTGGGGATCAGCATGTTTCCGGAAGATGGTCATACGCCTGAATCCTTGATGTCACGGGCAGATGTGGCCATGTACCATGCCAAATCCGTGGGCAAGAATGCCTTCCGGTTTTTCACGACTTCACAAAACCTGGCGGTCCAGCAACGTTTGCGCCTGGAATTTCATTTGCGTCAGGCGCTGGCGCGGGGAGAATTGTTTCTGGAATATCAACCACAAATCGATATCCAGAGCGGTCGGATCGTGGGTTTCGAAGCATTGCTGCGCTGGGCCAATGAAGAATTGGGGTTGGTGGCCCCCCTGGAATTCATTCCGGTGGCCGAGGAAACCGGAGTCATCATTCCCATTGGCACCTGGGTCCTGCATAGGGCCTGCAGGCAGGCCGGAGAATGGCGCCGACAAGGGTATTTTCTGAAGGTGGCCGTCAATGTGTCGGCCTGGCAGATCCATCATGATGGGGAATTTTTCAATACGCTCAAACAGTGTCTGACGGAATCCGGCATACCCGGAGAGGCCCTGGAATTGGAAATCACCGAAAGTCTGATGATCCAGAAGACGGAAGCCACCCTCGGTTTGCTGGAACAAATCAGAGGTCTGGGGATACGCTTTGCCATGGATGATTTTGGGACCGGCTATTCCTCCCTGAGTTATCTGAAACAGTTGCCCCTGGCCGTGGTCAAGATAGATCGGGAGTTCATCTGCCACATCATCCATGACCCAAACGACGCAGCCATCGTGGCTGCCATACTGGCCATGACCCAACATCTGGGGTTGAGAGTGGTTGCGGAGGGCGTGGAAACCCAGGAACAGGTGGATTTTCTGAGAGAACACGGATGCCAGGAAGTTCAAGGGTACTACTACGGTCCACCGGTGTCTGCTTCCGATTTTGCCGCCTCCTGGTTAAATTTCATGCTTTCCGGAAAGTATGCGGCAGAAATGTGACGTGGGCCGTATAATCACGGACCAATTTCAGAGGCACGTACAGGTCATGCGGTTATTCTTCTTGATGCTTTTTTGGTTGGCCGGGGTGACTGCGGCTTTCGCCGATACCCCCTTGGTGGCGCCTTTCATCGCAGCCCGTGCCTATACCCTGGTGGAGGTGGAAAGCAACCAGCCCCTGGCCAGTTTGAACCCCGATCAGCGGATGGAGCCCGCCTCACTCACCAAACTCATGACCGCGTATTTGGTCTTCAAGGCTCTGCGGGAACAGAAAATCAATCCGGAACAGCGGGTGTTTCCCTCCACTCATGCCTGGCATATGCCCGGTTCCCGCATGTTCATCCAGGCAGGCAAAGCGGTGAGCGTCACGGATCTTCTGCATGGTTTGATTATCCAGTCGGGTAATGATGCGGGGGTGGCTCTGGCCGAAACCGTGGGAGGAACGGAAGAAAAATTTGTGGAACGGATGAATGCCATGGCCCATGCCATGGGCATGGAGAATACCCATTTCGTCAATGCCACGGGGTTGCCCGATGACCAGCATTACAGTACCGCCCGTGACCTGGGGATCCTGGCACAAGCGCTGATTCGGGATTTCCCTGAGTACTACCCGCTCTATGGGCAGAAGGAGTATACCTATGACGGGATCACGCAACCCAACCGCAACCGTTTGTTGTGGATCGATCCCTCCGTGGATGGGTTGAAAACCGGACATACGGATTCTGCAGGTTTTTGTCTGATTGCTTCGGCGCGGCGCGGCGAGCGGCGCTTGCTGGCGGTGGTACTGGGAACCAATAGCGATCTGGCCCGCACCAATGAAAGTCAAAAGTTGCTCAACTGGGGGTTTCAGGCTTTCGAATCCCGTACTCTTTTTCGAAAGGGGGTGCCGGTGCGTGTCCTGGATGCTTACAAGGGGGGGAAGTCCACGGTTTCCGTGGGGTTTGCACGGGATATCTGGGTAACCACGCCCATTGGACATGAAAAAGAGACCCGGGAAGTGTTGACCACCCTGCAGCCCGTGGTGGCACCGGTGGATGTTGGCCAGAAAATGGGGGCCCTGAAAGTCTATTATGCCGAGCAGTGGGTGAATGGGGCAGATTTGGTGGCGTTGGAAAGTATTCCGGCCGGGAATGTTTTTACACGCACGTGGGATACAGTGAGGTTGATGCTGAAATGAGCCAGGTTTACCTGAATGGTGTCTTTCTGCCTCTGGAAGAGGCGCGGGTTCCGGTGCTGGATCGGGGTTTTCTGTTTGGGGATGGGGTTTATGAGGTGATCCCGGTGTATGGGCGAAAGCCCTTGGCGTTGGAGGCCCATCTCGACCGTTTGGAACATTCCCTGGCCGGGATTCGTCTGGACAACCCTCTGGTGCGAACCGCCTGGGTGTCCCTGCTGGAACGTCTGATTCAGGAAGCGACCACGGACGACCAGTCCCTCTATCTTCAGGTGACTCGCGGCGTGGCTCCGCGGGACCATGGCTTCCCCCTCCAGGTTCCTCCCACGGTATTTGCCATGAGCAAGCCTTTGACGCCGGTGCCGCCGGCATGGGTGCAGGCAGGGGTGGCCGCGGTGACTCGGGTGGATGATCGGTGGCTGCATTGTGATTTGAAGACCACGGCGCTGTTGGCCAATGTGCTGTTGCGACAGCAGGCGCTGGATGAGGGCGCGGTGGAATGCCTGTTGTTGCGCACCGGTTTTCTGACCGAAGGGGCGGCCAGCAATGTGGTGCTGGTGGTGGAGGGAGTGCTGTGTTCTCCGCCCCGGAACCATCTTCTCCTCGCCGGAATCACGCTGGACCTGGTGCTGCATCTGGCGGTGCAACTGGGGATTGCCCATGCCGAACGCCCCATCCGTGAAGAGGAGTTGCGTTCCGCCGAAGAAATCTGGATCACCTCCAGCACCCGAGAAATGGTTCCGGTAACCAGGCTAGACGGAAAGCCTGTGGGAACAGGTCAACCCGGCCCCATTGGGCTGCGTTTGCTGAGTGCCTATCAGGCGTTGAAAAGTCATGGCTGAGGTCCCCCGTGAGGAGATATTCGAGTTTCCCTGCGAATTTCCTCTCAAAGTGATGGGATTGAGAACGGAAGGGTTTGCCCAGACGGTACTGGATATCGTCCTGCAGTTCGTTCCGGATTTTTCTGCGGAAAATCTGGAGATGCGGGCCAGTTCCGGGGGAAAATACCTGAGTGTGACCTGTACCTTCAGGGCGACCTCGCGGGAACAACTGGACGGTTTGTATCGGATTTTATCCGGCCATCCGGACGTGGTCATGGTACTGTAATTGAACAGTTTTCCCGCTGGCCAAAGGGAACGGTTTGAACGCTGGGTCACCCGTAGTTTCCCTGCCCCGCTGGCCTATGAAACCGTTTGGCAGGCCATGCGTGACTGGACTGCTCAGCGCCAGGCGGATACCCTGGATGAGTTGTGGGGACTGGAACATCGGCCGGTTTACACGTTGGGCCAGGCAGGGCAACGGAGTTACCTGCACCACACCGGGAGGATTCCCGTGGTGGAGACGGATCGCGGCGGTCAGGTCACCTATCACGGCCCGGGACAGGCCATCGTGTATTGTCTGGTGGATCTGCGTCGGCGTGCACTGGGCATCCGGGCGCTGGTGCACCATTTGGAAGAAGCCGTGATTTCGATCCTGGAGCCCTACCAGATTCAGGCTCAAAGACGAAGTGGAGCCCCTGGAGTCTATGTGGGGGAAGCCAAAGTGGCGGCCCTGGGGCTGCGGGTGAGCCAGGGTTGCTGTTATCATGGGGTGGCCCTCAATGTGGCCATGGATCTGGAGCCTTTTGCGGGCATCGATCCCTGCGGGTTGAAGGGCACCCCGGTGACACAGACAAGGGATCTGGGAGTGACAGAAACGCTTCCCGTATTGCGCGCAGCGCTCATGCAGAAAATACGGCAGCAACTGGATGGGGAGGAGGGCCGGTGAGTATGAAGGAAAAGGGGGCGCTCAAGACAGCGCGCATCCCCATCAAGGTTCAACCCCAGGCACTCCAACCCAAGCCTGCCTGGATCCGTGTCAGGATTCCCACGGGGGAAAAGTTTCAGGCGGTGCGTACCCTGTTGCGGGAAGAGAAATTGCATACGGTGTGCGAAGAAGCGGCCTGTCCCAACATCGGGGAGTGTTTCAGCGGGGGAACCGCCACCTTCATGATTCTGGGGGATCGCTGTACGCGCCGTTGCCCTTTCTGTGACGTGGGTCATGGACTACCCGATCCGGTGGACCCCCAGGAGCCCCAGCGTTTGGCGCGCAGCATCCGGCGTCTGGGGTTGCGTTTCGTGGTGGTGACCAGTGTGGATCGGGATGATTTGCGCGATGGCGGGGCAGGGCATTTCGTGGCCTGTATTCAGGCCATTCGGGCCGCTTCTCCCGCCACTCGAGTGGAAATCCTGGTGCCGGATTTTCGGGGTCGCCTGGAAACGGCGCTGGAACTGCTGAGTCAGGCACCGCCCCAAGTATTCAACCATAACCTGGAAACCGTTCCCCGTCTTTATCCTTCGGTCAGACCGGGAGCCGATTATGGACATTCCCTCCACCTGCTGCGTTCTTTCAAAGCGTTGCATCCCTCGGTGGCAACCAAATCCGGACTCATGCTGGGATTGGGTGAAACTCTCGAGGAAGTGCGGGCGGTCATGGCAGACCTGCGGGCGCACGGAGTGGAGATGCTGACTCTGGGGCAGTACCTGCAACCTTCCCTCCATCATTTGCCGGTGACCCATTACTGGGCGCCGGAGGTATTCGAGCAACTGGGAGAGGACGCCCGGAGGCTCGGCTTCAGTCAGGTGGCCTCGGGGCCGCTGGTGCGTTCCAGTTATCACGCCGAAAGCCAGGCCACCGGCGCCCCGCTGACTCTCTGAACGTCATTTCGGGAAAATCCGTTCCACTTCCACCCATGCGGAACCTTGATTGACAAAGCCCAGTTTCCAGGCGGCGGTATAGGTGAGATCGATGATCCGGTCGGACTTGAAAGGGCCCCGGTCATTGACTCGCACCACCACCGATTTGCGGTTGGCCAGATTCGTGACCCGGACGTAGCAGGGGAGCGGCAGCGTGGTACTCGCCCCGGTCATTCCGTACATGTCATAGAGTTCTCCGGTGGAGGTTTTCTGGTTGTGGAACTTACGCCCATACCAGGAGGCCATCCCCTGGACTTTATAGGGTTTATTGGAGAGGTCGGGGACATAGACCTTGCCGAGGGCCGTATAGGGGCGGTTGGCAAACTTGTTCAAGGGCTCCTTTCTGGGCACGGCATCGGGAATGTCGGCCAGATCGGCGGGGGGATGAAGACCTGGACCATCGGTCTTATAATGTCCCCCCTCCTGAGGCGCATGGGACACGGGCGCAGGCGGCGGCGTGGTGCTGCACCCGGCCAGGATGACCAGGATCAGGCTCAAGCGCAGCATGTTCATGAGGTGTATTTTCTGGTGTGATGTCATTGTTTGACCAATTTTCGGTGGTGATGCACGCTCATCAAGAACCCCACACTGCTGAACAAGGTGACCAGGGAGGTACCTCCGTAACTGAGAAAGGGCAAAGGGACCCCCACCACGGGCAAAATTCCACTGACCATGCCCATGTTGACGAAAGTATAGGTGAACAAAGTCATGGACAGCGCTCCTGCCATGAGGCGGGAAAAAGGCGTGGATCCCTCGTTGGCGATGTAAAAGCCACGGGTGATCAACACCAGCATGGCCCCCAGAAAAACCAATTCTCCCATTAAACCGAATTCTTCGCCAAACACGGCAAAAATGAAATCCGTGGTGTGCTCCGGCAAAAAATCCAGATGGGACTGAGTACCCTGTAACCAGCCTTTCCCCAGCACTCCCCCGGAACCGATGGCGATCATGGCTTGCAGGGTATGGTAGCCTGCCCCCAGAGGATCCTGAGTGGGGTCGAGAAAAACGAGGATGCGGTTTTTCTGATAACCGTGCAAGAGGGGCCAGATCAGCGGAAGAGCCGCCAGGGCAAGGGCGCTCAGGAGTCCCATCACTTTCCAGGGCAAACCGGCAAAATAGAGGATGTAGAACCCGGAACTGGCGATGAGGAGCGCGGTGCCCAGATCGGGTTGACGCAGGACCAGGCCCACCGGAACCAGGAGCATCAGGCCCGCCACCACAAAATCACGCCAGTTCAGGGTGCGGGAACGCCACTCGAAAAAGGCGGCCAGGGCCATGGGCAGAGCCAGTTTCATCAATTCCGAGGGTTGCACATGCAAGGGGCCAAGGTGCAGCCAGCGCCGGGCGCCATGACTGACTTCTCCAAACAGGGCGACGGCAATCAGGGCCAACAGGGCCAGCCCATACAAGGGGAAAGCCAGACGTTCCAGGATCTGGGGATTGGTCCGGGCCACCAGTCCCATCACCCCGAAGGCCAGTGCCAGATTGCGCACCTGACTCAGTACTTTGCTCAATTCTTCCCCTGAGGCGCTATAGAGCACAATCAGGCTGAACAGGACGAGAAACAGGGTCGTATGGAGCAAGGTCCGGTCCATGGGCGCGATCCAGAGGGTATAGGCGCGCTTAATCATGGGGTACGGCAGTGGGGGCGGCAGGGGGTGGCCGTTTGCCCAGCAGATAATAGTCGAAAACCTGGCGCGCAATGGGCGCAGCCGTGGAGCCGCCGTGACCGCCGTTTTCCACCAGAACGGCCACGGCCAGACGGGGGTGATCTGCCGGCGCATAGGCGATGAACAGGGCATGGTCGCGATTATGTTCGGTCAGAGCGCTGGCATTGTACTTTTCGCCCTGGCGGACGCCGACCACCTGAGCCGTGCCGGTTTTCCCGGCCATCGAATAGAGGGCGCCCGCCCCGGCCTGAGCAGCGGTTCCGCCGGGTTTCATGACTCCGACCATGGCGTTTCGTACGGTTTCCAGGTCCTCCGGGCGGAAGGTGAGAGTCTGGCTGACTTTGGGTGCGATAAGGGTAATCTTGCCGGATTCTGCATGACGAATGGCCCGCACCAGATGAGGAGTCATGCGTTTCCCCTGGTTGGCCAGCATGGCCGTGGCCACCGCCAGTTGCAGGGGAGTCGCCAGTACATAGCCCTGACCGATACCGCTGATGACCGTATCCCCTGCATACCAGGCCTGATGATATTTTTTTTGTTTCCAGACGGTGGAGGGGTAAAGTCCGGCCACTTCCCCATCCAGGTCGATGCCGCTTTTTTGTCCAAATCCAAACAAAGTAAAGAAATCATGCATTCTGTCGATGCCCATTTCGTTGGCCAGACTATAGTAATAGGTGTCACAGGACTGAATGATGGAAATTGTCATGTCCACCTTGCCGTGCCCTCCCTCGCGCCAATCCCGGTAGTGATGGCTGCTGCCGGGAAAGGAAAAATAACCGGGATCGTACAGGACATAGTCGGCACTGCGTACCTTCAGTTGCAGTGCGGCCAGGGCCATGAAGGGCTTGACGGTGGAGCCGGGGGGGTATTGTCCGCGCAGGGCGCGGTCATTGAGGGGGTGGTCGGGGGAGGTATTGAGGTCATTCCAGTGCTCCTGATCGATTCCGTCCACGAATAAATTGGGATCAAAGCCCGGTTGACTGACAAAGGCCAGTACTTCACCCGTCTCCGGGTCGATGGCCACCAGAGCCCCATGCTGGAGTCCAAAGGCTTCCTCCGCCACTTGTTGCAGTTTGGCGTCGATGGTCAGATACAGGTCGTCTCCGGAAACCGGAGCAGTTTGAGCCAGGCTGCGCAGCCCATGTCCTGCGGCATCGGTTTCCACCTGTTCGGAGCCGGTCGTCCCGTGCAGGAGTGATTCGTAATGACTTTCGATGCCCTGTTTACCGATATGGTTGGTGCCTCGATACTGGTCGCTCAGGTCTTCATCCTCCAGACGGTCCTGATCCTCTTCGTTGATCCGGCTGATATAGCCGATCAGATGGGAGGCATGTAGGCCTAAAGGATAGGTACGGGTGAGGCGGGCTTCGATGTCCACCCCAGGGAAACGGTAGCGATTCACGGAAAAGCGCGCGACTTCTTCTTCCGTGAGATGGGTGCGGATGGCAACGGGAGTCAGCCCGTGACTTTCATCGCGCATTTTCTGGAACAACTTGCGATCCGAGGGGGTGATGGTTACTAAGCGGGTCAAGGCTTCCAGGGTGGCAGAAATATCCGGACAGAGATGGGGGGTGATTTCCAGATCAAATTCGTAACGATTCTCTGCCAGCACCACGCCATGGCGATCGAGGATCAGGCCTCGTTGAGGAACCAGGGGAACGATGGCAATTCGATTGGCTTCTGCCAGGGTATGGTAATGGCGCTGGGCCACGATTTGCAGCCAGGCCAGGCGGGCGATCAGGGCCAGGAACAGAACCATGACGAGCCACCAGGTGACGCCCAGGCGAAAGCGAAAATTCCATCGTTCCTGATGCGGATCGCGCAGGGGGGGCGACATGTCAGGGGGACTGCGGGGGCGCAGCAGGACGCGGGGCACGTTCCAGCAGGAGGGGCAGGAACGGCCACCCCAGGGCCCCCAGCAAGGGCTGGATCACCCACCAGGCCCAGTTGGGCCAGGAGTATCCCAGCAGGCCGTTCACCAATCCTTCCAGCCATTGGGTCAGCAGAAGCAACATCAGTACGTGCAGCACCTGGTTGAGGCGATAAAAGGACAGAATGCGCGGTCGATAGTACTGAACCAGAACGTAGAGGGTGGAATACGTCAGGGCGTGCACGCCCAGCACATGACTTTGTGCCACATCACTCAATATCCCCAGCAGGAAAGCGCTGCCGGCACCCATCACGGTGGGTTCAAAGACCCCCCAATAGATCAGGAGCAGCGCCGTGGCATCGGGACGTATCCACAGTCCCCAACCTTCCCAGGGCAGAAAAAGAAAAATCAGACTCAATCCCAGGCTGGTGCGAATCCACCCGCGCGAGGGAGAAACACGCAGGGTTGTCGCAGAGAGGGAGGTAATGGAGTCCATGTCAGGGTTTTTTATGAATCGGAGGATGGGGCGGGTTGTCCAGAGGGGGCAGATTCTGGAAAGCCGTATTGGGGGCCATGACCAGCACGTCGGGATAAGTATCGGTGCCGGCGTTGACGCGCGCAGTGATTTCGACAAATGCGGAAGAGGGATGGCGCGTGACGGAAGTCAGGGTGGCAACGGTCAATCCCCTGGGATACAGGCCGTCGATGCCGGAGGTGAGCAGAAGATCCCCGACCTTGACATCGGTTTGTGACGGGACATAGGGCAAGGAAAGTTCCCCTTGATGGCCGGTTCCCATGGCCAGGGTACGCAGTCCGGTGCGCTCGATTTCCACGGGAATGGTCAGGTTGCGGTTACTGATCAGGGTGACTTCGCTTTCGTCGGGGTAGACACGCGTGATTTGTCCCATCAATCCCTGATCGGTCAGGACGGGAGAGCCGGCCTGGATGCCCTGACTCTCCCCGCCTTCCAGCAGGACCTTCTGGACGAAGGGGTTGCGCGCGCTACTGATGAGTCGGCAGACTCGCCCGGTAAATCGGGGGGTGCTTCCGAGTTGCATCAGGGCGTGTAACCGGGTCAGGTCTCGGGTCAGGAGGGTGGCTTGTTGAACCAGTGCGGCTTGCCCCAGCAATTCATGACGCAGGGCATTGTTTTCGGCCTGCAGGCGTTCCAGGGTCGTCAGATGGCGACCGATTTCCCGTTCGGTCCAGAGGGGAACCCGGGCCAATTCCTGGAGCGGAAGGGTCCAGATCCGCAGGATCTGGTGAACCTTTTCCAGTCGGTGATAATGATGGTCGAGAAGAATGCACGCCAGGGCGAGCAGGCCATAAATCCCGCTCCGCAGCCAGAGGGGGGCGGCTGGTCGCGAAAACAGATCGTTGGGGCGGGATTTTAGGGTCGACATGCCAGACCGCAGTAGAACGCCATCAATCGGAAGTGAAGACCACGCCCAACTTGTCGATATCCTCCAGAGCCTGACCGCAGCCGCGTACCACACAGGTCAGGGGATCTTCTGCGATCAGAACAGGAAGTCCGGTTTCTTCGATGAGGAGGCGGTCGATGTCGCGCAGCAGTGCGCCCCCTCCAGTGATGACCATGCCGCGCTCGGCGATATCCGCCCCCAGTTCAGGAGGGGTTTGCTCGAGTACCTGATGGACAGTGCCGATGATGTTGTTCAGGGGGTCGGTGAGGGCCTCGAGGATCTCGTTGCTGGAAATGGTGAAGGTACGCGGGACTCCTTCCGACAGGTTGCGTCCCTTGACCTCGATTTCCCGGACCTCCGAACCCGGAAATGCGGAGCCGATTTCTTTTTTGATCTGTTCGGCGGTGGTTTCACCGATCAGCATGCCGTAATTGCGACGAATGTAGTTGATGATGGCTTCGTCAAACTTGTCCCCGCCCGTGCGCACCGAGGAAGCATAGACCAGGCCTCCCAATGACATGACCCCCACCTCCGTGGTGCCGCCGCCGATATCCACTACCATGGAGCCGGTGGCTTCGCGCACCGGCAGGTTTGCCCCGATGGCTGCCGCCATGGGTTCCTCGATCAGGAACACTTGACGGGCCCCGGCGCCCAGAGCAGACTCGCGAATGGCGCGGCGCTCCACCTGGGTGGACCCGCAGGGCACACAGATGATGATGCGTGGACTGGGTGAAAGCAGGCGGGATTCATGTACCTGGCGGATAAAATATTTGAGCATCTGCTCAGTGATGGTAAAATCTGCAATGACCCCGTCCTTCATGGGGCGGATGGCGGTGATGTTGCCCGGCGTGCGCCCCAGCATGGCTTTGGCAGCAAGACCGACGGCCTGGATGACTTTTTTGCCATGATTTTCGCGGTCATGGCGAATTGCAACCACCGAGGGTTCATTGAGTACGATGCCCTTGCCGCGCGAGTAGATCAGGGTATTGGCAGTCCCCAGATCTATGGCGAGGTCAGTGGAAAAATAACCGCGCAGAAATTCGAACATGATGCTCCCTTGGATACAGGATCAAAGCCCCTTATGATACGCGATTACACCATTCCTTTCCACGGGAGGTTCCTTGTCTGATTCGTTGAATGAAAGTTCCCTGCGTCATCTGGCACGTTTGGCCTGTATCGAACTGAGTGCAGAGGAGTTGGATCGCTTGCCGGCCCGGTTCCACAGCATTCTGGGTCTCATCGATCGCCTGCAGCAAGTGGATACCCAGGGAGTCAAACCCCTGGCTCAGTCCTTTGATCTGACCTTGCGTCTGCGGGACGATGAAATCACCACCCGGGACCAGCGCGCACAATTTCAATCCCTGGCCCCCGAAGTGGCGGACGGCCTGTATCTCGTTCCCCGAGTCATCGAATAAGGGCTTCTCATGAATCTTGATGACACCTCATTGCGCATGCTCTGCGCAGGATTACGCGAGCGTACCTTTTCCAGCGAAGAGTTGACCCAGGCTTACCTGCAGCGTATCGAACAGTACAATACGCGTCTGGGTTGTTTCATTACGGTGGACCCCGAACGTTCCCTGTCCCAGGCCCGTGCCGCCGATATACGCCTGGCGCGGGGAGAGGGGGGGCCGTTGCTGGGCATCCCGGTGGCGCACAAGGATATTTTCTGTACCGAGGGCTGGCTGACCACCTGTGGTTCGCGCATGTTGTCCAATTTTGTGGCTCCCTACGATGCCCATGTCATCCAGCGTTTCAAAGAGGCTGGCTCGGTCATTCTGGGGAAAACCAACATGGACGAATTTGCCATGGGGTCGAGCAATGAAACCTCTTTTTATGGTCCGGTGCACAATCCCTGGCAACTGACCCATGTGCCGGGGGGCAGTTCCGGGGGCTCTGCGGCGGCTGTGGCTGCCCGTTTGGCTCCCTTGGCAACGGCTACGGACACGGGCGGATCCATTCGTCAGCCTGCAGCCTTCTGCGGGATCAGCGGGCTCAAACCCACCTATGGACGGGTTTCCCGTTATGGCATGATTGCCTTTGCCTCCAGTCTCGATCAGGGTGGGCTCATGGCGCCCAGCGCGGCAGATTTAGCCTGGAGTCTGGGTACCCTGACGGGATTCGATGAACGGGATGCCACTTCGGTGGCGCGTCCAGAGGAAGACTTTGGTGCCCAACTGGAACACTCCCTGGAAGGATTGCGCATCGGTTTGCCCCGTCAGTATTTTGGTTCGGGCATCGCTCCCGGGGTGGCACAGGCCGTGGAGGAAGCCCTGCGCGTCTATGAATCCCGGGGTGCCCGACTTGTGGAAGTGGATCTGCCGCACAGCGAGCTGTCGGTGCCGGTTTACTATGTACTGGCGCCTGCCGAAGCCTCCAGCAACCTGTCCCGCTATGATGGCGTACGCTACGGATGGCGCGCGTCACAGTACGGCGATCTCAATGAAATGATCGCGCGCAGTCGGGCCGAAGGGTTTGGCGCAGAGGTCAAATTGCGCATTTTGACCGGTGCCTATGTGTTGTCCCAAGGGTATTATGATGCCTACTACTTGCAGGCCCAACGGGTACGCCGCCTCATCCAGCAGGATTTTTTACAGGCTTTTGAACAGTGCGACGTGTTGATGGGGCCCACCACACCCAGTACGGCTTTCCGTTTTGGCGACAAGGGCAGTGACCCGGTTCAGATGTATCTGTCCGACATCTTCACCATTGGAGTCAATCTGGCAGGCTTGCCAGGCATGTCCATTCCGGTGGGGTTCGATGGTCAGGGACTGCCTGTGGGGTTGCAACTGATCGGACCCCACTTCAGCGAGGCGCGCCTTCTGGCCGTTGCCCACGGGTATCAACAGGCAACCGATTGGCATGCCCGGGTTCCCGGGCGGGGAGAACAAGCATGAAGTGGGAAATGGTCATCGGGCTGGAAACCCATGTGCAGTTGGCAACCCGTTCCAAAATGTTTTCCGGTTCCCCCACGGCTTTTGGTGCGCCTCCGAATGTTCAGGCCAATGCGGTGGATCTGGCCCTGCCCGGCGTTTTGCCGGTTCCAAACCGGCAGGCCGTGGCCCAGGCCATCCGCTTTGGTCTGGCGGTGGGCGCACAGATCAATCCGCGTTCGTGGTTCGAGCGCAAGAATTATTTTTATCCCGATCTGCCCAAGGGATATCAGATCAGCCAGTACGAGGAACCGGTGGTCAAAGGCGGTGTGGTGACCTTTGCCCTGGAGGGCGTGCCTCATCAGGTACTCCTGACCCGGGCGCATCTGGAAGAGGATGCGGGCAAGTCGTTGCACGAAGATTTTCATGGGCGTTCCGGTATCGATTTGAACCGTGCCGGGACTCCCTTGCTTGAAATCGTGACGGAACCGGTGATGCGCAGCGCAGCGGAAGCGGTGGCGTATGCCCGTACGTTACATCAACTGGTGACCTGGATCGGGATATGCGATGGCAACATGCAGGAGGGATCGTTCCGGTGCGATGCCAATGTCTCGGTGCGGCCCCAGGGGCAGGTGGCGTTTGGGACGCGTTGTGAAATCAAGAATCTGAATTCCTTCCGTTTTCTGGAACAGGCCATTCTGCATGAATTTGAACGGCAGGTGGAGTTGTTGGAAAGCGGGGGGAAAGTGGTTCAGGAAACCCGCCTGTACGATCCGGAACGGGATGAGACACGCTCCATGCGTTCCAAGGAGGATGCCCAGGATTATCGTTATTTCCCGGATCCGGATCTGCCGCCTCTGTGTATCGATGAGGCATGGATCGAGCAGGAACGGGCTGCCTTGCCGGAATTGCCGGCGGCCCTGGCGCAGCGTCTGCAGACCCGGTTTGGTCTGTCGGTCTATGATGCCGGTTTGCTCACCGCCTCTCGGGAATGGGCCAACTATTTTCTGACCCTGATGGCGGAAGGCACCCTGGATCCCAAACTCTGCGCCAACTGGATGACGGGGGAGTTGGCCGCCACCCTCAAGCGCACCGGGCGGGAGGTGCAAGATTCCTCGGTGAGCGCCCCTCAACTGGCGGCTTTGCTGCGGCGGATCCAGGACGGCACCTTGTCGGGCAAGATGGCCCGGGAAGTGTTCGAGATTGTGTGGCAGGAGGGGGGAGAGGTGGATGCGCTCATTGCGGCCCGTGGTCTTTCCCAGGTATCGGACAGCGGGGTGCTGGAAAAATTGATCGATGAATTACTGGCGGCTCACCCCGCCCAGGTGGAAGAGTTTCGCGCGGGCAAGGACAAGGTTTTCGGGTTTTTTGTGGGCCGTGCCATGAAGGCCAGTGAGGGGCGGGCCAACCCGCAACAACTCAATGAGTTGCTGCGCCGCAAATTAAGTGGATCCTGAGCGTACGTGATGACCCGGACTGCATCCTCTGTTGGCATCGTCTTCCCGCAAGTGGCGTATTTCGATGTTCCTTTGCGCCTGTCCTCCGGCACCGTATTGCCCCACTACCAACTGGTGTATGAAACCTACGGGGTCCTCAACGAAAGGAAGGACAATGCCATTCTGGTTTGTCATGCCCTGTCCGGTTCCCATCATGTGGCCGGTCAATATGCCGGGGATCTTCATGGGGTGGGTTGGTGGGAAAACATGGTGGGGCCCGGTAAACCCGTGGATACGGAGCGGTTTTTTGTGATCGGGGTCAATAATCTGGGGGGCTGTCATGGTTCCACGGGTCCCTCCAGTTTGAATCCGGTGACGGGACAGCCTTATGGGGCGAGTTTTCCATTTCTGACGGTGGAAGATTGGGTCGAGTCCCAGGCCCGTCTGGCGGACCATTTGGGAATTTCCACCTTTGCTGCAGTGATGGGGGGCAGTCTGGGGGCCATGCAAGCCCTGCAATGGACGATTCGTTTCCCTGAACGGGTTCGTCATGCCCTGATCATTGCCGCTGCTCCTTGTCTTTCTGCCCAGAATATCGGCTTCAATGAAGTGGCGCGTCAGGCCATTACCAGCGATCCCCATTTCTACGGTGGAGATTTCTATGCGCAGGGAGTCGTGCCGGAACGGGGGCTGCGTCTGGCCCGGATGTTGGGGCATATCACCTACCTGAGTGATGATGCCATGATGACAAAGTTCGGGCGGGAATTGATCGGAGGAGCGCCCCATTTTTCCCTCGAAGTGGAATTCGAAATTGAATCCTACCTGCGCTATCAGGGAAAAAAGTTTTCGGAACGGTTTGATGCCAATACCTATCTGATCATGACCAAGGCCCTGGATTACTTTGATCCGGCACGCGCCACGGGCGGTGATCTGGCACAGGCGCTGCAGCCTGCGCGCGCGCAGTTCCTGGTTCTGTCCTTTACCACGGACTGGCGTTTTTCCCCCGCCCGCTCCCGTGAAATCGTCCAGGCTCTGCTGGATAACCGGGCGGTGGTGAGTTATGCGGAAATCGATTCCAATCAGGGGCATGATGCTTTTTTGATGGAAAATGAGGATTATTTCGCAGTGATGTTCGCCTATCTTGAACGGATTGCCGGGGAGTGCCGCCCATGATCCGCGCCGACTACGAACTGATTGCCCAGGGTGTGTCTGTGGATAGTCGGGTGCTCGATCTGGGCTGTGGGGATGGTCAGTTGCTGGCCCACCTCCAACGGGTTCGACGGGTCAGCGGCTATGGCATCGAAATCATTCCGGAACAGGTGGTGGCGGCTTTGCGCCAGGGTGTTTCGGTGTTGCAGGTCAATTTGGAAGAAGGGTTGTCGGGTTTTTCCGATCATTCCTTCGATACCGTGATCCTTTCCCAAACGTTGCAGGCCATGCGTCACACGGAAGAAATTTTGCGTGAAATGTTGCGGGTGGGGCGCGAAGGTATCGTCACTTTTCCGAATTTCGGTTACTGGAAACACCGCTGGCAGGTTTTGAATGGAACCATGCCCAAGTCTGTGGATATGCCCTACGAATGGTATGACACCCCCAATGTCCACCTGTGTACGCTCCATGATTTCGAGGCGTTGTGCGCCCGTAGCGGCGTACAGGTCATGGAGCGGCGGGTGATGAATCCCTCGGGTCATACCGTGGAACTCATGCCCAACCTGTTGGGTAGTCTCGCCTACTATCGTATCCGCTTCCGGGGTTGAGTGCCATGTATCCCTCTGGGTCGTAGGCAGGGTTTGATGCGCGCCGGTTTCCTGAAGGGGCGTGACGGCGTTCGGACCTTGGGGGTCCTTCTTTTGCTCGGGTTTTCCTCCGGCCTCCCGCTTTCCCTGAGTGGCGCCACCCTGCAAGCCCGCCTGACCATGGAGGGGGTTCCGTTGACGCAGATTGGCTGGATCACTCTGGCGGGGCTTCCCTATACCCTCAAATTTCTTTGGGCACCCTGGCTGGACCGATTTTCTTTGCCCTTTTTGGGACGACGGCGGGGCTGGATACTGGTGACCCAATTCATGACTTTGGGTCTGATCCTGGTTTTGGGGCACACTCAAAGTTCGGCTCCTCCCGCCTTGCTGGCCTCCATTGCCCTGGGGTTGGCGCTGGCCTCCGCCACCCAGGACATTGTGGTGGATGCCTACCGGACCGATCTCCTGCCTCCAGAGGCGCGGGGATTGGGTGCCAGTGCGGCCATGCTGGGTTATCGTCTGGCCATGCTGTGCGCGGGGGCCCTGGCCTTGGTGTGGGCGGCCAAAGTGGGCTGGGCAGGCACCTACGATGTGATGGCCCTGGCCCTGGGAGTGGGTATCCTCGGGACCCTCTGGGCGCGGGAACCCGAGGCTCCTGCGCCGGTGCAGGGATCCTGGCGCGAAACCATGACGGGACCGTGGCAAGATTATTTTGGCCGTCCCGGTGCCCGTGCCCTGCTGAGCCTGGTGGTGTTGTACAAACTGGGGGATGCCCTGGCCTTTGCGCTGTCTTCTGTTTTCCTTTTGCGCGGATTGGGTTTTGGTCTGGCTGAAGTCGGGAGCATTGGCAAGGGGGTGGGGTTGATGGCCACCCTGGGGGGCAGTTTTGTGGGCGGCATGCTGATGCTCCGTTGGGGAATTTACCGCAGCCTGTGGTATTTTGGCTGGATTCAGGGGTTGGCGACCCTGTCCTTTGTGGGATTGGCGGCCTGGGGGCATCACTTCCCGGCCATGGTGGGGGCGGTTTTTCTCGAGAACTTCACCAGCGGTATGGGAACCAGCGCCTTTGCCGCCCTGCTCATGAGTTTGTGCACCCCGCGCTATAGCGCGACCCAGTTTGCGCTGCTCTCGGCGCTGGCGGCCATCGGGCGGGTTTCCATGGGGCCGGTGGCGGGCTGGTTGTCGGAATGGGCGGGCTGGGAGGTGTATTTTCTGGTGGCGACCGTGGCGGCTCTGCCTGGGTTAGGGCTGTTGTGGGCTTTGCGACGGGATATTCGGGCCCTGGAGTGCAAAGGTCCTTGATTGAAATGCTTTAACCGACTATTGGAGTCATGGGAGATGGGAGTGAGTGATTTTTCTGAGCGTTTCATCGCCTTTGCCGTGGAGCGGCAGGTGATTCGGTTTGGTGAGTTCAAGACCAAGGCGGGGCGCCTGTCGCCCTATTTTTTCAACGCCGGGTTGTTCAATACGGGGGCGGCCTTGGCAACTCTCTGCGAATTTTATGCCGATGCCATCGAGGCTCAGGCGCCTCCCTTCGATCTTCTCTTCGGACCGGCCTACAAGGGAATTCCCCTGGTGGCGGGCATCGCCCTGACGCTGGCCCGCCGGGGACGGGATGTGCCCTTTGCCTACAACCGCAAGGAAGCCAAGGATCATGGGGAAGGCGGTGTTCTGGTGGGGGCTGACCCACAGGGGAAGCGCGTATTGATCGTGGATGATGTAATTTCAGCCGGGACCTCCGTGCGCGAATCGGTGGTTCTGCTCAACCAGGTCCAAGCCCTGCCGGCAGGGGTGGTGATTGCCCTGGATCGCATGGAACGGGGTCAGGCTGAACTGTCCGCCACTCAGGAAGTAACCCACCAATGGGGGCTCCCTGTCTGTAGCGTGGCGACCCTCGATCATCTGGTGGCCCATCTGGCCAGGGATTCAACCCAGATCGAGACCCTCGGGCGTGTGCACGCCTATCGCCAGCAGTATGGTATCAGCACACCTGCTGATTGAGGCGGGTCAGAATTTCCTCCAGTTTGTCGGGATCATGGGTGGAGAGCATGCGCTTCACCGGGTTCTGGAGGTCGGCCAGGCTGGTTTTCAGAATGACCTGCTTGACTTCGGGCAGGTGAGCGGGATGCATGGAGAATTCACGCAGACCGAAGCCGAGGAGCAAACGGGTCATGGTGGGGTTGCCGGCCATTTCCCCGCAGATGGCAATGGGTTTGCCGGCTTTCTGGGCGGTGCGCAGGGTATGGGCAATGAGCATCAGGACCGCCGGATGGAGCGGGTCAAAAAGATGCGCCACCGCATCGTCGGTGCGGTCGATGGCCAGGGTATACTGAATCAGGTCATTGGTGCCAATGGACAAAAAGTCCAGTTTGTCCAGAAACAGGGGGAGGGCCAGGGCCGCCGCCGGAACCTCGATCATGCCGCCAATGGGGAGATGAAGATTGAAGGGAATGGCTTGTTGGGTGAGTTCGGCCTTGGCCTGTTCCACCAGGGTCAGGGTCTGGAGCAATTCGGAGCGGCTGGAGAGCATGGGCAGGAGCATCTGGACCTGACCAAAGTGAGAAGCGCGCAGAATGGCGCGGATTTGAGTCAGGAAAATCTGGGGTTCGGCGAGGCAGTAACGAATGGCCCGTAGTCCCAGCGCCGGGTTCAGGGTGGAAACGATGCCGCTGGGTTCCACGGGTTTGTCGGCACCGATATCGAGGGTGCGAATGGTGACGGGCAGTCCACGCAAGGCCTCGGCGACTTGTCGATAGGCATGAAATTGTTCCTCTTCGCCTGGCAGGCTGGAACGGTTCATGAACAGGAATTCGGTGCGGAACAGGCCGATGCCCCGTGCGCCGCTTTTTTTGACGGCATCCACGTCTCCGGGCATCTCGATGTTGGCGAGCAGTTCGATGGGCGTTCCATCCAGTGTGGTGGCACGGGTGGTGCGTAGACGCTTCAGTTTTTGCCGTTCCAGGGACCATTGTTCCTGACGCAGGCGATATTCGGCCAGAATCTGGTTGTCCGGATTTACAATGACGACCCCCGCCATGCCGTCCACGATCAGGAGTTCTCCTTCGCGAATCATTTGCCAGGCATGGTGAAGGGCCACGACGGAGGGAATTCCGAGGCTGCGTGCCAGAATGGCGGTATGGGAAGTCGCCCCGCCAATATCGGTAATGAAGGACTGGAAGGGGTGTTCCTTGAACAGAACCATATCTGCCGGGCTCAGGTCGTGGGCCACCAGAATTCGGTCTGCCGCTTCGTGATGGGCGGGGAGGTTTGGCGCAGGTTGTCCGGTCAGTGCCTTGAGCACGCGTTCGCCCACTTGCCAGATATCGTCCCGACGTTGGCGCAGGTAGGGGTCCTCCATTTCTTCGAACTGACGGATCAGGTTGTCCAGTTGTTGTTTCAATGCCCATTCGGCATTGCAGCCCTGGGTTTGAATACACTGCTTGGGCGTGCGTGCCAGCATCTCATCCTTCAGGATGAGTCGATGTAATTGCAGAAAGGTTGCCATTTCGGCAGGGGCCCCGAGCGGGATTTGCCGTTCCAGTTCTTCGAGTTCCTGGGTGACTTGGTGCAGAGCCTGTTCGAAGCGTTGAATCTCGGCAGGGCGCTGCTCGGGAAGCACGATATAGCGGGTGACTTCCAGAGTGGTTTGGGAAAACAGGTGCGCCCGTCCGATGGCAATGCCGTGGGCGACTGCGCTGCCATGAAGCGCAAAACTCATCTCATTCTCCCTCGTCGAAACGGTTTTCGATCAAAGTGGCCAGCGCCTGGAGTGCTTCCGTTTCTTTTTCTCCGCAGGTTTCCAGCGTGACCCAACTACCCCGGCCTGCCGCCAGCATCATGACGCCCATGATGCTCTTGGCATTGACCTGTCGTCCATTGCGTCCGATCCGGACCTCACAGGGATAGGCCGAGGCGGTTTGCGATAATTTAGCGGAAGCACGGGCATGGAGCCCGAGTTTGTTGATGATCTGGATATCCTGGGAAGGCATGGCGGGTCTCTGGAAAAAGTCTTTCCATTCTATCAGGGCCGTTCGTTTTCGGGCAGTCCCAGACGATGGGCAGGAAAACGAAGGGCAAAAGTGCTGCCTTTGTCCGGCTGACTGTCCACGATGAGGGTGAGATCGTGATGCAGGGCGATTTGCTTGACAATGGACAATCCCAGGCCCGTCCCCCCGGTATCCCTGGAGCGGGCCTGATCCACCCGATAGAAGCGTTCCGTGAGACGGGGAATATGTTCGGCAGCGATGCCAATGCCCGTGTCCTGTACCGTAAAAATCCCCTCTTCCCCTTCTTCCCGCCAGGACAGTGTGATTTGTCCTCCCGGCGGGGTATAGCGCACTGCATTGGCCACCAGGTTACCGAAGGCGCTCGAGAGTTCCGATTCGATTCCCAGCAGGGTACGATGATCGAAATCACCCTGGGTATCGATGGTATGCTGCCCTTGGCTCAACTGGTGGGCAGTCAGCAGCATTGGAGTGAGCAAGGCGGAAAGGGGAATGGGGGTGAGCGGCGCGACTCCGGTTTGGCTTTCCAGACGGGACAGAGAGAGCAATTCTTCCACCAGTCGGCGCATCCGGTCGGTCTGGGTTTCCATGATCTGAAAAATGCGTTCCTGAGTGGCGGGCGGCAGTGGGTCACTGTCTTGCAGGGTTTCGATGAACCCCCCCACTACGGTGAGGGGAGTGCGCAGTTCATGGGAAACATTGGCCACGAAATCCCGTCGTACTTTTTCATCCCGTTCCCATTGGGTGATGTCCTGGGTGACCAGCATCCGTTCATCGATGCTGTAAGGAATGAGTTGCAAGGCCAGGGAGAGGTCCTGTTGGGCGCGTCGATGCAGGATACTGCGTTGGTCGGGGGCTGGTTTCTGGTCCAGGAAGTTCTGGAATTCGGTTTGGCGGATGAGATAGGACAGACTTTGACCTCGATCCTGCTCCAGGTAAATCTGTAAATGAGCTTCTGCAGCAGGATTGCACCAGAGAATACGGTGGGTTTGATCGAGGATCACGATTCCGCTGGGCAGCAGGGTCAGGACCTGCTGGAAACGTTCGATGGCCTCCTTCCGGCGGATCTGGTTCTCATCGATGCGCTTCTCCAGGGAATGCAACCGTCCGAAAACCTGTTCCCAGGTTCGTCCCGGCTGGTATCCCGGAGAGAGTTGCTGTTCCTGAAGCCAGTGGTGCAGGGTTTGTAACTTCCAGGCATCCCGTGCCGCCACGGCAGCCATGAACAGGGCCAGCAGTCCCAGGCCCCAGGCCCAGCCCCAAAGAGCGGTGATCCCGGCACATAAAACCAGAACCGTGACGAGAACCCCCAGGACGTATTTGACAAACGACCGCATGATCCATCAACCTGAAAAAAACTTGAAGACTAGAGAGTATCATCCACGCCGGGGTTGGGGGGGATCTGCTCAGGTAAGGGCTGTCAGGCGGTAACCCGCTCCCCGAACGGTTTGCAAAAACCGGTCATGATCGGTGGTTTCCAGGGCCAGACGGAGACGGCGGATGTGGACATCCACTGTGCGTTCTTCAATGAAAACGTGATCTCCCCAGACATGATCGAGAATCTGGGTCCGGGAATAGACCCGCTCCGGGTGGGTCATGAAAAAGTGGAGCAACTTGAATTCGGTGGGTCCCAAGGGGATCTCTGTGCCCCCGGCGTGCACCCGGTGGGTGGTGGGGTCCAGAGACAGGGTCTTGAAAAGAACCGGATCCTCTGTTATCTGGGGGGCGCGCCGACGCAACACGGCTTTGATGCGCGCATTCAGTTCCCGAATGGAGAAGGGCTTGGTGATGTAATCATCCGCGCCGGATTCCAGTCCGAGCAATTTGTCCGATTCATCCACCCGTGCCGTCAGCATGATGATGGGGACGCGCTGTGTCCGCTGGTGGGCGCGCAGGCGCCGGACCAAATCCAGTCCGCTCATGCCCGGTAACATCCAGTCCACCAGAATCAGGTCGGGAAGCATGTCCTGTACGCGGGAAAGGGCCTCCAGTCCGTTGGCGGCGACCTCGGTTTCGTGACCGGCCTGAGCCAGATTGAGGGTGATCAATTCCTGAATGGCGACCTCGTCTTCCACGACCAGAATATGGGCTCCCAAATTCGCCTCCATAGGGGGAATTAAATCGATATGCGTGTCCATGAGGAAGTGTTATACACCCCTCATGTGACTGTCATATTACAGCAAGACGCGGGCGCGCTTCTTCCCTTCAGGAGCGGTTTGACCCTTGCACCAGGGGAATGCGGAACAAGCGACATTCGAGGGCACCATTGTACAGGGGGGTACGGCGCGTGACCTTGAGATGCAGGGATTTGGGGAGCGTCAGGTCAGCGCTGAACAGGCAGGCCGTCCAGCCGGCATAACGCTGTTTCAGGGTATTGCCCAGGGCGGGATAGAACAGGGACAACTCTGCCTGTTCTCCGAGCCGCACCCCATAGGGCAGGTTGCTGAGGAGCAGCCCCGAAGGACAGGGAGGGGAAGACTCCAGCACGTTGACCTGCTTCAGGCTCACACACCCTTCCAGTCCGGCAGCAGCCAGATTGAGACGGGTGAGTTCCAGGGCATCGCCCTTCAGATCCTGGCCCCACAGGGGTAAAGGGGTAGGCGGCAGGACCCGGGCATGGGCTTCCTCGAGCAAGGCGGGCCAATGCTGGGTCACCGGCCACGAACGCAGATGTTCAAAGGCAAAGGAGCGGTTCAGTCCCGGCGCGCGCTGCAGACTCTGCTCCGCTGCCTCCAGCAGGATCGTGCCTGCGCCGCAGAAGGCATCCAGCAGGGGCAGACCCGGTTGCCACTGGGCCAGAGCCAGCAGGCCCGCTGCCAGGTTGCGCTTCAGGGGGGCATCCCCGGCCTCTGGTCGTGTCCCGCGTTTGAATAGCCCGTCGCCCGAGGTATCCAGAGACAGGGTGAAATGGGTGGCATCCAGAAACAGATAGACGCGGATTTCCGGTTGATGGGTATCGATGGAAGGACGCTGACCCTGTTGCGCGCGAAAGTGGTCGCAGATGGCGTCCTTGATGCGGAGCGTGGCAAAATCCAGACTACGCAAGGGAGAATGATGGGCCCGGGTATCCACCTTCAGGGTTTGTTCCACGCAGAACCAGTCACTCCAGGGCAAGGCCATGGCCTGATCGTAAAGATCCTGTTCGGAATGATAGGTGCCCTTGGCCACTTGCCAGAGAACCCGACTGGCGAGGCGACTTTCCAGATTGACGCCCATGGCCAGGCGATAACTTCCCGTGAAGCCCACGCCGGAGTCCCGGGGCGTAATATCCTGGGCCCCCAGGGAAGCCAGTTCCTGGGACAGTACGTCTTCCAGTCCGCGCGGGCAGGGGCAGAAAAAAAATTGGTTGAGAGGATTCATGGAAAGACTCAGAAGGGTTTGAAGACCGCCAAAATGACCACGGGGATGAGAACCAGTACCGGAAATTCGTTGAACCAGCGGTACCAGACATGGCCGTGGGCGCTGAGGTTCCGGGCAAAGGCTTTGACCAGGGCACCGCACCAGACATGATAGGCCACCAGCAAGGTTACGAGGGCCAGTTTGGCATACAGCCAGCCGCCCCGGTCATCCAGTCCAAAGGCCATGAACAAACCGGAAAGAAGGGTAAATACGCCACCCGGGGTGGTGATGCCCCAGAATAATTTGCGCTCCATGATCTTGAAGCGTTCCCGTCCCAGTGTATCCGATTCCGGGCATTGTGCGTGATAGACGAAGAGGCGAGGGAGGTAGAACAGTCCGGCAAACCAGGTCACCATGGCCATGATATGGAAGGATTTGATCGAAAGCAGCAGCACAGGTTTCTCGAAGGAAGGTCAGGAACGACAGATCAGACTAACCCAGTTGCGCAACAGGATCAAGCGTTGATGAAAGAAATGGTCGGCGCCGGGAATCACCAGAACGGGGAGGTCCTGGGGTTCGGCCCAGTGCAGCACCTCCGCCAGAGGCACGGTGGTGTCTCGCTCTCCATGTACGACAAGGGTTTGGGGCGGAACGGTGCCCACGGGAAAATGACCCACCGCAGGGGCCACCAGAACCAGACGCTGGCAAGGCAGAGTGCGGGCAACTTCGCTCATGACGAAAGCCCCAAAAGAAAACCCGGCCAGAAGCAAGGGCTCACCCGCCGTTTCCTGCAGGGCCAGCGCATGAAGGGCCAGCCAGTCTTCGGTTTCGCCCTGTCCCTGGGTGAAGTTTCCGGTACTGTTGCCCACGCCCCGAAAGTTCATGCGCCAGGTGACGTAACCCAGACCGGTAAAGGCGCGGGCCAGAGTCTGGGTGACCTTGTTATTCAGGGTGCCGCCAAACAGTGGATGGGGGTGGGCCACCAGGGCCAAACCACGGGCAGAGCCTGGGGGACGATCGATGACGGTTTCCAGAAGGCCGGCGGGACCGGGGATCAAACGGGTTTCAGAGGAGAAATCACTCATGCTCAGGGGCGAGGGGGTCGGGAAGACGCACACAGGTGTTCCGGAACTGTTCGGCACGGTCCACGTACACATCGGCATTGTGTGCCAGTCCAGCAATCTCCTCCGCGTTCAGGGTGCGGATGACCCGTCCGGGACTCCCCACCACCAGGGAGTTATCGGGGATCTGCTTGCCCTCGGTGATCAGGGCATTGGCACCGATCAGGCAGTTCTTTCCAATGACGGCATGATTCAGAACCACCGCCCGGATTCCGATCAGCGAACCGGCACCCACCGTACAGCCATGCAGCACCGCCCCATGTCCGATACTGACATTTTCTGCCACGGTGAGGGGGGCCCCAGGGTCGGTATGGAGCAGTGCACCATCCTGCACATTACTGCGTCGTCCGATATGAATGGGTTCATTGTCGCCCCGCAGAACTGCCTGGCACCATACGCTGGCCTCAGCCTCCAGAAAGACTTTGCCGATGAGGGTGGCGCTTTCTTCAATAAAGGCTGAGGGAGAAACTTGAGGGGCATCTGAGCCCAGACGATAGCGCATAGTCGGTCATCCATGAGTTGAGAAGAAAAGAGTGGACACTAATTGGCCGGACCATCCATCCAGATCATCCAGGCCAGCGCCAGCAAAATTCCAAAAAGGATTCCCATTCCCGTGATCAGGAAGATCATCCAGCGCTGGGTTTGATGATGTTGCTGACGCAACCGCGCCACTTCCTCTGCCAGGGCGTTTTGTTGGACGTTTTCCTCGAGGGCGCGATGAATCAGACGGGGAAGTTGGGGGACCAGGGTGACCCATTGCCCGCCTTCCCGTTTGACGGCCTTGACCAGTCCCCGCCAGCCGACCTGTTCGCTCATCCAGCGTTCCAGAAAAGGTTTGGCGGTTTTCCACAGATCCAGTTCGGGGTCGAGATCCCGCCCCAGGCCTTCCACATTCAGCAGGGTTTTTTGCAGCAGGACCAGTTGGGGTTGAATTTCCATCTGAAAGCGGCGGGAAACCTGAAAGAGGCGCAACAGTACCTTGCCAAAGGAAATTTCGCGCAGGGGTTTGTCAAAAATGGGTTCGCACACCGAGCGAATGGCCGATTCGAACTCGTTGGAGCGGGTATGGGCGGGGACCCATCCGGCTTCGATATGGGCTTCTGCCACCCGTTGATAGTCCCGTTGAAAAAACGCCAGAAAATTTTGTGCCAGATAGCTTTTGTCTTCGGTGGTCAAGGTGCCGATGATGCCAAAATCCAGGCCGATGTAACGTCCGTCCTCGGCCACCTGGATATTGCCCGGATGCATGTCGGCATGAAAAAACCCATCCCGGAAAACCTGGGTAAAGAAGATTTCCACGCCATCCCGCGCCAACTTTGGAATATCCACGCCCTGTGCGCGCAGTCGATCCACTTGACTGATGGGCATGCCGAACATGCGTTCCATGACCATCACTCGGGTATCGCAGTAATCCCAGTAGACTTCGGGGATGATGAGCAGGCGCCGGTCGGAGAAATTGCGGCGCAACTGACTGGCGTTGGAAGCTTCCACCATCAGGTCCAACTCGTCGGACAGATGCTTGCGAAATTCGGCCACCACTTCCACCGGGCGCAGACGCCGGGCCTCCTTGAACCCGTATTCGAGCAGTCGGGCCAGGGTGAGCATGAGGGCGACGTCGCGCCGGATGATGCGGTCCACATCGGGGCGCAGAATTTTAACCGCTGCTTTTTTGCCGTCCTTGAGAATGGCAAAATGGACTTGGGCCACGGAAGCGCTGGCAATGGGTTCGACATCGAATTCGGCAAAGACCTGGGAGAGCGGGCGTCCATAGATCTTTTCCAGAATTCGGACGGCTTCTTCTCCGGGGAAGGGCGGCACCTGATCCTGAAGGCGGGCCAGTTCGTCGGCAATGTCTGTGGGGATCAGATCCCGTCGGGTGGAGAGGGCCTGACCGAATTTGACGAAAATGGGCCCCAGTCGTTCCAGGGCCAGACGCAGGCGCAGTGCGCGGGGCGTACTGAAACGGCGCCAGAACAGCAAGGCACGACTGAGACGGCGCAGGGGGCCCAAACGGTCATGGGCCAGTACCAGTTCGTCCAGGCCGTAGCGCAGGACGACATAAAGGATGAAGACAACCCGCCAGACCCGCATCAGAGCAGTTTGCCCAGACGTTGTTCCAGGTGTCCGAGGTCTTCATCCAACTGGTGGACTTGCCGGGCGAACCGTTGCGCCTGGGTCCGACTGGGAAGCAGATGAATTTCTTCTGTGGCGTATTCCTGAAGCATTCTCTGGGAACGGGACAGCGTTTCCCGTGCCCAGGCGCCACCCTGTTTCAAAAAAATGCCCAAACGATGAGCGACCCGGTCTCCCATCACCCGACTCAGCAATTCTTCCAGATCCGGACGGAAATGTTTGGCCAGAAACCCGATTTCGGTGGCCAGGGCGCTGTTCCCTGAAAGATGCAGGTGGTGGAGCGCTTCCTCCGGGCGCAGAAGCAGCAGAGGCAGCGCAGAGGGCGACAGGTCGAGGGTCAAGGCGGGGGCAGAGGGGCGTTCCTGGTTCAACACCAGGGAACCGCGTTCATCGATGGTAAAGAACAGGGGCCAGGTACCCACGTTCAGGATGAGGGTCTGTCCGGCAAAGGGGCGAAGCCGTTCCAGGGCCCAGGGCGCTGTATCCAACAGGGCATGAAGCCCCTTCGACAGGGTTTGAGCCGGATCTCGTATCACTCTTTGTACCCCCGGTGCAGTGCCACCACGCCGGCACTCAGATTGAACCATTCGACATTTTCGAAGCGCGCCTGATTCATCAGGGCGCCCAGGGTTTTCTGGTCTGGATGCATGCGGATGGATTCGGCCAGGTACTGGTAACTTTCCTCATCCTTGGCGATCCATCGTCCAATTTTGGGAATCACCTGAAAAGAGTAGAGGTCGTAGAGAGGCTTGAGCGGTTCCCAGATTTTGGAGAATTCCAGGATCAGGGCACAACCGCCAGGTTTCAGGACCCGGTACATTTCTTCGAGGGCCCGCTCCTTGTGGGTCATGTTACGTAGCCCGAAGGCCACGCTGACGCAATGGAAGTAACCGGAGGGAAAAGGCAACTGTTCCGCATCACATTGCAGGGTGGGGAGCAGAAATCCCTGGTCGAGGGCGCGGTCCCGTCCGCGGTTGAGCATGGCAGGGTTGATGTCGGTCATGACAACCAGCCCTTCCTTGCCCGTTTTTTTCGCAAAACCCCGGGCCAGATCGCCGCTGCCCGAGGCCAGATCGAGAACCCGGTATCCGGAACGAACGCCGGAGATCTGCAGGGTGAACTTCTTCCAGAGACGGTGCATGCCCGCCGACATGAGGTCGTTCATCACATCATAGCGGGAAGCCACCGAATCAAAAACCGCAGCGACCTTGGCGGCTTTTTCATCTTCTGCGACGGATTGGAAACCAAAGTGGGTATTCGTCATGATCGTCAGTGGGCATCGCGGCTGGCGCCGGCGGCTTCCATACGGTTGAGGTAATCGGCCCAGTATTCCTCCTGGTGAAGACCCAGATCGAGGAGATAGTCCCAGGAGTAGATGCCCGTGTTATGCCCGTCGGTAAAGTGTATCTGGATGGCATAGTGTCCCACCGGAAGGATTTCCTGGATACCCACCTGACGTTTTCCGGTTTGCAGGGTTTCCTGACCGGGGCCGTGGCCCCGCACTTCTGCCGAGGGAGAGCGCACCCGGAGAAATTCAATGGGAAAATGATATTGGTGACCATCACTGAAGGTGATATCAAGGACCCCCGAGATCTGCTGGAGGGTGATTTCCGTGGGCCAGGGAGTGTCTGGAGCCAAACCTGCCATAACCATTCTCCACAATAAAGGTTAAAATCTCAACCTGTGATGATACCCTAAATGGTTTGTAATGTTCGATGTCTCAAAATGGCAGCAAATCCGGACACTCCTCGCTTCCTTGACCCCGGCGCGGGAAATTCGCGTGATTGCGGTGAGCAAAGGGCAAGGGGTGGCCGAGATTCGTGCTGCTGCCGAGGCGGGGGTGCGTCTTTTCGGTGAAAGTTATGTTCAGGAGGCCCTCGAAAAGCAGGCGCAGGTGGGACGTACCGACCTCGAGTGGCACTTCATCGGGCGCATCCAGCGCAATAAAACCCGTCTCATTGCGGCCCATTTCCATTGGGTTCATGGTGTGACGGAAGAAGGCCAGGCTCGGCGCCTGTCCGAGATTCGGGCGGGAGAAGGTCAGACTCCCCTGTCTGTTTGTCTGCAGGTCAATATCAGCGGGGAAGCCAGCAAGGGGGGCGTCAGTCCGGCTCAACTCCCGGAATTGGCCGAGGCGGTGGCGCAGATGCCGGGCGTGATACTGCGCGGCCTGATGGCGCCGCCGGCCCCATTGCTGGGGGGGGATGAGGCGACTCGTCGTCACTTTGCGGCGCTGCGCCAGCAACTGGAATGGCTGCGTGCGGCGGGCCATGCCCTGGATACCCTGTCCATGGGGATGTCGGGAGATTATCCGCTGGCCCTGGAAGAAGGCGCTACACTATTGCGACTGGGAACGATTTTATTCGGACGGCGGGAGAATTGAAGATGAGTATTCTATTTGTGGGCGGGGGCAACATGGCGGCGGCTCTGATCGGGGGACTGGTGTCCCATGGTCAGGCGCTTTCCGATATCGCCGTGGTTGAAGTGAATGAGGTGACCGCCGCGCAGTTGGGTGCCCGCTGGGGAATCCGGGTGTATTCCACCGTACCGGCAGATCTGGGGGGGGCCAGCACGGTGGTACTGGCCATCAAGCCCCAGCAGATGACCGAACTTCTGGGACATTTCCCCACCCTGCCTGGCGCGACACTTCTGGTTAGTATCGTGGCGGGCTGGACGACCTCACGCCTCTGCGCCGGTCTGAAGGGACATCTCAATCTGGTGCGTGCCATGCCCAATACCCCGGCGTTGATTCAAGCCGGGGTAACCGGACTCTTTGCCCTTCCCGAGGTGTCCGAAGAGGATCGGGCGCGGGTCCAGGCCATGATGCATGCCGTGGGAAGTGTTCACTGGTTGACCAAGGAATCCCAGATGGATGCGGTGACGGCTTTGTCAGGCAGCGGTCCGGCCTATGTTTTTTATTTGATGGAAACCCTGCAACAGGCGGCGCTTGATTTGGAACTTCCGGCGGAAATGGGTCATGCCCTGGTACTGGAAATGGTGCGGGGCGCAGCGCTTCTGGCGTGTTCTGAAAAGGATGCACCCGCCCGGTTGCGTCAGCGTGTTACCTCTCCGGGGGGAACCACGGCAGCCGCGCTGCGGGTACTGGAGGAGGGGGCCTGGGCACAGGTTCTGAAACAGGCAGTACAAGCGGCGGCTCAGCGTTCGCGGGAACTGGAGGATGTGGTTTGATGATCGATTGGGGTAGGTCGCTGGTGGATCTGGTGGGCACTTTTCTTGCCAGCATGGCTGTATTGCGCTATTTATTGGAAGGGGTCGTGCCGAAACGTCCCAACCCGCTCATGAAACTGGCCGTGACCTTGACGGAGTTTGCCTTGCACTGGATTCGTCCGGTGTTAACTGCCTTGCCGGGGCGGGATCGATCCGCCCTGTTCTGGGCCTGGTTCCTGAACCTGATCGTGTTCCTTTCCCGCTTGAGTCTGCCTGCCCTTGGATTGGGCGGCGGCGGGGTGGGGCATTTTCTGCCCTGGGGCATGGCGCTGGCCCTGGTGGAAGTGGTGCGTCAGATTCTGTATGTCTGGATGGCCGCCGTGTTTTTGTTGGCGGTGCTGAGCTGGATCAATCCTTATAGCCCTTTGTTGGATGCCGTGGAGGGATTGGTCCACCCTTTTTTGAGGGTGTTGCGGCGGTTTATCCGACCCCTGGGGAGTATCGATCTGAGCCCCGTCATTCTGATGCTTTTCTTTCAGTTTTCCTTGACGATCGGGGTGGGGGCACTGGAAATGCTGGTGCAGCGCCTCATGTAAAGATGACGTCGTACTGCTCCTGATTGGGATCGTTGGAGGTCTGCAGGGTAATGGGTTTGCCAATGAAGTCGCTGACATTGGCCAGGGTCTGGGATTCCTCGTCCAGAAAAAGATCGGTGACCAGCGGGTGGGCGATGATGCGAAACTCCCGTGCGTCGTATTGGCGGGCAACGCGCACGATTTCGCGCAGGATTTCATAACACACGGTCTGGGGAGTCTTGAGTTGGGCGCTGCCTTTGCAACAAGGGCAGGGTTCGCACAGCACATGGGCCAAACTTTCACGCGTGCGTTTCCGGGTCAATTCGATCAGGCCCAGGGAAGTGAACCCGTTGACCGTGATGCGGGTGCGATCCCGTGCCAGGGCTTTGCGAAATTCCTCGAGAATGGTCTGTTGGTGTTCCTCCAGGTCCATGTCGATGAAATCGACGATGATGATTCCCCCCAGATTGCGCAGGCGCAGTTGACGGGCAACGGCATGAGCGGCTTCGAGGTTGGTCTTGAAAACGGTTTCATCGAAGTTACGGTGCCCCACGAAGCCTCCGGTATTGATGTCGATGGTGGTCATGGCTTCAGTTTGGTCGATGATCAGGTATCCGCCTGATTTCAGGTCGACCCGGCGTGACAGGGCTTTTTCGATTTCTTCTTCCACGCCGAAGAGATCAAAGAGCGGACGGGCTCCGCTGTAATGCTCCAGGAAGGGAAGTGCCTGAGGACAATAATGTTGGGCAAATTCCATTAATTTGGCATGATTTTCCCGGGAATCCACCATGATTCGGTCGGTATCCTCCATCACGAAGTCGCGGATGACCCGCTGTCCCAGGCTGAGATCCTGATACAGAAGATAGGGGGCCGTGGCTTGACGACAGGCTGCCTGCAATTCGGTCCAGAGCTGGGTCAGGTATTCCAGATCATGGCGAAGTTCCTTGTCGGAGGTGGATTCGGCCACGGTGCGGACGATGAATCCCCCTTGGGTACAGTGGGGAATCAGGTTTTGAACCCGTTCGCGCAGGGTTTGCCGTTCATCTTCACTTTCGATCCGTTGTGAAACGCCGATATGATTTTCCTGGGGGAGATAGACCAGATAACGGCCTGCGATGCTGATCTGGGTGGAGAGACGGGCACCTTTGGTGCCAATGGGGTCCTTGATGACCTGAACCAGCAGGGTTTGACCTTCGGAAAGGGTTTTTTCAATGGGGCGGGGAGGGTTGTCCGTATGACGGGGGGTCCAGATATCGCCGACATGGAGGAAAGCCGCCCGTTCCAGCCCCAGATCCACAAAGGCCGATTGCATGCCCGGCAGGATACGGGCCACCCGTCCCCAGTAGATATTTCCCACGATTCCCCGTGCCGAGGAGCGTTCGACATGAATTTCCTGGGGGACGCCCAACTCCATGATGGCGATGCGGGTTTCCTGCGGAGTGATATTGACCAGGATCTGATTATTCACAGGGTTATCCTCAACTGTCTCGATGATAAGGGTGCCCTTTCAGGATCATGACGGCACGGTAGAGTTGTTCCACCATCAAAACCCGTGCCAGACCATGGGGCAAGGTCATGCGCGAAAGCGCCAGAGGCGCGCGCGAGTGCTGAAAAATGCGGGGATGAAGACCATCGGCACTGCCGATCACAAAAGCCAGGGAGTCCCCGGTCTGCTGAGCCTGCTCCAGTTTTTTGGCCAGTTCCAGGGTGGTCCAGAGACTGCCCCGTTCATCCAGGGCATGAAAAGGGGTGCTGCCCAGGGTGGTCAGAAGATCATCGGCTTCACGGGTCAACAGTTGTTCGCGCGTGCGTCCGTCCTGACGGGGGGCTGCCCTCAGTTCCACCACGTCCAGGGAGAATTCACGGGGCATGCGTGCTGCGTAGGTCCGGGATGCCTCAGTGACCCAGGCAGGCATGCGCTGGCCCAGGGTGAGCAGACGCAATTTCAAGGAGCAAGGTCCTGGGCGATGAGCGATGCTGGCCTGAGGGGGCCTTTCCACAGGGAAGACAAGTCATAATAATCACGGATCATGGGTTGCATGAGGTGAACGATGATGGAGCCCAGATCCACCAGGATCCATTCCCCACTCTGTAGACCTTCCATGCTCAGAACTTTTCTGCCGGCGTTGCGAACCTCATCTGCTACATGGTGTGCCAGTGCGCGGGTCTGGCGGGTGGAATCGGCGCTGGCAATGACCAGGGTGTCAAACAGACTGGTCAGCGCACGAACATCCAAAACTTCGATATTCTTTGCTTTGATGTCTTCAAGGGCGTTCAGTACGGTGGGCAGGAGAGAATTTGGAACAGTAGACAGGGATGGGTTCATGGGAGGCGATATAAGTGGTGGGTTTCAATGTAATTCAACACGGGTGGGGGCAACAAACCCTCCAGCGAGGGGAGGGAATGGGCCAGAGCATGACGGATCTGGGTGGAGGAAATGGGAACGGGCGGCATTTCCAGGCGAATCATTCGTCCTCCAAGGGAATTCTGGAGGTCTGAAACACTGCTCTGCCGTGCATTCCAGGCTTCGCGCAGAGGGGGGGTAAAGTGTTCCACGGGCAGGTCAAATCCTGGACGGCACAGCACGGCCACATGGGCCAGATCCAGCACGCGCATCCACTCTTTCCAGGTGGGGAGGTTGAAGAAGGCGTCACTGCCCAGAATCAGACAAAAGGATTGATCGCTGCCATAGGATGCGCGCAATTCCTCAAGGGTGTCCAGGGTATAGGTGGGGGTGTGACGGCGAACCTCCCGTGCATCCACTTCGATGAAGGGCTGCTGGGCAATGGCCAACTCGGCCATGCGCAGACGGTCTTCGGCGGAAGCCCGCGGTTCTCGCTGCCAGGGAAACCCCGCAGGAATCAGCAGAACTTTGGCCAGATCCAGTTGGGAACGGGCAAATTGGGCCATGGCCAAGTGCCCATCATGGATCGGGTCGAAGGTCCCGCCCAGTACACCAATCATGGATTTCATCCGGTGCGTGTTTCCCCGTGTCCCAGCACGATATATTTCTGACTGGTCAATCCTTCCAGGCCAACGGGGCCCCGTGCATGCAATTTATCCGTGGAAATGCCGATTTCTGCCCCCAACCCGTATTCAAAGCCATCAGCAAAGCGGGTGGAAGCGTTGACCATGACGGAGCTGGAATCCACTTCGCGCAGGAAACGTTGGGCATGTTCCCAATGGTGGGTGAGAATGGCATCGGTATGCTGGGAGCCGTACCGGGCAATATGATCGAGGGCAGCGTCCAGATCGGGCACGACCCGAATGGACAGGATCGGGGCCAGGTACTCGGTGGACCAGTCTTCTTCCGTGGCGGGGATGGCTCCGGGAATCAGCGAGCAGGTCGCTTCATCCCCCCGCAGTTCCACGCCTTTGGCCTGATACAGGGCGGCCAGGGGGGGCAGGATGGAAGAGGCAATGTCCTGGTGCACCAAAAGGGTTTCCATGGTGTTGCAGGTGCCATAGCGTTGGGTCTTGGCATTGTCTGCCACGCGCAGGGCCATGGGAATGTCCACATCGGCATCGATGTAGGTATGACAGACGCCGTGCAGGTGTTTCAGCACCGGTACCCTGGCCAGGGCCGAAATGCGTTGGATCAGTCCCTTTCCTCCGCGCGGGACGACCACATCCACCCATTGGGTCAGAGTGACCAGAATGTCCACCGCCGCCCGGTCGGTCATGGGTAATACCTGAATCAGATCGGTGGGGAGTTGGGCGGATTCCAGACCTTCATGCAAAGCGCGGGCAATGGTCTGGTTGGAATGGTGCGCTTCAGACCCTCCCCGCAGGAGACAGGCATTGCCCGACTTGAGGCAAAGGCCGGCGGCATCGGCGGTGACATTGGGACGGGATTCATAGATGATGGCGATGACGCCGAGGGGGACCCGCATTTGCCCCACTTCGATGCCTGAGGGACGACGGGTCAACCCGTTAATTGCGCCCACCGGGTCAGGCAGGTCTGCAATCTGTTCTAGTCCGCTGGCCATGGCTTCGATGGATTTGGGGGTCAAGGTGAGGCGCTCGATGAAGGCTGCCTCCTGTCCGTGGGCACGGGCATGGGCCACGTCCTGCGCATTGGCTGTCAAGAGGTTTTCCTGATCTCGGCGCAGAATCCGGGCTGCTGCGCGCAGAGCCTGATTTTTTGCCGCAGTGCTGGCGCGTGCGCCCAAACGGGCGGCCTGGCGGGCCCGTTGCCCCAAAGCATCGAGTTGGGTGGAAAGTGCTGAGGTCATGAGCCGGTATACTCAAAAAAATGACATGGATTTTTACAATGCCATTATAAGAGGTTGCGGCACTTTCCGCCATTGTTGTGCCCGACCCCCCATCGTCGGGAATTGTGACTCCATCGAGTTCGTGCGGTTCTGGTCGGATCGAACCTTACCCGGACTGCGCGAAAAGCCCCGTCGTTCAGGGCGGGGATGAATAGCGCGGATGCCGAAGGCATCCATCTTCGTTTCCTATAGTGGCGTTTGCTGTTGCTCGATATATTGTTTGATGATGCCA
>NZ_JPOQ01000010.1 GCF_000735045.1 Ferrovum myxofaciens
AAAACCAGCATCCTGAGCCGGTTTTCTTTCTTGTATCTCTTTGCTCTGGGCGCGCTGTTTTATCTGATGCATACCCTGAACACAACCATGTGATGCAATAACGCTACCCAATCAGGGGAATCCCGTTGCCAGATATTCCTAATAATGAACGAATCACCCGACCCACGTATTATTTAAGCCGTTCCTATCGTCTTTACTTGCGCTGCCCCCATCACACAAAATCCGTACAGAATTTTCTGAAAGATCAGGGAAACCTCGCTTCCCTCTGTTTTTTCTCACCCTTGGTTGCATCTACTTGCTGAACATGCCGGGGGAACTGGAGGTCAGTATCATACGAAAGAACAATATGAAGGCGGGTGATCTTGTCAGCGAAATCCAAAAGATGACGCTTCCAAGACCCGCCGCAATTATTTTTGGATTGGAGATGCGGTGGCCCCCTTGAGTCGCGTGGTTTTCCTTACTTGGGATCAGGGGGAGGGAATACCGATCAATCTTGACGCCTCTCGCGCTTGAGATCATATCCCAACAACCGCGCCACATTTCACTTCGATATGTATTCTGGTTCACCTTTAATGGCGACTGTATACCCATCTATGGGCTTGAGTATGAAATTTTCGATGAGTTCGGTATGCTCTGGAGTGAGTTGGTTGCGCTCTTTTCTTCCGAGGATTAAAATCCCTTTTCGTTCAGTTTTGCCGGATGGAAAACCACCTTTTTCGGGTGGCAAGGGCGTCAAATGGGTGGTAAAATCGGTTGGATTCAAATTAAACTATCGTGAACCTGCTGATTTAACTTGATTTATTGGTGGGCCTCCTCGGAGTCGAACCGAGCACCAACGGATTATGAGTCCGCTGCTCTAACCAAGCATGAGCTAGAGGCCCGGTTAACTCAATTTTCTGAATTTTCTATGAAACTACGCAGTCGTTCCGAACGGGAAGGATGGCGTAATTTGCGCAGGGCTTTGGCTTCGATTTGACGAATGCGTTCCCGTGTTACATCAAATTGTTTGCCCACCTCTTCCAGCGTATGGTCTGTACTCATTTCGATGCCAAAGCGCATTCTTAACACTTTGGCCTCCCGTTGCGTCAAGGAGTCCAGCACGTCTTTAGTGGCATCGCGCAAACTGGCATACAGGGCAGAGTCAGCCGGCGCAACGGTAGCATTGTCTTCGATGAAGTCGCCTAGATGGGAGTCGTCATCATCCCCAATGGGCGTTTCCATGGAAATGGGTTCCTTGGAAATTTTGAGGATCTTGCGAATCTTGTCCTCAGGCATCTCCATTTTTCGTGCCAGTTCAGATGCATCCGGTTCCAATCCGGTTTCTTGCAAAATCTGGCGGGAGATGCGGTTCATCTTGTTAATGGTTTCAATCATGTGCACCGGAATTCGGATGGTGCGGGCCTGATCAGCAATGGACCGGGTAATGGCCTGACGGATCCACCAGGTGGCATAAGTGGAGAACTTGTAGCCACGCCGGTATTCAAACTTGTCCACGGCCTTCATCAGACCGATATTTCCTTCCTGAATTAGGTCAAGGAATTGCAAGCCGCGATTGGTGTATTTTTTGGCAATGGAAATGACCAGACGCAGATTGGCTTCGATCATTTCACGCTTGGCACGGCGCGCACGGGCCTCTCCAGTGGACATCTGGCGCGCGATCTCCTTGAGGTCGCGAATGGGGATGCCCACTTCTCTTTGCAGCGCAAGAATTCGTTCCTGTTCTTCAACAATCGCGTACTTGAAACGTTCCAGGGCTGCGCTGTGACTCCGCTTGGCACTGATTTCATCAGCCAGCCAGTGCAGATTGACCTCATTGCCCGGAAAGGATTTGATGAAGTAGTTCCGTGGCATCCCCGCCGAACTGACGCAGAGATGCATGATATTGCGTTCATGGGCCCGGACCCTGTCCACTAATCGGCGCAGGCTACTACACAAAAATTCCACTTGTTTGGCCGTGAAACGGATGGCCATGAGTTCCGTCGAGACGGATTGCTGCAATGATTTATATTCTTCGCTGGCATGTCCTGCGTTGGCAAGAGTCTGTTGTAATTGCTGATTGAGTTCGCGAACTCGGGAAAAGCGAACCAAAGCTTCGGTTTTCAGATGTTCGAGACTGGCATTGGACGCGTTGGCATCCTCATCTCCCTCTTCGTCCTCATCGTGAGTGAGGTCGATTTCCACCTCTTCAGTCAACTCCTCGTCCGAAAGAAGGGCACCATCGCTGTCGATCAACCCGTCGATGACTTCGTCGATTCGTAAAGTTCCCTCAACCACGGAATCCACCAGGACCAGAATTTCATCAATGGTGGAAGGACAGGAAGAAATCGCCTGAATCATGTGCTTGAGGCCATCTTCGATGCGCTTGGCAATCTCGATTTCCCCTTCACGGGTCAGCAATTCCACTGAGCCCATTTCACGCATGTACATCCGCACAGGATCCGTGGTCCGACCAAAATCCGAATCCACCGTGGACAGCGCAGCCTCGGCTTCTTCCACCACGTCCTCATCGGCCATGGGCGGAGGCGCTTCCGACATGAGCAACTGTTCGCTATCCGGTGCCTCGTCATACACCGCAATACCCATATCGTTGATCATGCCGATGACGGACTCGATTTGATCCGAGTCGAGCATTTCATCGGGGAGATGATCGTTGATTTCAGCGTAGGTGAGAAACCCCCGATCCTTTCCCAGTACGATGAGATTTTTAAGTCGGGTGCGTTGCGCGTCGACGTCGGATTGTCGCGTCTCGGGTTTATCTGCAGCCATAGGCGGGCGTACTCCTGTCAGGCAGAATCGTTAAAATAACAGAGGATTATAGCCTATTATCGAGAATCCTTCCAGTCACTGCGCCAGACGATTGAGCGTCAACCACTGCAATCGTTCCTTTTCCTGTTGATTCAGAGGGCGGCTCTGCGCCAACTGGAGCAGGCTTTTGGCCTCCTGTTGACGCCCCATACTCTGCCAGCGCTTCAGACCATCTTGATAGACTACGACCAGTTCCTCCGTTGGAGTCTCCTGTAGGGTCAAAAATTCCCTTTTTAGAACAGCTTCTATCAATTTTTCTTCATCCTGGGCACGGAAATGTTCGAGAATATGTGACAGATTGGGAATGGAGTCCTGATGACGCAGATAACTGGCCAAATGGTGCAGAGCCAGTGCGTCCGGAAGTGGAGAAGTCTGGGTATCCGGGTCAGGAATGCCGACCTGCTGTGCAAAGGAGGGTTCAACCAGTAGGCATGCTATTAACTGATGGGCAATGGAACTGGGGGCCTGGCGCGGCCGGAGAGGGAGGCGAGACCGTGGTTGAGGTGATTGAACCCTGGGGGCAGCGGAGGTTCCGAGAAATGAATTCAATTGGTCTAGGGTGATTTCCAACCACGCGGCCATCATTCGTTTCAGTGAGAAGGTGAGCCAGGGGGAAGTCAGCGTAGCCAGAAGTTCCCGTGCTTGGCGCAGAAATTGGCCCTGATGTTCGGGTTGGCTGCGTATCAGTCCTTGGGTCAGCAGTTCCATGACGAAATTGGAGAGTGGGAGGGCCGTGGCAATTTTGGCACGCAGTACAGCGGGGCCATTCTGGCGCACGAAACTATCCGGGTCATCTCCTTCCGGGAAAAACAGGAAGCCGATTTCCTTTCCTTCCTCAAAAAGAGGCAAGATCAGGTGCAGGGCTCGTTCGGCGGCTTTGCGTCCAGCTTTGTCGCCGTCAAAGGCAAAGAGGATCTGGTCCGTGCTGCGCAACAAACGTTTTGCCTGATCGGCTGTGGTGGCTGTCCCCAAGGTGGCGACGACATTGCCAATCCCTGCCTGGGAAAGGCTGACGACATCCATGTATCCCTCAACCACGAGAATCTGGTTGTTCTGACGCAGTGCCTGACGGGCCTGGGGCCAGCCGTATAATTCCTTGCCTTTTTCAAATAGTTCGGTTTCAGGTGAATTCAGGTACTTGGGTTCCCCGGCATCGAGGACTCGTCCACCAAAGCCAATGACCTGTCCTTTATGGTCATGGATGGGGAACATGAGGCGGTCGCGAAAACGGTCGTAACACTTGCCATTCTCGTTGCGGACCATCATTCCCAAGGCCAGCCAGGTATCGACGGTGACCTGAGGGAACTTTTCTTCCAGTCCATGCCATGCGTCGGGGGCATAGCCCAAACTAAAATGTTGTGCAGTCTCCGGTGTTACCTCCCGTCTCTGGAGATATTCCCGAGCATGAGGAACTTGAGTTAGTTTTTCCTGGTAATGGAGGGTAACTTGTTGGAGCAGGTCGAGGCCGCTTCTGGAGGGAGCCTGACGGACCGGTTCTGTGCTTGAGGGAACCGTCAGTCCGGCTTGATCTGCCAGATGCTGGACCGCTTCCACGAAACCGGCGCCCGTATGTTGCATCACAAAGCCCAAGGCATTGCCACTGGCACCACAACCAAAGCAGTGAAAAAACTGACGTTGGGGGTTGACCGAAAAAGAAGGGGTTTTTTCCTGATGAAAAGGGCAACGGGCAACGTAATTGACGCCCGCTTTCTTGAGCGGAACCGATTGCCCGATCAGATCGACGATATCAGTGCGATCCAACAGGGTTTGAATGAAATCGTTGGGGATCATTCGCTTCCCTGTCACCCCAACCCCCGTGCCGGCGAGAAGGGGAAGTCAAATGATTGAAAGTCCTATAATCAATACAACTTGGGCGGTAACATTTGGCTACGTAGACGCTTGTAACGGCGCTTGACGGCAGCGGCCAATTTACGCTTGCGTTCGGCGGTGGGCTTTTCATAGAATTCGCGGGCACGCAACTCGGTCAACAGCCCCGTTTTCTCAACGGCGCGCTTGAAGCGGCGCATGGCAACATCAAAAGGTTCGTTTTCTTTGACGCGGATGTTCGGCATTCAGACCTCGGATTCAATCAGCAGGGTTATCAATCTTTCAAGTATAGCAGTTTTTATGGGAGATGGCGCAGCAAACGCTATTTTTTCAGAGGGAACGGTGAAACATAGGGTGTGAGAGAACGGATGGTGCTTTTTTCTTCGAGTTGGGCCAAGGCTCGCTCAAATTCTGCCGGGATCCGTATCTTCAATTCTACGCCCTCTGGGAGGTAGTAGTGTCCTTCGAAATAAACGGGGGATTGAAGGTCCAGACGGTCCTGTGGGCGGAAGTGAGCCCAGCGTAGAAGGGCCTGTTGTTTGTTATCCTGATGGAGAAAGGTGATTTCATGGTGTTCAAGAATGGCCAATACCTGCAAGGCACGGATGGGAAGAAACAGCGGTGAATCCGAACGCTGGACCAGGACATGAAATGATCGGTAAGTCGCGGCGGGCATGCCCCGCACTTCGCTCAGGATGGGTGTGCCATATTCAACGGTTAATTCCATTATTACTCGTGTTCTGTGTGGTCTGGTCTGTTCTGTTTTTCTGGATGAGCAGCATGGGAAGAAGAGAGGGAGAAAACCTCGGGGCGGCTCAAATATACTCGGGGTACGTGAACTCTCCTATGGGGCGATGCTCGGAAAAACGGGCAAAGTCCGCAAATTTCTTGACCTCTAACAGGATGCGCATGATGGTGGCTTCGGGTTCTGCCGATTTGATCGCCACGTCCAGTTTGCGGAAGAGCATGATCAAGAGACGATGCTCCGTATCGATCAGAGGGTTGCCAATTTCGTACGATTTATCCCAGTGAATATACATGGCTCAGGGGATCTGGCAGAAACAGTGGGTGAGGGGAACGAAGGGGGCGGTTCCTTTCAGCAGTGGGCTGACCAGGACACTCAAGTCGGTTCGCATTTGGGAGGACGATGCGATGGTCAGGGCAGGATTCAGCGCGAGTGTTCCCTGGGATAACCAAGCCACCAGAGGATTGGGTAACAAACTTTGTCCAATCAGGTTGAGCCACCGTTGCCAGGGACTGGGGTTGGGATCGTAATAGTGAACAGGGGCACTTTCCGTGAGATGTGCCCGCAAACGGGCGCTCTTCAGGGCGTCCTGAAACAGGCCGAGATGATCGATCAGATGGTAGTTCAGGGCTTGGGTCCCGGTCCATACCCGACCCTGGGCGACAGTGTCGACGGCTTGAGGAGAAAGCCGGCGGGCAGTGGCCGTGCGCTGGATGAAGTCCTGATAGAGGTGACTCACGCTGCTTTGCAGGATCTGGGTGAAGCGTGGATCCAGAGGGCGCAACAGATTGTCGGCGTCGCTCAGCCAGGTCGTGGTGACTCCCCCTGTATGAATGCCGGCCTTGTTCATGAGACCATCGGCGGTGGGGATCAGGGCAAATACGCCGATGGAGCCAGTTACCGTATCCGGGTCGGCAATAACTTCATCTGCAGACAAAGAAAGCCAGTAGCCGCCGGAAGCCGCCAGATTACCCATGGATACCACCACCGGCTTCCCCGCTGCCTGGGTGAGAGCCAGTTCGCGCCGAATCAGTTCCGAGGCATGGGCGCTGCCACCGGGCGAATCAATGCGCAGCACCACAGCCTTGACCTGATCGTCTTCCCGTGCTGCCCGAACCAGATCTGCGGTGGTGATTCCCCCAATCGTTCCGGCCGGTGCTTCTCCGTCCTGTATTTCTCCTTCGGCGACGATCACGGCGATGCCATCCCCACTTTTGGGATCAGGGAGGCGGGAGACATAGTCATCCAGAGAAATTTGGCGAAAGTCCTTGGCCTTGTCATCCTCATGGCCATTTTTTTCCAGTAATTTGGTCAGTTCGTCGGGGGTGACCAGAGCATCGACCCAATGCTGGGAAAGGGCCAGTTTGGCGGCATTGCCTTGTAGCGTGGCGAGATCCTGGGGAAGATGATCGATAGATTGGTCGATCATGCCAGCGGGTTGGTGACGCGCGTTTTCTATGGATTGATCAAAATCTGCCCAAAGTGCGTGGTAAAGGGTTTGATCCGCCTCCAAGGCGGCTGGAGAAGGTCCATTGGCAACATAAGGTTCACCGAAACTCTTGTATGTGCCTACCCGAATCAAGTTGACCTTGATACCCAAACGATCAAGGGCATCACGGTAATAATTGCGGTAACGTCCAAAACCTTGAAAGAGTACTTGTCCCAAAGGGTCAAGGTAGAGACGGTCGGCGTGGGCTGCCAGAAAATATTGGCGTTGATCGTAATGGTCAGCCCATGCAATGACGGGCTTCCCTGTTTTTTTGAAACGGTCTAACGCATGGGCGACTTCGTGCAGGATAGCGATTCCTGAAACTTGCAGACCATCGGTCTTGAGCAATATGCGATCGATGGCAGGATCCTGGGCTGCTGCATCCAGAGCTTCCAGAACATTACGCAACTCGATATCTCCAGAATCGTTTTGATGCAACAGACTTGCACTCAGAAGATTATCGGTACGGGGAGCCGCTTGCTCCACCAGGTGGGCGTTCAAATCAATGACCAGAGTGGTTTTTGGCTTGGGAGCCGGGATGCGATTGCTCAGATAGGTCGTCAGGCCGCCGGCCAGAAGAAACACAAATACGAGACTGACTCCCAATTGACCCAGGCCCATCAATCCACGCCAAATCCAGTACAGGGAACGTCCCAACCAACGAAACAACGACGCCATACTTACTCCTGAGGAGGTGGGAAAAAGAGGGAAGCGACCCGGGTACCGACCAGAACAGCAATCAATAGACTTAGCGCCAGAATGTCACGCCATTCCAGGCTATGGCTGTAGAGTCCAATGAACACATCGCGCAGTACGAAGACGATGGCGACTTCAGAGATGACGCGCAAACGCAAGCGATGAAACTCTAAATAATCAGTGAAACTGCGAAAGAGTTCGATCAAGACGAAAACAGACAGAATGGACTCCACCAGGGTTTGGATGGCGATTTCGTGTCGCAAGTTGCGTAGTGCATCATAGAGGTCCACCAGAACGCTGAACAACGCAACCCCCAAGGTGATCAGCATCACCATGATCAGGAACACAACGATGAGGTCGATCATGGAACCGTAAATTCTTAGGATGCGACCCTTGAAACCAAGAATATTTTTGAAGCGCATGAGACACTGATCCGGTAAAGATGGAAAACACAATCGAATAGAGTTTTTGGTGAGTGCTCAGGATAGCAGAAAATGAGAAAAATCTGTCCTGATCCGGCACGGATTCCAAAAAGACCATGCTAGAATCCACACGGACAATACGTTACGATCCCAAAACTTTCATGCCGACCAGAGGTTGATTCATGAAAAACAAATTATCTCCGACACAGGTAGAAAAAGTCATGCGTGATAATGACTTTATCGTTTCGATGACCGACGTCAAGGGGCGTATTACCTACGGGAATCGCATTTTTATCGAGTTTTCTGGCTATTCCTGGCAGGAGTTGGCAGGAGTGCAACATAATATTATTCGTCATCCCGATATGCCCCGATGCGTGTTCAAACTGCTCTGGGATGTCATTGCCGGGGGGAATGAATGCCATGCCTATGTTAAAAATTTGGCCAAGGACGGAAGTTTTTACTGGGTTTTTGCCAACGTTACTCCGCTCTTTGATCCGTCCGGTCAAATTGAGGGATATTTTTCCGTGCGGCGCAAACCCAGGGCGGAGGGGGTCAAGGTGATGGCGGGCCTGTACCAGGCGCTGCTGGAAATTGAACAAAAGGCGGGGGCGCGGGATGCCATTGAAGCCTCTACTCAGGTGCTGTTGAAGATATTGGCGGATAAGGGCGTGGGTTATGACGAGTTTGTTCTCTCGATCTGATCCTCTATAGTACTTTAATTGTCTGTTTATTTGGGGATATATCGGACCATGACCCACTCCTTGATCGGCAGGATGACCTTGATTTACTCGATACAGGCTGCCTGGGTGAGCCTGATGGTGGTATTGACGGCGGGCTTTGGGGTGGTTTCTCCCTGGTTGTTGGTGCTCCTGCTCCCCGCGTTGTTATTGCCTTGGCTTTCGTTGCGTATATTGACCCGATGGATGAGTCCGCTCGACAAACTCAATGTCGTAGTGCGTGAGGTCGCTCAGGGACGCTTCAATAATCGGGTTCTGGGTGTGGACGATACGGGTGAACTGGGAGAACTATGCTGGAATATCAATGATATGCTCGACCAGTTGGGTGCTTTCTTTCGTGAGCAGGAAACCACCTTTCGGGCCAACATCGAAGGTAAATACTATCGTACGACTCTTTCCACAGGGTTGCATGGAGGATTTCGAAGGGGATTGGAAAACCAGAATGTTTTGCTGGCTGCCATGGCAGACCAAAAACGCAAGTCAATTTATCATGGACTCATTTCACGGGCCCATGACCTCAATACGCGTAATTTGCTTCCCAACCTGGCTTCTACTCAGGAGGATATGCATCTGATCACGGAGCGCATGGGCGCGGTCACGGATCAGGCTACCCAAACGTGCGCCGATGCAACTGTCGGAAAGTCACTGGTGGCGGAAGTCGTCCAACGTTTGGATGATATAGCCCGTCGAGTGGATTCTGCCAACCAGACTTTGCTGCAATTGAATTCACGCAGTACGGAAATTCGTCAAGCAGTCGCACTCATCACCTCCATTGCCGATCAAACCAACCTGTTGGCGCTCAATGCGGCGATCGAAGCGGCTCGAGCGGGAGAGGCGGGGAGGGGGTTCGCTGTGGTGGCGGATGAAGTGAGAAAGTTGGCTGAGAATACCAAACATGCTTCGAGGTCCATCGGTCAGATCATGGAAACCTTGCAGCAGGAAACTCATCAGATGCAGGCGGATTCCGAAGAAATGCGCTCGAACGCAGTGCAATCATTACACGTCATCGGTCAGATGGCAGAACGTTTCGCATCTTTCGATGCTTCAGCCAATAAAACGCTGAAGGATGCAACTTACGCTCATGATCTGAGTTTTACCTCCTTGATCAAGGTGGATCACCTCATTTACAAACAACAGGCCTACGTCATGCTCAATCGTACAGAAGATTCAACAGCAGCCCAGGCGGTGGCGGTGGATCATCGCCATTGTCGGTTGGGGCAGTGGTATGACGGTGCAGGTCGGAAAGATTTCGGTTCTCTCCAGGCCTTTCGCCAGTTGGAAACTCCTCATGCCAAAGTTCATGACAACATTCATGAGGTTGGTCATCTGATGGAAGGAAAATGGATGGAAGATCTCGATATCCATGACCACATCATTCAGTCCATGGAAAAAGCCGAACAAGCCAGTTTGGAAGTAATGACATTGCTGGCCCGGATGGTGCGCGACAAACATCCCTCTATGGGATAGAACTGATTGGGGTTTCGGAGAGATGTCTCAATCCTTGAACCGGTCAGGATAACTTAATGGAGACGGGTATGGTGGAGGTCCCCAAGGTTTGGCGTTTTTTTCGGGCAGGTGGATTTGATCAGGTCAAAATCGAGACCGCCTCGGATTTGCTCGAACTCAAGCAATTGAACCAAAAGTTATGGGTCGCTTTGTCCTGTCCGGTCAAGGGACTGCAATTTGACGAACGCACGCTGAGTTTGATCGATACGGATCAGGATGGGCATGTGCGAGTCCCTGAACTTTTGGCTGCCATCGATTGGGCGGCGGATCGATTGATTGACCCGGAAATTCTGGCATGCCCCCAGGAGGGTTTGAGACTGAGCCATCTGCGCGAGGATGAGAAAGGTTGCGCACTGGCCGAACAGGCCCGTCGGTTGCTTGCGGACTTGGGCAAAACCGAATTCGATGCCTTGACTGTCACCGATGTTGAACAGGCTCAGACGCGTTTCATGGCTCGACTTCGTACCGCATGGGAAGACGCCTGCCCTGCAAGTTTGCCGCTCGGAGAAAAAACTCCTGATGGGTACCTGATCCTGAAAAAGGTGGCGGATAAACTGGATGATTATTTCTTGCGCTGTCGTATTCTGGCCTTTGAAGGAAAGCAAAGTGAAGAATTGGTTACAGAGGCGCAACATCAAGCGGTTTTTTCTTCTTCCAGTGTTGCTCGGGAGGTATTACTGGAGTGGCCTCTGGCGCTTGTGGACAGTTCGGGGTGTTTGCCTCTAATCGAAGGGCTCAATCCAGTCTGGGCGGGAGCCATGACTTCTTTTCGGACCCAGGTGGTCATTCCACTATTGGGAGAGCGCACCACACTGGCCGAGAGTGAATGGATACAACTCAAGGATATTTTTTCAGAATTCGCAGACTGGCAAGGGGCAGGTCCTGTGGATACAGAGAATGAAACGGTTCGTGATTTGGAAAAATTGGTCCGACTGGTGCGAGATCTCATGCTCCTGGCGAACAATTTCGTTTCATTCAAGGCCTTTTATACGCGTACGGGTCAAGCGATTTTTCAGGCGGGTACTCTTTATCTGGATAGCCGTTCCTGTGAACTGTGTGTCACGGTGAACGATACGGCCAAGCATGCACTGTTGGCAAATTCGTCGAACATTTGTCTGGTTTATTGCGATTGCACGCGCGCGGGGCAGAAGACCACCATTGCGGCTGCATTTACTGATGGGGATTCTGATCAGTTGAGGGTGGGAAGAAACGGTGTGTTCTATGATGCCAAAGGACAGGATTGGGACGCCACCATTACGCGTATCCTCGAGCAACCCATCAGTCTGCGTCAAGCGTTCTGGTCACCTTACAAGAAGATGGTACGTGCCATCAGCGACCAGTTTGAGAAATTTGCCTCCAGTAGAGCCAAGGCTGCTGATGACAAATTGGTCAGTTCTGCGACCTTGACCACTAAAAACGCTGCCGGGGGTACTTCCGGCGTGGCACAACAGGCTTTTGACGTAGGTAAGTTTGCGGGAATTTTTGCGGCCATCGGCATGGCGGTGGGGGCCATTGGTACTGCTCTGGCTTCGGTGGCAGTCGGGTTATTTTCCTTGGCGTTCTGGCAGATTCCGTTTGTCCTTCTGGGCGTTTTGCTTCTGATTTCCGGGCCATCGCTTCTGTTGGCATGGTTCAAGTTGCGTTCCCGTACCTTGGGTCCGATCCTCGATGCCAATGGGTGGGCGATCAATGCCCGGGCAAAAATCAACCTGCTCTTTGGGGCTTCCCTGACTCAACTGGCCCAATTGCCACCAAATGCTGAACGGACACTGACTGATCCCTTTGCCGAGGAGGATCACTCTGCCTGGATTTATGTGGTCTGGGGTGCAGTGGCTGTGATGGTCGTGGCTATGCTCTGGGCCATGCGGACGAAGTCGCATTGATGCGCGCACGGCGGTCTGTTTGAAATCCCCCCGAGGGCAAGCCTCGGGGGATAGAACCGTTGTTACTGTTTGATGGCCTCCACAGAAACCGTGATGGTGACATCATCACCCACGTAGGGAACATATTTGCTCATGCCGAAATCAGAACGTTTGACATGGGTTTCTGCATCGCCACCACAGGCTTCCTTGAGTACCATGGGATGGAGTTTGCACGTGAACGAGGTGATCTTGAGTGCCACGGGATGGCTGATGCCTTTGAGAGTCAGGATCCCGTCGATTTCGGTGGGCGTATCCCCGGTAAATTTGACGGAATCGCCCTTGAAAGTGGCGGTAGGGAATTTTTCCGTGTCCAGAAAATCGGCTTCCTGAATATGCTCATTGAAATGATCCGAACCGGTACTCACGGAGCGGGTATCGATGGTGATATCGGCTGCACCTTTCCTGGCTGCGGTGTCCAGCATGATCGTTCCGGATACCTTGTCAAAGCGGCTCAACTGGGTGCTGAATCCGAGGTGGTTATAGGAGAAGCGGGCAAAGGTGTGATGGGGGTCGGTAGCATAGGTATCCATGGCCGCGTGCACCGATGCGGAAAGGGGGGCAAGCAGGGCGAGAATGAGTCGTGCTTTTTTCATGAATTGTCTCCTGGGGGATAAATAGTACGAACACGAACAATATAAGGGTTTGCATCCATGGATGCAAGTTTTTTTGTGGAATGTTAGATTCGATTCTGCCACAGGATGGCATAAAAGCTTTCCCCTTCAAAGATAGGGAAGGGTACAATGACATAAGTCAAAATCTGATGGTATTTTATTAATAATTTTCGGATCAGGCATTGTTCCCATTATGAATCTTCATGACTTGAAATCGGTATGTGGTAGTTGCACCATCCGGGAATTGTGTCTTCCTGCCGGATTGAGCGATGAGGAAGTTCATCTGCTCGATCAGCACATGGATCATCGTCAGGTTGTATCCAAGGGCGACTATCTTTACCGTGTCGGTGATCCTTTTCGTTCACTCTTTGCTGTGAGTTCCGGGTTTTTCAAGACGGTATTGCTTCATGAAGATGGTCGGGGGCAGATCACCGGGTTTCAGATGATGGGAGAACTGCTGGGTTTGGAGGCCATTCATAGCGATCATCATGTGTGTGACGCCATTGCTCTGGAAGATAGTGCCGTGTGTGCCATCTCCTTTGACCAGTTCGAACAGTTGGGACAGATCATGGCCAACCTCCAGCATCGGTTCAACAAGGATTTGTCTCGGGAAATCGTCCGCGAACACAATGTCATGATGTTGCTGGGGAGCATGCGTTCGGAGGAGCGTCTGGCCAATTTCCTCATCGATCTGGCGGATCGCCATGCCCATCGCCACCAGTCCTCTGTGGAGATGACCCTGCGCATGACGCGAGAGGACATTGGCAGTTATCTGGGGCTTAAACTGGAAACCGTCAGTCGTCTTCTTTCGCGTTTTCATGATGAAGGCTTGCTGGAAGTACGGGGACGGCGGGTAAAAATTCTCGACCGAAACGCCTTGGCCCTGCGCAGAACAGAAACCCATAATTAGCAAGTCAGCAGATCTTCCGGGTCTGCGATTTCATTTCTTTTCATTGGTCGGTATTTTGTTGTGTAAATGCAACAATCTTTCTCTGAATTGTAACGATCCTGTGACCAACTGTTTCATTCAAGATTGATTTGCGTCAGAATGCGCGCTTATGTCCTGCGCTACCATAACTGCGCAGGGCTAGGAACTGCATAAAAAATCATGCCTGTCATACAACGTACTTAGGAGGGGAGTAATGAAATTTTCGACCAAAAAAACTTTGGTGGCGGCCGTCGCTTTGACCGCTGTGGCTGGTTCCTTCGCTGCATCCAGCGCCTTTGCAGATGATAGTGAGCCCAGTCCCTGGCTCGTTCGGGTTCGGATGCTTCAGGTCCAGACCATGCAGGGTAATGATGCCGGAGGCGGTGTACCCGCCGATTCGATCAAGGTAGCCAATCGCACCCAACCGGAAATTGATGTCTCCTACTTTATCACCCACAATATTTCTGCGGAATTGGTGGCTTCCTATCCGCTCAGCCATCAGGTGCAAGTGAATGGGAATTACATCGGCGGTTTTCAGGAATTACCTCCCATTTTGAACTTGCAGTACCACTTCGATGGGATGGGGAACTTTGTACCCTACGTGGGCGCGGGCGTGATGTACATGAGAACCATGAACGTTTCCCTAGAAGGTGGAGCATTGGGCCTGCAACAGAACAACTGGGGAGAGGATGTCCAGTTGGGTGCGGATTACAAGCTGGATAATCACTGGTTGTTGAACGCGGATATCAAGAAAACCTGGGTTAGCGTGGGATTGAATTCTGCTGCTACCGGCGGCACGATTCTTCAACTCCATCCCGATCCCTATATCATGGGTGTGGGGGTTGGCTACCGTTTCTAACATGGTCCTCTAGCCGGCTTTCCCCCTCCGCCGGCGAACCTTCGCCACCGTAGCGTAGTTTTGCGGTGGCGCTTTCCTTGTCTGGCGGGGATTACGGCTCGGTTAATCCGAGCCGTTCGTATTTTCGGGATCCCGGGGGTAACGTACCAAAAGTTGATTTTCGTCAATATTTACGGGATTGGCTGGGGAGATAATGCACCCATGGACCGTATGAAACCCACCTCCGAGATTGTCGTTTCCCCTGAATTGGTGGAGCGTTTCGATATTGCGGGGCCGCGGTACACTTCTTATCCGACGGCGGATCGTTTTCTGCCCGACGGGTGGGGTGCGCACCTAGCTCATGCCTTGGGAAGTCGTGCAAGGACGTTGGGTCATGCGCCGCTTTCCCTGTATGTCCATTTGCCTTTCTGTGCCTCGGTTTGCTACTACTGTGCCTGTAACAAGGTAATCACCAAGGATCACGGGAAGGTTTCGGAATATCTTCGTTATCTTGAACAGGAAATGGATTTGGTGGCACCCTTGATCGGTGCAGGTCATCGTCAAGTGGCCCAGTTGCATCTGGGTGGGGGATCTCCCACCTTTCTGGATGATGATGAACTGACCCAATTGATGAGTCTGCTGGCTCAGCGTTTTGAACTTCTTCCGGACATGGAACGTTCCATCGAAATCGATCCGCGTACGGTTACGCCGAAACGACTGGCACATTTGCGTACTCTGGGCTTCAATCGGGTGAGTTTCGGGGTGCAGGATTTTGATCCTCGCGTCCAGAAAGCCGTCCACCGTGTTCAGCCCTTTGAGCAGGTTCAGTCACTGGTGGAGGAAGTGCGGCGTTTGAGATTCGATTCCATCAACCTGGATCTTATCTATGGGTTACCCTACCAGACGCTGGAATCTTTTCAGAAGACTGTGGATCAGGTATTGACCATCCAGCCGGATCGTATTGCTCTTTACGCCTACGCTCATTTACCTGCTCGTTTCAAACCGCAACGGCGCATCGATGCGGAGACTTTGCCGGCAGTGGCCACCAAAGTGCAGATGATGGATCAGGCAATTCACGCCTTTATGGCCCATGGTTATGACTATATCGGGATGGACCATTTTGCCCTACCCGAGGACCAATTGGCCAAGGTTAAACGGGATGGACGGTTGCAACGGAATTTTCAGGGATATCATACCCATGCGGGGGCGGATCTGTTGGGATTCGGAGTATCTGCCATCAGCCAGGTGGGGGCAGCCTACAGTCAGTCCGTTAAGACTCTGGAGGCCTATTATGCGGCTCTGGATGCAGGAAAATTCCCCGTGGAGCGAGGCTTGACGCTGGAATCCGATGATCTTCTGCGGCGCGAAGTCATCATGTCCTTGATGTGTCAAGGGCGTATTGCTTTTGAGACCATTGAGCAAAATTACGGAATCGACTTTGCAACCTATTTCCAGGATGCGCTGGAGCGGTTGCAGGAATTTGAACATGAGGGCCTTTTGATCCGTACGTTGGCGGGTTTGGAGGTCAGTAAAGCCGGGTGGTTCTTTGTGCGTCCCATGGCCATGAGTTTTGATAAATATCTCTGGTTGCATCAGGATCATCAACGTTTCTCGAAAGTGTTGTAGCAGTCTCCTAAAGTGGTCTTCGCCGCCCCCAGTCCTCTGTGGGCGGCTTTTTCTTGTGCGGTATTAATGCGGAGGAATATTTCGAGGCAATGCTTTTGAATATGGTTATCATTCACAGAATCTTCATCAGCGTTACTCTGGATTGTAACAATTTGTAACGACAATACCCCCCAAGGGAAAAGTTTTTAAAGGGGGAAGTATTGTGATAAAACAAAAATTTAAACAACGTGCCGTTCACCAAGCGGTGCTCTCTGTATTATCCTTGTTGGGGACCTTGCCCGCCTTGGCCGATTCTCAGGCCATGGACCTTGGGACGGTGTCTGCCACGGGTGGAGGAGAAGATCCCTCCATCCCGTCTGTGACGGGCAAAGGCACGGCGACTTATGAGGCTCCAGGCAGCATGTCCATCAATGCCACGGAACCAGTCTTCAATATCAATCAGCATTATATTGAAGAGAATGCGGCTCCTGGGGCAAACTACAGCGACATCATTTCCATTTTGCCCAGCGTGAACAGTGTGGATCCCAATGGTCCGGGGGGGATGGAGAATCAGGCCCTGACCCTCCGTGGTTTTCAGGATGGTCAATACAATGTCACCTTCGACGGCATTCCCTGGGGCGATTCCAACGACTTTACCCACCACACCACTTCCTATTTCATGGAGCAGGATTTGGCCGGGGTCAAGGTTGACCTGGGTCCGGGAGACGCCAGCAATATTGGCTATTCGACTTTCGGGGGGACCATCGCCCTCAGTTCAAAACTTCCCCAAAATCAGACCGGAACCAGTGTATTCGGAAGTTTTGGCAGTTGGAATACGCGCCTTCTCGGGGCCCAGTTCGATACCGGCAACCTGCAGAACTATGGGGATACCAAGGCTTTTATCAGTTACAAGGACTTTTCTACCGATGGATATCTGACCAACAGCGCTCAGCATCGCAAAAACCTTTTCATGAAGTTTGAAAAAGTCGTGGGTGAAGATACCCTGCTGACTTTTGTGGCCATGGGAAACAAGATTCAGCAGAATGTACCTTATGGGGCAACCTTGCAGCAAATGGCCCAATATGGCCGAAATTATGGCCTCTCATCCAATCCCAACAGCCAAGCCTTTTACGGCTACAACTTCGACAACATCACTTCGGACTTCGAGTACATTGGAATTAAAACCCGATTCGGCGATGTTGAAGTGGATAATAAACTCTATACCTACGCCTATTATCACAATGGCTACAATGGATTGCAGCCGGGCTTTGGCACCTATCCGGGGACGGGGAATGGGGCAGGCCTCCCGGCCACAGGAACAGTGGTAGGCGGAACAGCTTATCCCAATGATATTCCAGGTCAGGCGATGACCATGAATTATCGTTCGGTGGGTGATTTATTGAGAATGTCGGAAATCTTGGGCCAAGGTCAATTGGACTACGGCACATGGATCGATTATCAGAACAATAACCGCTCTCAGTACGAAAGTGACTGGACCTTGAACGGAGCCTACAATTCAGGTAACCAGATTTACGCAACGACGGGTAATCTGGCCTACACCGACCGCTTGATGATGGACACCTTGACCACCATTCAGCCCTATGTGCAGTATGAATGGAAACCCACCGAGAAATGGACGATTACGCCTGGCCTCAAGTACTCCTATTTTGAACGTTCATTTAATTCCCCAGTCATGCAGGGAACGGGGCAACCTTACAATGGGGCTCAAAGTTGGGCCAAACCGCTGCCTGCCTTGACCACCAATTACAAGGTGAGCAGCAACTGGTCTTTCTATGGCGAGTATGCCTCAGGGTTTATGGCCCCCAATATGAATAATTTCTTCAACAATGCCCAGACGAATACTTTAAAACCCCAATCCACCCAGAATTTCCAGATTGGAACCGTTTTTACCACCCGGGCCCTAAATCTTTCTGCTGATCTCTACCGCATCAATTTCACTGACAAGATCAGTCCAGTGGCATGCGGAATCAATACCTGTTTCACCAATATCGGGGGTGTGCGCTATGACGGGGGCGAGATGCAGGGAACCTGGATGTTTGCCAGGGGATTCAGCCTGTACGGTAATTTGGGGATAAATAATTATTCCACCAGCGATGGCTCCATCCTTCCCTATACACCGCGAACCACTGCGGCGCTGGGCGGAATCTACGACCAAGGGAATTGGTACGGCTCTCTTATCACCAAGGAAGTGGGCGCACGCAATAGTGGCGCGATGGCGGCCACCAACATTCCTTTTGGCTCTTACACCATGACCGACTTCAATATGAACTATAAGATAGACACAGGCTGGTCTTGGGCGAAGCAGGCAAAACTTGGATTTCAAATCAATAATCTATTTAATAGAAATGACATCTACGCATCGACATCCGGATTTACAGATCAAAATGGAAACCCACTGCTTTTTGCTTTGCCTGAACGCTCCTATGTGGTCAATTTTTCTGTGATGTTCTAAGTTCCTGTCATTCATGGATCGTTTTCAAAAATTGGTGCTATGCCCCCCATTGTGCAATCGGGGGGCATAGCATACATCACCTATTTTCTGAAGATATTTTATAAAAATTTAGTCAAAGACTGCTAAACTACTTCGAACAATGAATTCGTCGGAGTATGTTATGAAATTGATTACGGCCATCGTCAAACCCTTCAAACTTGATGAAGTCAGAGAAGCACTTTCTGAAGTGGGCGTATCTGGTCTGACTGTTACAGAGGTCAAGGGCTTTGGGCGCCAGAAAGGGCACACGGAGTTGTACCGGGGTGCGGAATATATTGTGGATTTTTTGCCCAAGGTCAAGATTGAGGTGGTTGTGACCGATATGCTGGTGGACAAGGTAGTGGAGGCAGTGATCCATTCCGCCCGTACCGGTAAAATTGGCGATGGCAAGATCTTCGTCATCGATGTGGAGCAGGCCGTACGGATCCGCACGGGAGAACAGGGTGAGGATGCCGTTTGACCTCCTCTCTTTCTTCTAAAGGGTGAAAATTTTCTATGCAACTGACCGATGTTATACGGCGACTGAACAGGAAGCCGTTGTGGTCAACGCATTTTTGAGGCGCAGCGCGCGCTCCAGTGCTTCATTGGCACTGGGACCCAACACCGTGATGTGTCCCATCTTTCGTCCTGGGCGGGGTTTTTCCTTGCCGTAGAGATGTAATTTGGCTTCTGGTTCCTGAAAAACCAAGGTCCAGGGGGGCGTTCCTTCCTGCCATAAATCTCCCAGCAGGTTGATCATGGCTGCAGGTCTCAACTGTTCGGTGCTACCCAGGGGGAGATCACAGAGTACCCGGACCTGTTGCTCAAATTGACTGGTGATACAGGCATCGAGGGTGTAATGTCCGCTGTTGTGAGGGCGCGGCGCTATTTCATTGACCAGGATTTGGTCAATCCCCGTCACAAAAAATTCTACTGCCATGACTCCCACATACTCCAGTCGTTCCGCAATTTCACTGGCCATTTTTCGTGCTCGGGCGGCCAGTTCGTCGCGAATACGGGCAGGCGCAATGGTGATATCCAGAATTCCTTGATGATGACGATTTTCAGCCACTGGCCAGTGGCTGATTTCACCGGCGGAAGTTCGGGCCAGAATGACCGATATTTCCAAACGAAGCGGGACGATTTCTTCCAGAATACAAGGCAGGAGATCGGAATTATGGCTCAGGATCTCCTGAACTTCTTCTGCCGATTCCACACGAACCTGGCCTTTCCCGTCGTACCCAAACCGTGCGGTTTTGATCAAGGCGGGAAATTTGATCTGGGCCAGTGCGTTAACACAGGATTCCCGGTTGGGGATAAGCGCAAAAGTACCTACGGGGAAGCCTTCGTTGCGCAGGAAGGACTTTTCCAGGATGCGATCCTGAGCTATCGATACGGCGCGTGCTCCCGGGCGGACAATCACCTGACTGGCCAGAGCGGACAGGGTCTCGGCGGGTACATTTTCAAATTCGGTGGTGACGGCTCGACAGGAATCTGCCAGCAGTTTCAGAGCCGTGGCATCATCGAAGGCCGCGCACAGATGACGGGTGGCAAAATGCGCTGCCGGAGCGTCCGGGTCGGGGTCCAATACCCAAACATCAAATCCCATGGTGCGGGCAGCCGAGGTGAACATTCTCCCCAATTGCCCCCCACCCAGCAAACCCAAGGTCCGATTGCGTCGACTCATGGGGCGGGCGGCAGATGCATGGCGGTGACCTGTGCAACCAACTCGGCGCGATAGGCGTTCAAACGCCCGGTCAGGTGCGGGTGCTGTGCAGCCAACAAACTGACCGCAAAAAGAGCGGCATTGGCGGCACCAGCAGCACCTACCGCAAAGGTGGCCACCGGAATTCCCTTGGGCATCTGTACGATGGACAGAAGAGAGTCTTGCCCTTGAAAATAGGGGGTAGGTACGGGAACGCCCAAGACGGGCAAGGTGGTCTTGGAGGCCAGCATGCCTGGCAAATGGGCGGCTCCGCCCGCCCCTGCAATCAGACAGTTCAGGCCGCGGTCACGGGCTTCTTCCGCGTAGCGAAACATACGGTCGGGCGTGCGATGGGCTGAAATCACCTGTGCCTCGAAGGGTACTTCGAAACGAGTCAGCATCTGGGCGGCCTCTTCCATCACCGTCCAGTCTGACTGGCTTCCCATGACCAGTCCTACCCAAGGCGTTGCCGACATCAACGTCAGTCCACCAATCCGCGTGCTTCTGCCACTTGGCCGCGGTAAGCATCATAGATGCGGCGCAGTGCGTCCATCATGCCGACTTCAGGCGCCCAGTTCAATTCTTCACAGGTATTGGTGATCTTGGGGACGCGATTCTGGACATCCTGATACCCCTTGCCGTAATAGGTGTCGGCGGTGGTTTCCACCAGTTTGACCTGTTGTGCGGTGGTGCGGTATTCGGGGTATTCCATCGCCAAATCCAGCATCATTTGTGCCAGTTCCCTGACCGAGTAGTTGTTGCTCGGATTGCCCACGTTGTAGATTTTTCCCGTCGCCACACCTTGAGGGTTTTCGATAATTTTCATGAGCGCAGAGACGCCATCGTCGATATAGGTGAAGGCCCGTTTCTGGGTACCTCCATCCACCAACTGGATATTCTCTCCTCGTACGATATGTCCAAAGAACTGGGTGATGACCCGTGAACTGCCTTCCTTGGGCGTGTGGATGCTGTCCAGTCCTGAACCGATCCAGTTGAAGGGACGGAACAGAGTGAAGTCCAGTCCTTCCTGCATGCCGTAGCCCCAGATCACCCGGTCCATCAACTGTTTGCTGCAGGAATAGATCCAGCGCTGTTTTTCAATGGGGCCCAGGATCAATTCGGATTGGTCGGGGTCGAATTCGCTATCCCGACACATGCCATAGACTTCCGAGGTCGAAGGGAAAAGGATTCGTTTGCCATACTTGACACAACTGCGCACGATGGGCAGGTTGGCTTCGAAATCCAGTTCAAAAACCCGCAAAGGTTGCTGAACATAGGTAGCGGGGGTGGCAATGGCCACCAGAGGGAGTACTACATCACACTTCTTAATATGGTACTCGATCCACTCCTTGTTAATGGTGATATCCCCTTCGAAGAAGTGAAAGCGTGGGTGGTCCAACAGATCCTTGACGCGTTCGCTCTGCATATCCATTCCGTACACCGACCAGTCGGTGGTGGACAGGATGCGCTGGCTGAGGTGGTGACCGATGAAGCCATTGACGCCAAGGATGAGGATTTTTTTCATGGGGGTTCCGTTGTTCAAATATAAAAATTAGGCATCTAAATTTTGACTGTTTTCAGAATCCCGCCATTATACGGTAAGGCTTCATTCCAATAAACGGGGAAAGGCGTATTTTAAGGGCTTTTTGTTGCGGGCCAAGGATCCGGTACGCAGCCTTGGGGAAACGTGGCCTTGAATTGCGCTGTGTTCAGACCTTGCCCCCGCCATTCTGCTTGTAACAGGTAGAGGGGTTGCCCATCCCCGCCCTGAGTCCTTGCCAGGGCATCCGGGTGGGGATGAAGACTGGTCTTAAGAACGCGCAGGGGTTGCCCGTTTACCAGGGTAAAGGCTCCGGGATAGGGAGGGGCCACGCCTCGCACCAGATTATGAATGGCCTGGGCAGGTTGGCTCCAGTCGATTCTTCCATCTTCGGGGCGGCGTCCACCACAGTAATTTCCCTGGGACAAATCCTGCCGATGATGCACGGCTTTTCCTGCCAGCAGAGCGGGAAGCACTCGAGAAAGAGCCCGTTCGCCCGCCTCGATGACGCGCAGGAAAACATCATGAGCCGTGTCGTCCGGACCGATGGGCACTTTTTCCTGGGCGATGATATCGCCTTGGTCTGGTTTGAGAGTCATGACATGCAGGGTGGCACCAGTTTCCATTTCGCCACAAATGACCGCCCAATTCACCGGAACCCGTCCCCGGTACCGGGGCAGAAGCGAACCATGCAGGTTATAGGCGCCGCGTTTGGGCAGAGCGAGCAAGTCGGCACCCAGCATCTGTCGATAATAGAAAGAGAAAAAGAAATCCGCATGAAGGGCGGCAATTCGCTCCACCAGAGCGGGATCATTGGGGTTTGGGGGGGTAAGGGCAGAAATGCCCTGGTGAGATGCCCATTCGGCCACACTATCAAACCAGCGATTTTCAGTTGGGTCATCCGGGTGGGTCACGATCAAAGCAATATCCAGGCCGGAACGATGGAGCACCTGGAGGCAACGTACTCCCACTGAATGGTAGGCAAACACCACAACACGTACCGGATTTTTGACTTTATCAGGCATCGCCAGATTCCTCCGGTGGCAAGGGGGCTTCCAGGATGCCCTGGATGAGGAAACGCGGACGATCGCGAACTTGCTGGTAGATGCGTCCGATGTATTCTCCCAACAGACCAATACCGAACAGCAGAATACCGATCAGGAAGAAGGTAAGGGCAAAAAGGGTGAAAACTCCTTCGGCTTCAGGACCGACGATGAGGCGGCGCAGAACCAGAAAAATGACAAACAAGGCGGATAACAGCGACAGACCCATGCCAAGCAAGGAAAAGAACTGGAGGGGCAGGATGGAAAACCCGGTGATTAGATCAAAATTAAGACGGATCAAACTATATAAGGAGTACTTGGATTCCCCCGCTGAACGTTCTTCATGCCCCACCACGATTTCCGTAGGGTTGGAGGAGAAACTGTAGGCCAGGGCAGGAATATAGGTGTTCACTTCACGACAGGAAACGATGGCCTGGATGATCCGCTGGTCGTAGGCCCGTAACATACAGCCCTGATCGGTCATGTGGATATGAGTGACCTTTTCACGCAGGCGATTCATCAGGCGCGAAGCCCAATGGCGCCAGGCACTGTCTTCCCGGGTGCGGCGGATGGTCCCGACATAATCATGGCCTTGATTCATGGCGGCAAGAAGATTGACGATTTCTTCTGGAGGATTTTGCAAGTCGGCATCCAGAGTGATCACCCGCTTGCCCCGACAATGTTCAAACCCTGCCATGATGGCCATGTGTTGCCCATAGTTACCGTTGAAGAGGATGACGCGGGTCACCTCGGGGCGCAATTGGAATTGCTCGCGCAACAGGGCAGCGGAGCGGTCGCGACTGCCATCATTGATGAAGAGTATTTCGTAAGGGATTTGCAGGGCATCGAGGGCTGGATAGAGACGGTCGAAGAGCAGGTGCAATCCGGTTTCTTCGTTATAGACCGGAATGACGACGGAAAGGGCAGGTTTTTGATTCATCGGGCAGCCTGTTTCAGGATTTTTTCCAGGGTTGCGCAGACCCGGTCTACCTCCTCCAAGGTAAGGGTGGGATAGAGGGGGAGGGTCAGGGTTGTGCGTGCGATGCGCTCGGCATGGGGGAAATCTCCCGCCTGGTATCCCAGAGCTGAATAGCGGGTGGTCAGATGCAAGGCTTCATAGGAGATTCCGCTACCGATGCCTTCCTGATGCAAAGCGTCCATGATTTCCTTGCGGCTCCAGCGCAACTGCTCGAGGGGCAGGAGGGGGGCAAAGAAATTCCAACTGTGTCCCTCGTCTCCTCGAAAAGGCAGTTCACAGGGTGGATCGGTGTGCAGACGTTCAAAATAGCGGGCGACCAAGACATGACGGCGGGCGATGAATTCCTCGAGACGGGCCAGTTGCATCAACCCGAGGCGCGCATTGACATCGGGCAAGTTGGATTTGCTGCCGGTGACCACGACGTCGCGGGTCCCGTCGGGCAGGCGGACAATGCCGTGGAAGCGCAGACGCTCGGCGGTGCGCGCCTCTTCTTCGCTGGCAAAAATCAGTGCCCCTCCCTCGATGGTGGTGAGGGTTTTGTTGGGATGAAAACTGAAACTCACCATGTCCCCAAAACTGCCGATGAGTTTTCCTTTCCAGCGACTGCCAATGGCCAGGGCGGCATCTTCGATAACCCGTAGTCCATGTTCTTGGGCCAAGGCATAGAGGGGTTCCGGAGCCACCGGCCAACCGGCAAAATGGGTTGGCATAAGGGCACGGGTGCGGGGCGTAATGGCGGCTTCGGCAGCATTCAGATCCAGATTGCGGGTGATGGGGTCTACATCCACAAAGACGGGGGTGGCACCCGTGCGAGCTACTGCATTGGCACAGGCAAAAAAGGTCTGGGCAGGGATGATGACTTCATCGCCGGGGCCGATGCCCGCCGTTAGGACCGCTACCTCAAGGGCCGCCGTGGCCGAAGAAAAGACCCGGACCGGGCGTCCTCCGTGATACTCGGACAGGGCTTTTTCGAAAGCCAAAACCTGAGGCCCTGAAGTGATCCACAGGGAACGCAGGGTATCCCCGACGGCTTCCACCATGAATTCATCGATTGTGGGGCGGGCAAAGGGCAGATAGGGCAGGTTACGAGCGGACAATCAAATATACTCCTACGAGAATGACGGCAATGCCTGAAATCCGGCTACCTGTCAGAGTTTCTCCCAACAACGCCCACGCCGCCAGAGCATTGACCACGTAGCCAATGGACAACAGGGGGTAGGCCTGGGAAACAGGGACGCGTGAAAGTGCCAGAATCCATACCACCACACTGACGGCATAGCAGAACAGTCCCGCCAGAATGGGCCATTGAGTACAAATTTTGAGCGCAATGGGCCAGAGGTTCTCCCAGGTGAATGCAAACTGCCCCAACTGGTTGGTTCCTGCCTTAAGCAGCAACTGGGCCACGGCATTGAGTAGCACACCGGAAAGGATGAGAGAAAAACTGACTAGGCTCATGTTCGAGCCACTATAACACGGTGCGCATCCCGAAACAGAAGGTGCATGGGGAAACCTTGGTTTTTCATGACGTCGTACAAAGGTGGAGGAAGAATGGCCAAGGCCCCCAGATCCGAGGCCCAAAGCGGTTTGAACTTTTCCAGGGTAGGAATGAAGTGTTGGGGTTCCAGACTTAGACCAAAGGCCATTTCATCTTGATAAGCCACAGGAATGACGGTGCGTTGCAGATAAAAATCCAGCGTCTGGTCGTAGGTGTTCACACTGTATAGATGGCTGGCCGCTGCGAATCGAGGGCCCAGACGGTGGGCGAGGGTGACCCCGGATTGAAAATCTGCCAGGGTGTTACTCCCGCTGAGCAGCAGTTGGGTGACGAGCAGCGTACCGATGGCGACAGTTTTCAAACTGCGGTCAGGCAGGGCACGCTGGCGGTGGGCCAGGTAGCCCAGAACCAGAGATAGTGCGGCAGCAGTGGCAATCCAGTAAGAAAAATTCTGGTAACCCGGAATCATGTCCGGGTCCATTCCCAACGACCAGCCCAAACTTTCAGGGAGGGTGGGGAACCTAAAAAGTAACGCAGTAACTCCGAAAAAAGCGCCGCCCAGGGTCAGCAGAAGAGGGGGGCTAAGCGGGAAGGGGCCCGGGCGCAAACTGAGTTGGCGGGCGCTGAGCAGTACCAATGCCGGGAAGGCCGGGAGAATATAGTCGGGTAACTTGGAGCCGGACAAACTGAAGAAGACGACGACGAAGAGGGCATAAATGGCGAGAAATCGGGCGGGTGAGAAATGGCGACCATGGCTGCGAAGCAAGGTGTTTCCTGTGGCGCGCAGAGCCACCAGAGTCCAGGGGAAGAGACCTGCCAGCAAGATGGGGATAAAATACCAGACAGGTTCCACCCGTTGATGGAGAGTGGTGGTATACCGGTCAAACTGTTCGTGTATGAAAAAAAACCACAGAAACTCGGGGTGAACGCGACTGGCCAGCCAGAACCAGGGTAAGGTGAGCAATAAAAACAAGGGCAGGCCGGGAAATGGGTGAAGTCTTTTCCAGGGGCTCAGATCACGGGTGAATAGGGTGTAGAGCACTAAAGTACCGCCGGGGAGCGCCAAGGCCATGAGACCCTTGCTCATGAATCCGGCGGCGGCGGCACCCCAGGCCAGGGTCATCCAGAAGCGCGGAGAGGATTCCTGTTGGGCCAGCAGAAAACACCCCACCGCCAGAAACATCCAGACTGTAACCCCCATGTCGAGGGTGTTGATATGTCCCAGCGCGGTGTAATAGAAGGTTCCTGCCAGGAGTAGGGGCGCACGCCATCCGGCTTCCGTTCCGAAGAGGCGCCGAGCAAAAAAAGCGCTGGCCAGGATTCCCAAAAAGCCGAGCAAACCGGTCCAAAGACGAGCAGCCAGTGGGGTAGGCCCCAGCAGGTCGATGCTGAATGCCGTAGCCCAGTATTGCAGGGGTGGTTTTTCATAGTAGGGAATGCCATTCAGGTGGGGGGTTACCCAATCTCCCGAAACGGCCATTTCCCTGCCGATTTCGGCATAGCGCCCTTCATCGGGCCGAGTGAGGGCGCGCGTCCCCAGTCCCAAGCTCCAGATCATCGCCAGCAGGATGACCCAGATGCCGCAGGTTTTGATCGGTTTGACGTTCAAGGGTGTGGCTTAGCCGGCATGGGCCAAACTTTCCAGATAGCGCTGGGCGTCAAGGGCAGCCATACATCCAGTGGCGGCGCTGGTGATGGCCTGACGGTAAACTGAATCCTGCACATCACCTGCCGCAAATACGCCGGGAATACTGGTTTCGGTAATGTTTCCGGTGCGACCCGTACGTGTGATCAGGTAGCCACCATCCATTTCCAGTTGGCCGACAAAGAGTTCCGTGTTGGGGCGGTGACCAATGGCGATGAACACGCCTTTGACCGTCAATTCTTCAGGGATTCCGGAGGAGGTATGGCGCAGACGTACTCCGGTGACTCCCGACTCATCTCCCAATACTTCATCGAGTACATGATCCCAGCGAATACTCAGGGTTCCCTGCGCCACTTTTTCCATGAGTCGATCCACCAGAATGGGTTCGGCACGAAGGCGGTCACGACGGTGAACAAGGGTGACGTGAGCGGCCAGATTGCTGAGATACAGCGCTTCTTCCACTGCCGTATTGCCTCCCCCGATCACGGCGACTGTCTCGCCCCGGTAGAAGAAACCATCACAGGTGGCGCAGCCTGATACGCCGCGTCCCATGAATGTTTGTTCCGAAGGTAGGCCCAGATAAAGTGCGGAAGCACCGGTGGCAATGATCAGCGCATCGCAGGTGTAAACTCCGTCATCCCCTTCCAGGACGAAGGGACGGGTGTTCAGGTCCGCCCGATGAATTTGGTCAAAGAGGATTTCGGTGTGAAAACGTTCGGCGTGGGCCTGAAAGCGTTGCATCAAATCCGGTCCCAGGACACCATGCACATCGGCAGGCCAGTTGTCCACCTCAGTGGTGGTCATCAACTGGCCTCCCTGAGCAATCCCGGTAATCAATACCGGTTGGAGGTTGGCGCGCGCAGCATAAACTGCCGCAGTATAACCGGCGGGGCCGGAGCCCAGGATCAGTAGACGTGAATGACGGCGTTTGGGCATGGTCTTCTCCCGTAATTAAATCAGCCCATGATTGTACCATCCTCCCTTCGATGACTCTTATCGTTTCGAAGTCAGAAAGGCTATAATCAGCCCATGAGTGATTCTCCCCTTGCCCTGAAGTTGACCCGTCTGTTGTGCGAGGCCCTGTTGTTGCTGGTGGTATTGCTGGCACTTTATCTCGCTTTGTCCCTGTTGACCTATCATCGGACCGATCCAGGGTGGTCCCTGGGATCGGCGGTCAATCGTCCTGACTGGGAAGTCTCCATCTCCCATGTGGCCAACGCGGGTGGACGGGTGGGGGCTTGGTTGGCAGATTTTTTACTTTATCTGTTCGGGTTTTCAGCGGGTTGGTTCGTGGTCGTTCTGGGTTGGGTGGCCTGGCGCGGCTATCGTTATCTCAAACTCGAACCGAACTTCAGCGGGGCAAAAGAAACTGTGTCGCCGGTACCTCGGTACTGGTTCGTTCTGATGGGCCTGGGGTTTCTGCTGATGGTGGTTTCCAGCGCAGGGCTGGAAGCCATGCGTCTGGCCGGAATGCATTTCGAGTTGCCTCTTCAGGCCATGGGCGAAGGGACCTGTAGTGGCGGTGGTGGCGTGCTGGGGTGCGAACTGGCCAGTTGGGCCATTCAGGGGGTCGGACTGAGTGGGGCGGTCATGTTTCTGCTGTTGGCATGGGCCCTGGGGTTTTCACTCATGACGGGGATTTCCTGGCTACACTTGGCGGAATCCTTGGGAGCGACCTGTGAAAATCTCTTCCGCCGCTTCAACTCGAAGCGCAGTGTGGCCATTGATCGGCGCGTGGGACGTCGAGCTGGTGAGCAACGCCAGACCTTGGTACAGGAAGCCCGCAAATTACAGGAAGATCACGAGCCTTTGCAGGTGTTGCCGGTCACTACCCAGATCGAGCCTTCCATGCAGGCGGTACGGGAACGTCAGGTGCCCCTGTTCAAGGATCTTCCCGATTCCACCCTGCCTCCCCTCAAACTCCTGGACGAGGCCAATTCTGTACGGGAATCGGTGAGCCAGGAATTGCTGGAATTCACGTCGCGCCAGATCGAACGAAAATTGGCGGATTTTAATGTCAGCGTGAAGGTATTGGCTGCCTTGCCTGGTCCTGTCATCACGCGCTACGAAATTGAACCGGCAGTGGGGGTCAAAGGGAGTCAGATCATCAATCTGGTGAAGGATCTGGCACGTGCTCTGACCGTCGGAAATATCCGGGTTGTGGAATCCATTCCGGGAAAGAATTGCATGGGTTTGGAAATACCCAATGCGCGGCGCGAAACCGTACGACTCTCTGAAATTTTAGGGGCGGCGGTCTATGGAGATATGGCTTCGCCCCTTACCTTGGCGCTGGGTAAGGACATTGCCGGCAATCCGGTGGTGGTGGATCTGGCCAAAATGCCCCATCTTTTGGTGGCGGGAACAACAGGGTCTGGAAAGTCCGTGGCCATCAATGCCATGATCCTGAGTTTGCTGTATAAAGCGACACCGCAGCAGGTTCGTCTGGTTCTGGTGGATCCCAAGATGTTGGAATTGTCGGTTTATGACGAGATTCCACACCTTTTGGCACCGGTGGTGGTGGACATGAAGGAAGCGGCCCATGCCTTGAACTGGTGTGTGGCAGAGATGGATCGTCGTTATAAACTTTTGTCACAATTGGGAGTGCGAAACCTTTCCAGTGCCAACCAAAAAATCAATGAGGCGTTCCACAAGGGACAACCACTCATGAATCCTTTATCTCTGACCCCAGATACTCCGGAGCCACTGGAACCGATGCCTTTCATCGTGGTGGTGATCGATGAATTGGCGGATCTGATGATGGTGGTGGGCAAGAAGGTGGAAGAATTGATTGCGCGGATTGCCCAGAAGGCACGGGCTGCGGGGATTCATCTGATCCTGGCGACCCAGCGTCCTTCGGTGGATGTGATTACCGGGCTGATTAAAGCCAATATCCCCACCCGTATCTCCTTTCAGGTCTCCAGTCGGGTAGACTCACGCACCATCCTCGACCAGATGGGTGCAGAAGCGTTGCTGGGTCAGGGAGACATGCTTTATATGCCCACAGGAGCCGGTTATCCGCACCGTTTGCACGGGGCTTTTGTGAGCGATGACGAGGTGCACCAAGTCGTGCATTATCTGAAGGCGCAGGGCAAACCGGCCTATGTGGAAGGAATGTTGCAAGGAATCGAGGAGGGCATGGATCCGGAAACGGCTCCAGGGCAGTCCACTGGAGAGCAGGATCCTCTGTATGACCAGGCCGTGGCATTGGTATTGGAAACGCGGCGAGCCTCGATTTCTCAAGTGCAGCGCCACTTGCGGATTGGTTATAACCGCGCGGCGCGCTTGATTGAAGATATGGAAAAAGCGGGTTTGGTGTCCAGTATGGCCACCAATGGCAGTCGGGATGTCTTGGTGGGAGGAGGGCGGGAATGAAGCAATGGAAACTGTGGTTCGGCGTAATTTTGTGGATGGGAAGTATGGGGTGGGCCAGCGCCTCCGGTCTCGACCGTCTGCATGCTTTTCTGCGCGACACGCGTAGGGGAGAGGCACAGTTCGAGCAGCGCAACCTCAAGGGACAGGGAGATACGGGAGGAACCGTCAGTCGGGGCGTCTTCCTGTTTTCGCGGCCGGGCAAGTTTCGTTGGGAGTATCGTAGTCCTTATCCACAGACCTTGGTGGCAGATGGTCAGACCCTCTGGATCTGGGATCCGGATTTGCAGCAGGTGACCCGAAAAAAAATGAGTCAGAGTTTGGGCAGTACTCCGGCCGCCTTACTGGCGGGGGATGATGCCTTGGAGAAAGGGTATGTGGTTACGGAGGGTGGGGAGAGCGAGGGGTTGGAATGGGTGATGGCCAAACCCAAAAGTACGGAATCAGGGTTTGAATGGGTCAAAATGGGATTTACGGATCAGGCGCTGGCGCGGATGGAGTTGAGGGATAGTTTTGGACATACCCTCAGCATCGTGTTTACTCAATTCGAGAAAGATCCAAAATTCACTCCGGATACTTTTCATTTCACTCCCCCTCCGGGTGCCGACGTCATTCAATAGGAATGGCGTGCCCGACAGGAATCGAACCTGTAACCCCCAGCTTAGAAGGCTGGTGCTCTATCCGATTGAGCTACGGGCACTCGCTCGGGTCGACTCTCTATGGTCGGGGTGGAGAGATTCGAACTCCCGACATCCTGGTCCCAAACCAGGCGCGCTACCAGACTACGCTACACCCCGAACCCGAGATTATCCTACAGGCCCCTGTTTTTTGTCAAGGATAGCGCTTTCTCGACCTTCCTTTATACGGCCCCAGGTCTGAGAGGCTGAGAACGCCGAATGGAAACAGACACCGTAGCCACTTCTGGCCACATCCGGTACTTCATTACCTTGATTTCGCAAACCCGGACTTCGGGATTACGCAAAAGGAGATCGGCGATTCGCTGGGCCAGCACTTCGATCAGCGTCACAGGTTCGGAGATGGCTTGCTTGATGGCATCATAAACGTGGTTGTAGTCGTAGCCAGAGAGCAATCCTTCCCGTGAATCTGCAATGTGGCAGAGGGTGTCGGGCACTTCAACACTCACCGTGAGAGAGACCTTCTGGGGTTTGCCTATTTCAAAGGCATTGATCCCGATTTCTAACTCGAGGTCAATGCCCTCCAGAACGAAACGGGTAAGAGAATCAGAAGAAAGGGGAGGGGTCAGGGGCATTTTAACCTTCGATATGGAGTGACAGACCGCCATCAACGGTCAGAAAGGAGCCGGTGGTAAAAGTGGCTTCGCACAATAAAAAACGAACGGCACGAGCCAATTCATCAAACTGGCCCAAGCGCTTCAGGGGCACTGCATGCAGGATTCTTTTTTGATTTTCTTCGGCAAACGCCTGGGATTTGTGCGGCCAGTCAAAGTGACCGGGGAGTACGGTGTTGACCCGAACCTGGGGCGCAAGTTCCACGGCCAGGGCTTGCATTGCGGCCATCAGGGCATTCTTGGCAATGTGGTAGGTCAGGTAACCGGACGCCGGGCGATGAAAGTGAATATCACCGATGGCGACAATAGCACCTTGCCGTTTTACCAAGGAGTCACGACATTGGCGAATCAGGCGTAGATGGCCATAAAGGTGGCTACCCAGATCCCGTTCCAGGTGGTCTTCGTAGTTATCGAGGTCTGTCGGGGAAAAATCCGAGGCATTGGCCACGATGCCATCGATGTCCGTACAAAAGAAGGGAGGGGGAAAAGGATTGCACAGATCCTCCACCCAGAGTCGAGCACTGTGCGCACGCTGAGCATTCAAGGAATGGTAAAGAATGTCGGCATCAACCTGCGAGGAGGTACGGCAATGTATGATGACGCGGTACCCAGCGTCATGCAGTGATCGTACGATGGCGGCTCCGCCGCGACGTGCTGCCCCCGTGACGACATACTGATTGACACGTGGATTGTCCATGTTCTTAAATTGGGAATATTGGCTGGATCGTTGCCGATGACAGGCAATTATGCTTGAAAAGGGAGGTCAAGTCCAAAATTTGCTGCTAATTCTCTTCGGTCAGTGCGGAAGCCAAAAGATTCATACCGCCTGTCCGGCAGCATTTCCGCTGGCCCAAGCCCATTGAAAATTGAATCCACCCAGATGTCCCGTTACATCCACGGCTTCCCCGATAAAGTAAAGCCCCGGAACTGCTTTGGATTCCATGGTTCTGGACGATAAGCCCTCCGTGGCAACGCCCCCCAGGGTAACTTCGGCTTTGTTATAACCCAAGGTTCCCGAGGGTCGGATCCGCCAGTTTTCGAGGGCATCCGCGATTTTTCGTAGTTCCGGTGGGGTAAACTGGCAGAGTGGTTTTGACAGATTATGGGCGGCACACCATTGCTGCGCAAATCTGCGCGGCAAGACCTCTGCCAGGAAATTATCGATCCGAACTCGACTGGAACCATGGGCGCGGAGCCAGGTTTCAGCGTCCTTGTCTGGCAATAAGTCGATGGAGATGAAATCTCCGTTTTGCCAATAGGAAGAAATTTGCAGAACAGCCGGGCCAGAAATTCCTTGATGGGTAAATAACAGGGACTCGCGAAAACGTCCTTTGCGACAAGAGACTTCGACTTCCAGGGAAAGGCCGGACAAATCGCCAAACTGTCTCAGGGTTTCAGGTTCCAGGGCCAGCGGTACCAGGGCCGGACGGGGCGAGATCACCGTCAGGCCAAATTGTTCGGCGATTTGATAGGCCATCGGGGTCGAGCCAATGGCTGGGACGGCCAGTCCCCCAGTGGCCATGACCAGCGCCTGGGTCTGATAAAGGCCCTGGTTCGTCGCCACCTGAAATCCTTCTTCATTTCGGCCCACCGTTTGCACTTCGCAGGGCATGCGCCAGTTTACCTGCCCCTGCCCACATTCACTCTGTAACAAGGCGATGATCTGCTGGGCGCTGCCATCACAAAATAATTGTCCCAGGGTTTTTTCGTGGTAGCGGATGCCGTAACGTTCCACCAGAGCAATGAAATGTTGGGGAGTAAAGCGCGTGAGGGCAGAACGGCAGAAGTGAGGATTCTGGGAAAGATAATTATCCGGTGCACAGTGAAGATTGGTGAAATTGCAGTGCCCGCCCCCGGAGATACGGATTTTCTCGGCCAACTTTCGACCGTGATCGATCAGTAACACCTTACGACCCCGTTGTCCCGCCTGAGCAGCACACATCATGCCCGCTGCGCCTGCACCGATGACGATCACATCCCAAGATTCTTTTTTGTCCATGGGGCTTATGATAAGCCATGGAGGTGGATCCACGCGCCACCGGTATGGAAAAAATGGATTCTTGCCCTCTAGGATACGGAGACCAGAACGGTTCGGTAGGTCTGGGAGAGGTTTTCCAAAATTCTGGTCTTCAGGATCCAATTGTGAGACGATGACCCTGAAATAGGATCGTCCGTCCATTTGTTGAGGAGGAAAGGTGGAAAGTATTGCCGAATTGAATCATCGCCATGGTATTCCGAATCAAGTGAGTTTTTGTCAAGACTCCAACGGTTTCATTCATGTGGATGTGAACAACCCATGGGCCTCTGCGCGCATTGCTCTTCAGGGTGCTCAACTGACGAGTTGGGTGCCGAAGGGCGAAGAACCGGTCATCTGGCTGTCAAAAGAAGCTTCCTTCTTGAAGGGAAAGTCGATCCGGGGGGGGGCTCCTGTATGCTGGCCATGGTTCGGACCGCACGAATCGCAAGGGGATTTCCCTGCCCACGGCTTTGCGCGCACTGCCCTGTGGGAAATATTGCGCGTGGAAACGCAGACAGACGGAACCACTCAACTCACCTTCCTCCTTCCGGAAACCGCATTTCCAAAAAATCAATGGCCTTATGCCACTACCCTGAAGAGCCACATCACAATCGGTTCTCACCTGGAAGTGGATCTTGTGACCCACAACTTGGGAAGCCAACCGATAATCATTGGACAAGCCCTCCATACCTACTTTCGGGTGGAAGATGTCCGTACCGTTCGCTTGCTTGGACTGGAAGAATGCATCTACCTTGACAAGGTGGAGGGTGGGGATCGCAAGGTTCAGAAAGGGTCGGTGAATTTTACGCAGGAAACCGACCGTATCTATCTGGGGGCCACACAGGATATTCTGATTGAGGATCCTCTGATGAAACGCCAAATCCGGATTACCAAGAACGGGAGCGCATCCACAGTGGTCTGGAATCCCTGGATTGAAAAGTCGGCAAAATTGGGCGATATGGGAGAGGAAGGCTATCTTCACATGGTCTGTGTGGAAAATGCCAACGCGGCTGAGGACGTGATCACCCTGGCTCCGGGGGCTGAACATCACCTGTGGGTTCGCTACTCCATACTCTGAATTTCAGAGTTGGACAGTTTCAACCAAAGAAAACCGAGTGTCCCTGCAGCAAGGGACGATAGAAGAATCGCCAATTTTGATGCATCGATGATTTCCGCCTTGCCGGAAAAGGCCAGATTGGCGATGAAGATGGACATCGTGAAGCCAATTCCCCCTAGGAGACCGGCTCCGAAAATGTGCCGCCACTTCAAGTCGAGGGGAAGTTGACAGACGTTTATTACGACAGCCAGGAAGCACGCCAGGGTAATACCCGCTGGTTTGCCGAACACCAGGCCTGCGATAATTCCCCAACTGTTCCTGCTCGCCAGGCTGTTTTGCCATGCGGGTCCGATGATAAACCCCGTATTGGCCAGGGCAAACAGGGGCAGGATCATAAAAGCCACCGGTTTGTGCAGAAAATTTTCAAGTCGGTGAGAAGGCGATTCTTCGTCCTCTGCCTTGGCTGAGAAGGGAAGGGCGAAGGCGAGCAGGACCCCGGAAATGGTGGCATGAACACCGGATTTGAACATAAAAAACCACATCAGAACTCCGCCCAATAAGTAGAGCGGCATCCACATGACCTTGAATACCCGGTTAAGAACGAGGAGTAGAATAAATACGCCCAGCGCACTGACCAAATGGATCAGGGAAAACTGCGCAGTATAAAACAGGGCAATCACGATTATCGCGCCAAGATCGTCGATCACGGCGAGTGCCGTCAGGAATATCTTCAGTGACGCTGGCACCCGGCTACCCAGCATGGACAGCACACCCAGAGCAAAGGCGATGTCTGTCGCCATCGGTATGCCGGTTCCGGCTTGAGTCGGAGTTCCTGTGTTCAGCATGAAATGAATCAATGCCGGGACACTGATCCCGCCGAGTGCAGCAACTACCGGTAACAGCGCATTTTTTGGATTTGAAAGTTCACCGTTGTAAAGTTCGCGCTCTAACTCCAGACCCACAAACAGAAAAAAAATTGCCATCAATCCATCGTTCACCCAGTGTTCTATGGTCAGGCCAGCAATAGGGACATGCCAGAAACCCAGGTAGTCATGCCCCAGGGATGAATTGGCAAGGGCAAGTGATACGAGGGTACAGAAAATCAGGAGAATACCGCTCGACTTTTCAGATTCAAAAAAATTATTGAATGTCCTGGAAAGCACTGTTTGAATGTCAGCCATGGTTTTTTGGGGTACGACAAAGTCGCGTGAGTGGGTCAGTATAGGTCATGGGCTCTTTTCATAAACATAAAATTGTGAAGGGGGGCACCACGCTTTATTGGCTCATGCCAAAAGAGTTCGTTAAAAGGAAATAGGGTGGGCTTGTGGCAGTCAAGCCCACCGATCGTGTGTTTTCTTGCTGAATTAGAATGCCAGTCGGGCCGAAGTGACCCAGCCATTACCAAAGGTGCTGAATCCACTCATGTTGGTCGTTTGATACCCTACACCCAGAATAAGTCTGGTTCGACCTTCGAGAGGAATTCGACCGAAGAGGATACCGTAAGTGACGACCATCTGATCTTTCCCGGAGAGTAGACCCCCCTCCCATCGGGTTAAACTGGTTTCGATTTCTGGCCAGAAATAGTTGGAAAAATGCCCTTGAAACGAGGTATTCCAGACGGTGGGTTCGCCAAAAATATTCTGGTTTCCAGACGGAAAACTTTTACTATATGTACTTTGTACATTTACCCCCTGATCCCGAGTTCCCCAACCTTTTCCAACCGCCAGAGTCGGGGTGGTAACAGTATAGTTCTGGGTAAAAGCGGTGCTCCCCGTTGGAAGACTCACCCCCATGAAGCCCGTGACGATATAGTTGCCATGTTCTTCGTTGGCAGACAGGAATCGGTATTTCATGAGAAGCGATTCATCCGCCCATCCCGAGGTTGTGGTTTTGGGAGTTTGGTTGCTCATGTAGCCAGGTTGCCCGATGATGACTTCAACATGTTCGGAGGGAATCAATTCCAGTCCCTTTCCGCCCCCGTTGTTGGTCAGTGTGGTTCCCCCTGTCTTGTTTTGAATGATTTGATCGTAGCGATACTCTTCTTCCAGGCGCGGGGTCACCGTCACCAGTGGGGTCATCCAATGGGGCTGTTCCTCCTGAGTTTTATCGACGGTGGCAAACCAGCCATCCTTCGTGCTGGATTCAGGAGAATCGGAGGAAAGAGAATTTGGATCCGGATCGGCAAAGGCATTGAACGTCAGGGAAAACAGTCCTGAGCTGATCAATCGTGATGAGGTTGATTTGCTTATGAGTGAAGTCATGGTGATTTAACCTTGTTGAGTTTGTGTGCGAAGAGATTGTCGTTATGTAGTTAACTATATAACGATGGTCAAAACTACAACAGTAACCTAAGCAATTCCTGTGCCAAAATTATCTAGTTGATAATTAATGGTTAATTATGATCACCAGAAGAAATGTAGCAAACACGACAAACCTGATCAAACAAAATTCTTAAAACGACCTCTCTAAGTCAGGGGGCCCTCAGTGAGGAGGGGGCAATATCGATAGAGTTTCCGCGTAGAAGCGTTTCAGGTCTCCGGCATTGGGAGTTTGCTTGTTGGCAATCGCGTGATTCCGAATACGACCAAGGATTGATTTGACCTCGGCATCATTCAGCAGAATACCGAGTTTGGCGTAGGCGTTCAGAACGGATTTTGAGCCTGAATGCTTTCCCAGGACGAGGCAGTGTTCACGACCTACTTCAGCGGGGTCAAAATTTTGATAATTAGTTACATTTTTGAGTAGGCCGTCAATGTGAATCCCTGATTCATGGGTAAAAACGGAACTGCCGACAATACATTTATTGGCAGGGATCGGACGGCCAGAGGCGCATGCGACCAGTTCTGATATTTCCGGAAAGCAACGCGCGTTGATACCCGTTTCAATGCCATAAAGGTGTCTCAAGCCCATGACGACTTCCTCAAGGGGTGCATTACCCGCCCTTTCCCCCAGACCGTTGACCGTGGTGTTGACGTGGGTCGCACCGGCAGTGACGGCGGCAAGGGTATTAGCCGTAGCCAAACCAAGATCATCATGGGCATGAATTTCGATTTCCAGGTCCGAATTTCTTTTCAACTGCTGGATTCGATCAAAGGTCGTGAAGGGATCCAGTAGTCCCATGGTATCTGCAAACCGAAATCTTCTGGCTCCCGCAATTTGCGCCGTTTCCATGACCTGCATCAGAAAGTTCAAATCGGCGCGGGAAGAATCCTCCCCACCAACACTGACCTCAATGCCCAGATCCCGGGCTTCGCTGACCTGACGGCTAATGGTATTCAATACCCACTTTCGATCCCGGGCGATTTTATTGAAAATCTGAAGGTCGGAAACTGGAATAGACAGATTGACGATGTCAGCCCCACATTTTGCCATGGCAAGCAGGTCTTCATGCAACATTCTGCCCCACACCATCAAACGGGCAGAAAGTCCCATTTTTGTGATCGCCTGGATGATTTCCTGTTCTTCCGGGCCAAGGATTGGAATACCTACCTCCATCTCGGGAACCCCGGATTCTGACAGCGCGCAGGCAATGGCAATTTTTTCTTCCGCATTGAAAGCCACTCCAGCGGTTTGTTCGCCGTCGCGTAACGTTACATCGTTAATGATTACAGTCATGTCAACCCCCGGATATTCAGGCATTACCTAACCCTGAGCAATAGTTGTGCCAATAGGGAGAAGTGATTGGAAATTTCGACAAAGATCCATTGAAAGACGAATTCAGAACCTTGAAGAGCAGGACGGATGACTGGAAAAAGGGGGGAAACCAAAAAAATAGAGCGATTCAGGTAACAAACATTGAACCGCTGGATCAATGGAGGGTTGTCGCGTTTGCGACAGATGAGACAGGGATGTATGGATATAAACAAATTAAAATTGGTTGTATTGTAAGGATATTTTATGTTTTTTTAGTAAGTTTTGAATTGGCATGCTTGTTGCTCATGATTTGGGTCGTGTGAGTGGAATCAACTTCGAGAGGAATACCAAAATGGCGTACAAGATCATTTCATCCCAATGTACCGCGTGTTCGGCCTGCGAACCGGAATGCCCGAATGTAGCGATTTATGAGAAGGATGGAACCTTTGTGATCAATCCGAAAAAATGTACGGAATGCATCGGTTATTTTGATGATGCGCAGTGTGTGGCTGTCTGTCCTGTGGAAAACACTTGCGTCATCGATAACAACTACCCCCGTTATCAGGCCTAGGTGAAATCATGATAGGTGAAAGAATTCCAAAGTATCAGTGGGGACAGCCGGTCACAGCCATAACGGATCTTTTGAACGATGGAACCTTTCCTGGAAAGGAGCCGGGCGATCTACTCGTGAAGACTGGGTGTAGCGGCGAGATCGTTCAAGTGGGTAGTCATGAAGAGACCAATACCCCGGTTTATCTGGTGGAGTTCGCTGAAGGATTGGTGGTGGGTTGCCTGGAAGAGGAGTTGGTATCCCTCTGAAGATCGGCGGCACATGGACGATGGGGAGGGTTCTTTGGAAAGGTATCCACATCCCAATGAAGTTGATTTCAAAAGAATTCAAAAAAAATTATCCGAAAGGTGCAGGTATCGCTATGTTTCCCCGGAAGTGCATTCCATTCCCGGGGGATACGAAGTCAGGAGTCCTTGTTGTTCCCGGAATATTGATAAGACAGGTGGGACTATCGACATTGCCAGGATTGAATTCAACAGGGAGAGTGGAACATGGCAACTTTATCGAAAGGATCACAGCCATGGAACTTGGTGTCTTGAGTCCGAATTTGAAACGTTACCGCTGCTTCTGACCGTACTTAATCAGGATAAACATAGAAAATTTTGGCCATGACTTACTTCGATTACAACGCAACGACACCGCTTTCCAAGGAATGCCTGGAGGCTGTGATTGTGGCTATGAGCGAATTTGGAAATCCTTCCAGCACCCATGGTGTTGGCCAATTAGCCAAACAGAGATTAATCAGGGCCAGGGGAGAGGTGGCGGAATTTTTAGGGGCTGCTCCTCAGGAAATCATATTTACCAGTGGGGGCACTGAGAGTAACCACATGGCGATTCTGGGGGCTTGCGCAGCTCTGCCTGGCAGGAAGCAAATTGTCACCAGTAGGGTAGAACATCCTTCGACGCTGCTACTGCTGGCAGATCTGGAAAAAAAGGGCTATCGGGTGACGAAGTTGGGTGTAGACAGCGATGGGAATCTCGACTTGTCCGATCTCGAAAGTGCCGTGACCGAAGAGACTGCTCTGGTTTCTCTGATGTGGGCCAATAATGAAACTGGAGTGATTTTTCCGGTGAATTCCGCAGCGGAGATCGCTCATAAAAGCGGAGCATTGTTTCACACCGATGCCGTGCAAATTTGTGGCAAGGCTGAAGTGAACATGAAGTCAACGGCGGCTGATTTTCTTTCATTGTCAGGCCATAAGATGCATGCTCCCAAGGGAATCGGCGTTTTGTTTGTGAGGAAGAAGCAGTGGTTACCCCCCATTTTTTTCGGTCATCAGGAAAGAAAAATGCGTGGGGGGACTGAAAATCTTCCGGGAATCGCTGCGCTGGGGGTGGTGTGCGGAATCCTGGCACAAAACTCCCACTGGAAAGAAATCGCCTGGTTGAGAGACTATCTGGAATCTCAGATTCTGCAAATGGTTCCGTTTGCACGAGTCAACGGAAAGAATGCCCTGCGGGTCAACAATACCAGCAACATTTGCTTTCATGGTCTCCCCAGCGAAGTGATCGTGGATAAGCTTGATCAACTAGGGATTCATGTTTCAACCGGCGCTGCCTGTACTGCAGGAGGAAATCACCCCTCTCATGTATTGCTGGCGATGGGATTGGGGCTGGGCGCGGAAAGTTCAGTACGGTTCTCTCTTGGTCGTGACACCTCAAAAGAGGAGGTGGATCATTTGTTGGGCGTATTGCCGGACATTATCGACAACATGAGGGGAAAGATTCAATGAAAGTCATGATCAGAAAAAATGCAACGGGGGGGCACTCGATCTATGTTCCCAAGAAGGATCTGGAAGAACCCATCCTTACCATGGAAAAGCCTGGACTTTGGGGAGGGAAGGTTACCCTTGGGAATGGCTGGATATTGGAACTACCGGAAATGGAGGCAGACACCAAGTTACCCATAACCGTTGAGGCCAGAAAAAGCGAGGGATGAAATGGATATCGATATTGAAATGATCGAGCAGTTTCTCGAAGAGTGTGAAGATAGAAGAAGTCTGTCGGCAATGTTCAAAGAGAGATTTCCCGGAGTTTCACTGACTCGTTGCGAGCCCTCTGATATAGCAGGTGATACGCCCTTCAGAAGCTGTCAGGAGTTTGATATCCATCTGGTGGATGGTCGGGATCACTGTTGGAAGATTACCCAGGAACTGCTTGAGGCCACGGGGGTGATTGTGGTGGAAAAAAAGCAATGATCACGCTTTCGGATCCCGACATCAGCCAACTTGAAATAGAAAGTGTCTCAGAGGTTCTGAGGTCACCTAGAATCAGTCACGGAAGTAAGGTCGAGGAATTTGAAACGGCGTTTGCTGCTTTTCTTGGCCGCAAACATGCCATTGCCGTTCATAGTGGAATCCTGGGCCTCGTGATTTCCCTACAGGCAAAGGGAATCGGTGTTGGGGATGAGGTGATTGCTTCTCCCTATGCGTGGCATCAGATCAGCCATGCAGTCTCTCATTGTGGGGCAACTCCGGTATTTTCGGAGATCGATTACTGGGCAGGAACCCTGGATCCTGTCAAGGCTGCAACTAAAATTACCTCGAGCACCCGGGCATTGCTGGTGGGAAATACCAACGGTCATCCGGCACCCTGGGATGAATTCATGGAACTTTCCAGAGCACGGGGTCTTTTATTGATCGAGGATTCCACCGAAGCCATTGCCTCACTTTACAAGGGCAAGCCGGTGGGTTCATTTGGAGATCTGGCGATTTTCGACTTTTCGCAACCAGGTCCTCTGGTTTGTGGAGAGGGAGGAATGATCGTGACAGACGATTCCCAACTTTATTCCGCCATCAGGCAAATCAGAAATCGTCGTCAGGATGAACGGTTTTCTGTCATTGCTGGGGTACGGTTACCCTGGGGATGCGTGATGAGCGATATGACGGCTGCTCTGGGATTGGTCCAGTTACAGCGGATTGATCGAATCCTGGAACGAAGAAAGGAAGTTGAAGATTTTTACTACGATCATGTGCGTTCCTTTGAAGGAATCAAAGATCCTTACATCGCCCAGGATGTCGATGAGGTTCATTGGTTTCTCTACCTGATTCATCTGGGTACCCGATTTTCGAAAAGTAGTCGTGACGCCATCATCCATGATCTACATACCGAAGGGGTTGAAGCGGCGGCTTATTGCCAGCCAGCCCATCTCCAGCCCTATTACCAGAAGGCAGGTTACCGAAAGGGAAATTTTCTGGTCACGGAAAAGGTGGCTGATAGAGTCATTGTCTTGCCCTTTCATGGGCATTTAACGGAAGACCAAGTGGGGTTCATCGTCAAGATCACCAAAGATGCTTCATTGAATGTAGGAGCCGGTTCGGCTATTTATTGATAGATAAAGGAGAAATGAAATGCCTGTTGTAACCATGATGCCCTCGGGGAAAAAAATTGAAGCAGCGGAAGGAGTCAGTATTCTTCACGCCATTCTTGATTCTGGCGAAAGTATTCCTCACAAGTGTGAAGGCAAGGCTGAGTGCGGTTCCTGTCATATATTCGTGACGGAAGGAAAAAAAAGTCTTTCCAAAATTCAGCGAGTCGAAAACGAAAAACTCGATACCCTCGTTGGGATTGGTTCCAAATCGAGGCTCGCTTGTCAGGCATTATTGGGCGGTGAAAATATCACCATTGAAATTCTCAGTTTCATGTAGGAGTACGACACACCATGGAAAATATCATGATTCATGTACGCTTCAACAATGACGCGACTGTCAGTGAAATTGGTGAGCGCCCATCTGCCCTGACGGCCCAGAACTGGTTCAATCATTTGAGTCGTAATACTCAAAATTGCTATGAATCTCTTTCAGGTGGCCGGGGTGTTTTCAGGCTTTCTACCGAACAACTCAACGTACTCAAACAGGAAATATCGGTATGAACGAGATCGGCTTGATCAGGGATGGCCTGGAAACAGGCCGGTTTATTCCCTATCTGGGCCCAGGGGTATTGGATCTCGTGCCGAATTGCCCGGTGCCCAATTCCCCGAATTCTCTGGTGGAAAAACTGGTTTCAAAAGCTTCTGTTCCGCATAAGGTTCGTAAGAACCTGACGGCTGCAGCTCAGTTCATCGAAAACTTCAAGCATCGGAAAAGTTTGGCCGGAATCATGACCGAGGCTTTCATGCCGCAAGTGGAGCCAAGCCCCCTTCATTATTATCTTGCGCGCCTTCCTTTGGGGCCCGCCTTGATCGTCGATGTCTGGTATGACAATGCCATGCAAAGAGCAATGTCACCGGGCGGTGATTGGGGGCAGGTGCACGGAGTCAGTCAGTCTGAACATTTTGGCACCTGGGTTCACTACTATCAGTCGGGGGGGGATCTTGTTGAAGCAAGTCAGGCTGATAACTGGAGCAAATTGATCTATAAGCCCTTGGGTTCAATTTCTCCAGGGAATAACTTTCTCGTGTCGGATACGGATTTTGTCGAAGTCATGACAGAAATCGATATTCAGACCCCCATTCCAGATGCGGTCAAACGCATTCGTGGGGGTAAGAACTTTGTCTTCATGGGGTGTCGATTCAGCAATCAACTGGAGCGAACTTTTGCTCGCCAGATCATGAAACGGTCCGCCCTCAAGCACTGGGCTGTTTTGCCAGGAGAGTTGACAAGAAACGAGGATAGATTCCTGAGGGAGCAGGGGATCGAGCGACTCGATATTTCCTTGGGTGACTTTGTACAGGAATTGGTCGTTCGGGCTTGAAAACTCTCCCTGTATTTTTCCACGGTTGAAAAGGATTTCCCGGCCGGATCTTTCGAAGGAATTGAAACACCCTGTTGGAATTATTGGAATGTTTTGCATGATTCATGACAGGGGTGTTGGATACCGAACAACTGATCGGTCCCTGATATTTTTTCGATTTAGTAAAATAATTAAATACAAACAATATGTTGTGATGATTTATCGGAAATGGCACGGACATTGCTTAGTTTGTACACAAACCGGAAAATATATTTCGGTTTGTGGGTGATAAAAAAAGTTTTTCAAGTTGTTGAGTTACAAAACCCGATGAACCAAGATTAATTTAGGGACTGCTATTCAATTTAACTGTATTCCAAGGAGAAAGAGATGGCTAATTTGAGACAGATTGCATTTTATGGGAAGGGTGGGATCGGGAAGTCGACGACTTCACAGAACACCCTGGCGGCGCTGGCGGATTTGGGTCAGAAGATTCTGATTGTGGGTTGTGATCCGAAGGCGGATTCGACGCGTCTGATTCTGCATGCGAAGGCACAGGACACGATTTTGAGTCTGGCAGCGGATGCGGGAAGCGTGGAGGATCTGGAGCTGGAAGATGTGATGAAGGTGGGTTTCAAGGGGATTCGCTGTGTGGAATCCGGTGGACCTGAGCCCGGTGTGGGATGTGCGGGACGGGGCGTGATCACCTCGATCAACTTCCTGGAAGAGGAAGGGGCCTACGACAACATGGATTACGTTTCCTATGACGTATTGGGGGATGTGGTGTGTGGTGGATTTGCGATGCCGATTCGGGAGAACAAGGCACAGGAGATTTACATCGTCATGTCGGGAGAGATGATGGCGATGTATGCGGCGAACAATATTTCGAAGGGGATTTTGAAGTATGCCAATTCCGGTGGCGTACGCTTGGGGGGGTTGGTGTGCAATGAGCGCCAGACGGACAAGGAACTGGAGTTGGCGGAATCGCTGGCGGTGAAGTTGAACACGAAGTTGATTCATTTCGTACCCCGCGACAACATTGTGCAGCATGCGGAACTGCGGCGGATGACGGTGCTGGAATATGCACCGGATTCGAAGCAGGCGGATGAGTACCGGAGCCTGGCGACGAAGATTCATGCGAACGCGGGGAATGGGACGATTCCGACGCCGATCACGATGGACGAGTTGGAAGACTTGTTGATGGAGCACGGGATCATGAAGCGTGTGGATGAATCGGTGGTGGGCAAGACGGCGGCAGAACTGGCGGCAGAACTGGCGGCGGCCCAGTAATTGGGGGGAACCCCGTCCGAGGTGAAGAGCCATGGGCGGGGGTCCGGGAAAGTTGCGCCGATGGTCCTGGAAAGGAGGGGCTATGGGTGGAGATTTTCCGGGTCTTGTAAACCCTTTATTCATTTTTTTATAGGAGGGCGAAATGAGCCTGACAGTAGAGCAAGTGAAAGTAAGAAACCAGGCGCTGATCGAGGAAGTTCTGGAGGTTTATCCCGAGAAGACAGCGAAGCGTCGAGCCAAACATCTGAATGTGTACGAAGAAGGGAAGACGGACTGCAATGTGAAGTCGAACATCAAGTCGATTCCTGGAGTGATGACGATCCGTGGATGTGCGTACGCAGGATCGAAGGGGGTGGTGTGGGGGCCGATCAAGGACATGGTGCACATCAGTCACGGACCGGTGGGCTGTGGACAGTATTCGTGGGCGGCCCGCAGGAACTACTACATCGGCACGACGGGGGTGGATACCTTTGTGACGATGCAGTTTACCTCGGACTTTCAGGAGAAGGACATTGTTTTTGGTGGGGACAAGAAACTCGAGAAGATCATGGACGAGATCGAGGATCTGTTTCCGTTGAACAAGGGGATCACGGTACAGTCGGAATGTCCGATCGGACTGATTGGGGATGATATCGAGGCGGTATCGAAGAAGAAGTCGAAGGAGTTTGGTGGGAAGACGATTGTGCCGGTGCGATGCGAAGGGTTTCGTGGAGTATCGCAATCGCTGGGGCACCATATTGCGAATGACACGGTGCGGGACTGGATATTTGACAAGTCGGAAGGGAAGCATCCGGAGTTTGTGAGTACACCCTATGATGTTTCGATCATTGGGGACTACAACATTGGTGGGGATGCCTGGGCCTCGCGGATTTTGCTGGAAGAGATGGGATTGCGGGTGATTGCGCAATGGTCTGGGGACGGGAGTATAGCGGAGTTGGAGAACACGCCGAAGGCGAAACTGAATGTGCTGCATTGTTATCGTTCGATGAACTATATCTCGCGACACATGGAAGAGAAGTACGGGATTCCCTGGGTGGAGTACAACTTTTTTGGACCTTCGAAGATCGAGGCATCGTTGCGTGAAATTGCAAGCCACTTTGATGACAAGATCAAGGAAGGGGCGGAACGAGTGATTGCGAAGTACAAGCCGTTGATGCAGGCGGTGATTGACAAGTACAAGCCCCGTCTGGCGGGGAAGACGGTGATGCTGTTTGTGGGAGGGTTGCGTCCGCGTCATGTGATTGGTGCATACGAGGATCTCGGGATGGAAGTGGTGGGGACGGGCTATGAGTTTGGTCATAACGACGACTACCAGCGCACGACCCACTATGTGAAGGACGGGACGTTGATTTATGACGATGTGACGGGTTATGAGTTCGAGAAGTTTGTAGAGAAGGTCCAGCCGGATCTGGTGGGGTCTGGGATCAAGGAGAAGTATGTATTCCAGAAGATGGGAGTGCCGTTCCGGCAGATGCACTCCTGGGATTATTCGGGTCCGTACCACGGGTATGACGGATTTGCCATATTTGCGCGGGATATGGATATGGCGATCAACAATCCGATCTGGGGATTGACCAAGACGCCCTGGGCGAATAGTTGAAGCCGATTAATATTGTGATAGGAGAGACATCATGACGCAGAACTCGAGTAGCGTACTGGATCATTTCAATTTATTTCGAGAGCCGGAATATCTGGAGATGTTCGAGAACAAGAAGAAGAATTTTGAGAATTCACACCCGAAGGAGCGAGTGGAGGAGATTCGGGAGTGGACCAAGACCTGGGAATACCGGGAGAAGAATTTTGGACGGGAAGCATTGACGGTGAATCCGGCGAAGGCATGCCAACCGTTGGGGGCGGTGTTTGTGGCGGTGGGGTTTGAAGGGACGATGCCGTTTGTGCATGGATCTCAGGGATGCGTGGCGTATTACCGAAGCCACCTGAGCCGGCACTTCAAGGAGCCGTCATCCTGCGTTTCGTCGTCGATGACGGAAGATGCGGCGGTATTTGGGGGTCTGAACAACATGATCGATGGGTTGTCCAATACCTACAGCATGTACAAGCCAAAGATGATTGCGGTATCCACGACCTGCATGGCGGAAGTGATTGGGGATGACCTGAACGGGTTTATCACCAATGCGCGCAACAAGGGGAGTGTGCCTGAAGATTTTCCGGTGCCCTATGCACATACGCCGGCCTTTGTGGGAAGCCACATTACGGGGTATGACAACGCGTTGAAGGGGATTCTGTCGAATTTTTGGGAAGGGAAGACACGGGTAGCGAAGGACAAGATCAACCTGATTGGGGGATTTGACGGTTACACCGTGGGGAATACGCGGGAAGTGAAACGGATGCTGGATCTGATGGGGGTGGACTACACGATCCTGGCGGACAACAGTGAGGTATTTGATACGCCTGCGGATGGTGAATTCCGGATGTACGACGGCGGCACGACGCTGGAGGATACGGCGGCGGCGTTGAATGCGAAGGCGACGATTTCGATGCAACAGTATTGCACCGAGAAGACGTTGTCGTATGCAGCGACCCATGGTCAGGAAGTGGTGTCCTTCAACCATCCGGTTGGGGTGGCTGGGACGGACAAATTTCTGATGGAAATATCGCGGATCACGGGTAAGGCGATTCCGGCATTGCTGACGAAGGAAAGAGGACGTCTGGTGGATGCGATTGCGGATTCAAGCGCGCATATTCATGGGAAGAAGTTTGCGATCTATGGGGATCCTGACCTGTGTCTGGGGCTGGCAGCCTTTTTGATGGAACTGGGGGCGGAGCCGGTGCATGTATTGTCCACCAATGGGGGGAATGACTGGCTCGGGAAGATGGAAGCCTTGCTGGCTTCTTCCCCCTTCGGAGCGGGGTGTCATGCCTATGCCGGGAAGGACCTGTGGCACATGCGTTCACTGCTGTTTACGGAACCGGTGGACTTTTTGATTGGGAATACCTACGGGAAGTATCTGGAACGGGATACGGGGACTCCACTGATCCGGATTGGATTTCCGGTTTTTGATCGGCATCACCATCACCGTTATCCGGTGTGGGGTTATCAGGGCGGGATGAATGTATTGGTGACGGTACTCGACAAGATATTTGACGAGATGGACAAGAACACCAATATTCCTGCCAAGAGCGACTATAGTTTCGACATCATCCGCTGAGGCGAAGTTTGGGTTGGAGAGCACAGGTCCGCTCTCCATCCTTTTTATGGATGTCCAAACTTTGTGGAGGGGGGTACCATGGTGATGGTGACATTTTTGACGCCGCCGATGCAAGATAAGCTGGTGGTGGAAACCTTACCCGGTCTTAGTTTGCTGGCATTGATGGAGCAATATGACCTACCCAAGCATTGCGTGTGCGGAGAAGGAAAATGCGGGGCTTGTGCCGTAAAAATAGTTCCAATGCGGCGGAATCCCAAGTGGATAAGTATAGGCCCTCTCGAAAGAAGGCAGTTCATTCGGGATGGAAAGTTATCCAAGGCGGAGAGTGAACAACTCATGTTCAAGGATATTCCTCCCAGATGGCGTCTGGCCTGCCAGTATATTGTTTCAGATGAACCTATAATGGTGGTATTTTAATCTTTCTGAACTGAGTAATCATCGTGAAAAATAACGGCCCTGTGACTCAGCATGAAATTGATTATCCAGAGTCCGTGGTATTCGTCACACGCACAGATCCAAAAGGCATCATCACCGATGCCAACGACTCTTTTGTGCATATCTCAGGATTTGACCGTTCAGAACTCATTGGTAAAAGTCACAATGTGGTGCGTCACCCCGATATGCCCCAGTGGGCCTTTGCCGATTTGTGGGCAACGGTCAAATCAGGCCGAGTCTGGCGGGGTTTCGTCAAGAACAGGGCTAAAAATGGCGATCATTACTGGGTCTTGGCTACGATTTCCCCCATTATCCAGAATGGACACGTCGAGGGTTACCTCTCCTATCGAAAGAAGCCTGCACGGCAAGAAGTACTCAATGCCGAAGCACTTTACCGTCAATATCCAACAACCCAAGCTCCGTCCCAACCTCTGTCCCTGAAGCGCTGGTTTTTCGGACTGTCTATCCAGTACAAAATGCAGGTCATGGTTCAGCCCCTGTTGTTCGCACTATTATCGGGTTCTACTTTCATCACCTACCAACAAATCCGCTCGAACATTCTTGACGATGCCGTGGCCAAGGGTCTGATGATGGATCTGTCGAAAGAATTTTCCCGGCTGAACGTTATCACCCTGACATTGGTGGCGGCACAGATCATCTTGCAAGTCCTGTTCTTTTTTATCTTTAGTTGGGTATCGCGTCGTTATGTTGCGCGGCCTCTTCTGGCGGTGGCACAACATCTCGAAGAGATCGTGGCAGGAGATTTCAGTCGTCCGGTAGATGTTAGTGGACAGGATGAGGTAGGAACGCTGTTGAACAAGGTTCAGTCCACCAAGGTATTGATGGGCGCCATCATCGACCAGATCATATTCACCTCGGTAAATATCAACACCCGCACAATGGAAACGGAGAAGGCCTCCCGCTCCGCAGCCAGGACATCGTTGGAGCAGTCCGAGTTCTCTCAGGCGGCGTCAGCCAGTGTCGAAGAGATTTCCACAAGTATCGACAGCACAGCCGACAACGCAGATATGGTGGGACAAACATCTGCTCGTTCCTTGCTGGAAGCCAAGGAAGGAATGAACACGGTTCAAGAGGTGGTGGACAACATGATTATAATCAGCAAGGAAGTTCTGCAAGCTTCGGATGCTGTTCGGAATCTGGGGGAGCGTGCCGGACAGATTACGGAGATCGTGGGTTCCATCAAGGAGATTGCCGACCAGACCAACCTGCTGGCCCTGAATGCGGCCATTGAAGCGGCTCGGGCCGGGGAACAGGGGCGGGGGTTCGCCGTGGTGGCCGATGAAGTGAGAAAGTTGGCGGGTCAGAGCGCTCAGAGTGCCGCCACGATCGGGAAAGTATCCAGTGGTATTCATGAAGGCACCCTGGAGGCGATCCGAATGATCAATCTTGTGGTGGACAGGGTTCGACATGGAGAAGTTCAGGCTGGGAAAGCGGGAGATGCCATCGATAAAATTGCTCAAGAGTCGGAAAAAATGGTGGCGGGAATTTCTGACATCGTGGCTGCTGTTCAGGAACAGAGTATTGCCAGCCATGAGGTGGCGAAGCGTATTGAACAGATTGCTCAGGGAGCCGAGAAAAATGCAGAGTCGGTAGAACAGGTGAATGATGCTACCAAGGCCCTGGTAAGCATGGCGGGTGAACTCAATCAACTCACCAGTCGATTCAAGTTATAACGTTGTCCTTGTTTTGATCAATTGTTTTGTTTATTCCAATTGTTTGTTTTGCGACAGGTTAAAGTTTTAATAAAATCAATGTGTTGAGTATGGCACGGTAATTGCTTTTCATTGTCTGTCACCCCTTTTGCAGGATCCCTTTCATTCTGGAGGACAGACCATGGCCGGACTCAATATCAAGATACAGGAAGTGTTCAGCGAGCCTGGCTGCGAAAAAAATCAGGGGAAGTCGGAAAAGGAACGCAAAAAAGGGTGTACCAAACAACTTGTTCCTGGCGCCGCCGCGGGAGGTTGTGCCTTTGATGGTGCAAAGATCGCATTGCAGCCGATTACGGATGCGGCCCATCTGGTTCATGGACCCATTGCCTGCGAGGGAAACTCCTGGGATAACCGTAGTGCCCTGTCTTCAGGGTCGCGTCTTTACCGGACCGGATTCACCACTGATATCGGTGAATTGGATGTGGTGTATGGTGGCGAAAAACGTCTGTACAAATCTATTCGTGAAATCATCGAAAAATACGATCCTCCTGCCATTTTCGTTTATCAAACCTGTGTGACAGCCATGATCGGCGATGACATTGAAGTTGTCTGCAAAGCAGCGACCAAGAAATTTGGAAAACCCGTCATCCCGGTGGATTCGCCCGGATTTGTGGGAAATAAGAATCTCGGCAATAAATTGGCGGGTGAATCCTTGCTTGACTATGTCATTGGAACTGAAGAGCCTGAATATACGACTCCCTACGATATCAACATCATCGGCGAATACAATCTTTCTGGCGAATTATGGCAAGTCAAACCCTTGTTCGAGCGTCTGGGAATCCGTGTCTTGTCCTGTATCTCTGGCGATGCCAAATACAAAGAGGTGGCTTGGGCGCATCGTGCTCGTGTCACCATGATGGTATGTTCGAAAGCCATGATCAACATCACCAGAAAACTGGAAGAACGCTATGGGATTCCCTATTTTGAAGGTTCTTTTTACGGAATCTCCGATATGAGTGAATCTCTGCGGCAGACGGCGCAGTTGCTTGTCCGGCAAGGTGCGCCTGAGGACTTGCTGGCGCGTACTGAGGCGTTGATTGCCGAGGAAGAATCAAAAGCCTGGAAAAAACTCGAGAGTTATCGGGAACGTCTGGCAGGGCGCAAGGTTTTATTGATCACCGGGGGAGTCAAATCCTGGTCTGTGGTTTCTGCCTTACAGGAAGTCGGGATGGAAATCGTTGGAACAAGCGTTAAAAAATCCACCCTGGAGGACAAGGAAAGAATCAAGGAAATCATGGGGGAGGAAGCCCACATGATTGATGACATGTCCCCTAAGGAGATGTACACCATGCTCAAGGATGCCAAGGCGGAAATCATGTTGTCAGGCGGAAGATCCCAGTTCGTGGCCCTCAAGGCAAAAATGCCCTGGCTGGACATCAATCAGGAGAGGCATCATGCCTATGCCGGATATGATGGCATGGTGGCACTGGTTCGTGAAATTGACAAGGCACTGTATAACCCGATATGGGAACAGGTCAGGAAACCGGCACCTTGGGAATAGGACATACGTTGATTGACGTTGGCTTATGCCAAAGTTTGAGTGGATGGCTGGAAAGGAAGAGGGCGCATTATTGGCTCTGATTTATGGAGAACCAATCTGAATTAGATCATTTTAGGGGGTCTGAATGAGTCAAGTATTGGCTGAAGCCAAAGAGGTAAATGCAATGGAATCCATGTTCATCAAGGAATTGGTCAAACAATGGCGAGCTCAGGATTCCTACGGAACCTGGGAAAAGAAAAGCGATGAAGTATTGTTGGATCCCTACATCCTTGACAAGGAAAAGAGAAAAACGATTCCGCTCATGGGAGACCCGGACCCGGAAACCATTTGGCGTTTGGAGTTGTTCTATAACGCAATTGGGATGGCCATTGAACAACAGACAAAAGTTATGGTGAGTCCCATGATGAAGATGCATCACGAAGGTTTTGGTCGGATGGTCCTGATTGCTGGACGCTTGATCGTCGTCAACAAGCAATTGAGGGATGTACATCGTTTCGGTTTTCCCAGTATGGAAAAGTTGGCGGAAGAAGGGGAGAAATTGGTGGAAGCCGGGGTGGCCATGATCTCTCAATTTCCCGAAGTCGCTAAATTCAGTTAAAGGACATTGAACCATGGATGAACCCGAAAATATTAAACTGGTTTTGAAGAAACTCAATGCTCAGGCAACAGCTTTGAAGATGGATTTGCATGATCTATCGGAGGATCTGCCGACCGGATGGGAGAGAATCATGGAAGTGGCGCAGAAAACCTATGTGGCCTACCGAAATTTGAATGAAATGAAAAGCCGAATGACTGAAGGTTGACTTGACCCAATATCCCCCTGCTTGATCCGGGGGATTCTGTGTGATACTGGTTTGCATTGATGAAGGGGTTACAGGGATGAAGTCGGGTTTGCTCCCAGTTCTGTTTTTTCTGTGGATGGCACAGGCGGAAGCCGCTGAATTGGTGGTATCGGCCGCATCCAGTCTGACGGATTCCTTGAATGTCCTGAAGGGGATTTATCAGTCCAGGCATCCCAGTGAAACAATCCTTTTTAATTTTGGGGCTTCCGGATCCCTGGAGAAGCAGATCGAAGAGAGTGCGCCGGTAGATATGTTTATTAGTGCTTCCATGAAAGAAATGGATGCGCTTCAACGAAAGCAATTGATCCTGGGCGAACCGCACAATTTACTTTCGAATGAGATCGTTCTGATCGTTCCAAGATCCAATCAAGCTTCAATACAAGAATTTTCAGATCTGTCAAAGGTACATCGCTTGGCCATAGGGGATCCAGGTTTCGTACCGGCGGGTCAGTACGCCAAAGAAATTCTGAAATTTCAGGGACTCTATGATTTGTTGGAAAATCGGTTGGTTTACGGGGAGAATGTCCGACAGGTTCTGGAATATGTAGCCAGAGGAGACGTCGATGCAGGGTTGGTTTTCTCCACTGATGCATTGACCATGAAAGATCGGGTCCGGATCGTCATGAGTGCACCTAAAGGATCCCACGAGTCGATTTTTTACCCGGCGGCTATTTTGAAATTTTCAACTCATCCTCAGGCGACGCGCGAGTTCATGGATTTTATTTCCGGGCCAGAAGGGAAAGAAGTCTTTTCCAGATTTGGATTTCAGATTGTGGAAAAGCATCGTGTCAATCCAACAGAAGGAGATCATCATGAAAATTAGTGGACAGAATAAACTGGCAGGAGAAATTCTTGCGATCAAAAAAGGGGAAATAGAGTGTCAGATCACCCTGAAATCTGGAGAAAACATGATCGTGTCGGTCATTACCCGGGATAGTGCTGAAGAGATGGGACTCAAGGTAGGAGACCATGTGGTGGCGTTGATTAAATCAACGGAAGTGATGATCATGAAGTGATTGTGGCCAGCAACATGGATTCTTTTCTCTCTGCCTTGAAAATTTCGTTGTGGGTTGCAACCAGTTCAACTTTGCTGGTTGCCCTGTTTGGATTGGCTCTGGCTTTCGTCCTGGCGCGCTGTAATTTCAGGGGGAAAAATATTATTGATGCAGTAGTGACCATTCCCATGGTGCTACCGCCCACAGTGGTGGGTTACTATTTGATGGTTCTGTTGGGACGGGAGGGTATTGTCGGTGCGCCGCTATACCAGTTGACAGGATGGTCCTTTTTATTTACCTGGCAAGGTGCCGTGATTGCAGCCTTTATCGTCTCTTTGCCGCTCATGGTCAGAGTGGCCAGGTCTGCGATTGAGTCCGTTGATGAAGATTTAATCAGAGTTAGCTATAGTTTGGGCAAATCGAAGTGGGAAACTTTTGTTCATGTGATCCTGCCGTTGGCACGGAGCGGTATCATGGCTGGCGTGGTATTGGCTTTTGCTAGAGGATTGGGAGAATTTGGCGCAACGCTGATGATTGCAGGAAATATCCCAGGAAGGACCAGTACCCTTTCGCTGTCCATCTATTCGGCTTTTCAGGCAGGCGATGATACCAGGGCAGGGCAACTTGCCTGGGTACTGACCGGCATTTCAGTGTTCGTTGTTTATTTGGCAGGAAAACTGAGTCGCAGCAGATGGATGTAACTATCCGACTCAAGAAAAATCTTGAAGGATTTACTCTTGATGTCCACTGGGTTTCCCGGGAAGGAATCGTGGTGATTTTTGGTCCATCTGGATCTGGCAAGTCAATGACATTGCAGGCGATTTCAGGATTTTCACCGATGGATGAAGGCTATATTCGAGTGGGTGAGCGGGTTTTTTTTGATTCCTTTGCCACCATTGATCTTCCCCCACAAAGGAGAGAAATTGGGTATTTGCCCCAGAACTATGCGCTGTTTCCACATATGACAGTTCGTCAAAATATTCTTTATGGTCATCAAGCACCCGGCCCGGCGGCTGAAGAATTCCATGAAATGATTACGTTATTTCAACTTGAAGGACTGGAGAATCGTTACCCCAAGGAACTTTCAGGGGGTCAAAAGCAGCGGGTGGCCCTGGCTCGCGCCTTGATGAGAAAACCCAGGATTCTGCTGCTGGACGAACCGCTGGCTGCGGTGGATATTTCGGTTCGCAAGATGATCAGAACGGAACTTAAACTGCTCCAGAGAAAGTTGGGGATCCCCATGATTCTGATTACCCATGATCTAAGCGAAGCATTGGCCTTGGCGGACAAACTGATTATCTACGAACAGGGTCGTGTCGTGCAGGAAGGGGAACCCATGGAGATCATCAAGCATCCCCTCAATGAACGGGTCTCTGAATTGCTGGGACAAATCACGATTCACACAGAACCCGTTTTTTCATTTTAAGGTAACTACTCGCCCCCTAATTCACCAGCCAAAGCCATTTGAATGGCAATCATGGGATTGACCCCTTTGTAAGCCATGGTTTGCAGGTAACTGGTGATGCGGCAATAGGCATGGGCATAGATT
>NZ_JPOQ01000011.1 GCF_000735045.1 Ferrovum myxofaciens
CCGTCCCCGCCGTTGTTCCCCCCGCCGCCCCCACTCCCATTGGCACTCTGGGCTTCAATTCCAGCGGCACCTTGACCAGTCCTGCCGCCGCCCCCCCCTTGCAGTTGGGACAGATCGCCGTTTCCCTGCCCCTCACCAATGGCGCAACCACGCCCCAGAGCATCACACTGGGTTTTGCCACTTCGACTCAGTATGGTTCTCCCTTTGGCGTCAACCAGTTGTCACAAAACGGCTACGCTTCAGGACAGCTGAGTGGATTTACCACCAGTCCCACCGGGATCATTCAGGGTAATTATTCCAACGGACAGTCAAAAAATCTGGGACAGGTCGCGCTTGCTAATTTTGCAGATCCCCAAGGCCTCCAGTCCCTGGGAAATAACCAGTGGCAAGAAAGTTTCAACTCAGGATCCGCCCTGGTGGGCGCACCGGGCAGCGGAAATTTGGGAGCGATTCAATCCGGTGCCGTGGAAGGTTCAAACGTCAATCTCACTTCCGAACTGGTGGACATGATCACGGCTCAACGCAACTATCAAGCCAATGCCCAGACCATCAAGACGGAAGATCAACTCACACAAACCCTGGTCAATCTGAGATAAGCACAGGACATTCGCCATGGACCGTCTCATCTACACTGCCATGACCGGCGCTTCCCATATTCTGGAGCGCCAGGCCACCATTTCAAACAATCTGGCCAACAACAACACGACGGGTTACCGCAGTGCCATCGACAGTTTCCGCGCCATCCCTCTCACGGGAGAAGGATTGCCCACCCGTACCTTCGTCGTCAACGGCTTATCCGGCTATGATCTCACTCCCGCCACGCTCACCCATACCGGCAGGAGCCTCGATGTCGGGATCACCGGCAAGGGCTGGATTGCCGTTCTTTTGCCGGACGGCACGGAGGCTTATACCCGGAACGGAAACCTGCAGGTGTCCACGGACGGAATTCTGCAAACCAATACTGGTTACCCCGTCATCGATGACAATGGCGAATTGGTGGCGCGGGATCAGATCGATATCCCCCCGAACACTCAGGTGACCATCGGACCGGACGGGACCATTTCCACAGTCCCCGGCGGCATTCCGCCCATGCCCAGTACCACCGTGGGCAAGTTGAGACTGGTGGATCCCTCCGAAGACCAGTTATATCGCGGAGAAGACGGACTGTTCCGCACCCGTGACCAAAAGCCGGTTCCACCCAGCACCACCGTCACCCTCACGCCAGAAACCCTGGAAAGCAGCAACGTCAATGCCATTTCCGCCATGGTCGATATTATTTCCATCTCAAAACAATTTGAAATGCACATGCAAATGCTCCAAACCGCGCAATCCAACGACCAACTCGCCACCCAGATCCTGGCCTCACTCCGCTAAGGGAGATACTCAATCATGCAACGTTCTCTATGGATTTCAAAGACCGGACTCGAGGCCCAACAAACCCAGATGGATGTGATTTCCAATAATCTGGCCAACGTGGGAACCAACGGATTCAAAAAATCGCGCGCAGTATTCGAAGACCTGCTCTACCAGACCATCTACCAGCCTGGTGCTCAATCTTCGCAGATCACCATGTACCCTTCCGGCATGCAACTCGGCACCGGGGTGCAACCTCTGGCGGCCGAACGCATCATGACCCAGGGCAATCTCCAGCAAACCGGCAATGCCCTGGATATCGCCGTCAATGGGAACGGCTTCTTTCAGGTCCTGTTACCCAATGGAACCATCGCCTATACCCGGGACGGCTCCTTTCAAACGGACAATCAGGGCAATCTGGTCACTGCCGCAGGCTATCAGGTCCAGCCTGCCGTCACGATTCCCCTCAATTCCACCAGCATCACCATCGGAAGTGATGGAACCGTATCCGTCACCCAGGCCGGGATCGTCAATCCCCTCCAGGTGGGAAGTCTCCAGTTGGCCACCTTCATGAATTCCACTAATCTGCAAAGCATGGGGGGAAACCTGTATCTGGAAACCCAGTCTTCCGGCACGCCCAATTTAAGTGCGCCGGGCTTGAATGGTGCGGGAACCTTGAACCAGGGATATGTGGAAACTTCCAATGTCAGCGTGGTGGAAGAACTGGTCAACATGATAGAAACCCAACGCGCCTACGAAATCAATTCTCAGGCGGTCCAGGCCTCAGGGCAGATGCTGCAAACCTTGGCCACCATGAGATAGGCCATCATGCGCCCCTGTTATCAAAGATGCGTGGTTCTTTTCTTGCTCGTGACCCTGGGTGGCTGCACGGCCACTCCGTCCACCCATATCACTAATCCATTGACAGCGCGTCCCCTTGACTTGTATAAAACCATTCCCCCAGATACGGGCGGAATTTATCAAGTCGGCTATGGCCAGCACCCGCTGTTTGAAGATGTGCGGGCCCGCAATCTGGGCGACACCATTCAGATCCTGCTTCAGGAAAGTTCCAATGCCACGGAAGCCGATGGAAATTCCCTGATCCATGCCGGGTCCATCAGTTCCACTACCCCTGCCATCATCGGGGCAGTGACTGGTCAACACATACTGGACGGAATCACCTCGAACAGTTCCTCCTCCAACAAGTTGACCAACACCAACAACAACAACGGCAATAATTTCCTATCCGGTTCCATCACTGCCACCGTCATCGAGGTACTCCCCAATGGCAACCTGAAGGTCAGTGGAGAGAAATTGGTCTCCGTCAACCAAACCGATCAGTACATCCGAATCTCCGGTGTCATCAACCCGGTTTACGTCCAATACAACAACACCATCCCCTCCACCCAGGTGGCCGATGCCCAAATCGAATACAGAGGAGGAAACACCAACATCGATAATGCTGCGATCAAAAGCATGCTCGGGCATTTTTTCCTGTCCTCCGTACCGTTCTGAGTACGTCATGCGCGCTATCCTGACCTTCTTCCTGATCACCTCCTTGCTGGCATGCTCTCTGGGCGCCGAAGCCCGGCGTATCAAAGACCTCGCCACCATCCAGGGGGTCCGGCATAACCAGTTGATCGGTTATGGGCTGGTGGTCGGTCTGGATGGCACCGGGGACATGACCATCCTGACCCCCTTTACCGTTCAGAGTTTCCTCAACATGCTGACCCGGATGGGGATCAATACCCCTCCCGCCAGTGTTCTCCAGACCATGCTCAAGAATGTGGCGGCGGTGATGGTGACTGCTGACCTGCCGCCTTTTTCCCGTCCTGGACAAACCATCGATGTCACCGTCTCCTCCGTCGGGAATGCCAACAGCCTGCTGGGGGGTACCCTGTTGATGACGCCGCTCAAGGGGGCGGATGGGCAGGTGTACGCCATGGCGCAGGGAAACCTGCTGGTGGGAGGGGTAGGAGGAGGAGCCAAAGGATCCAAGGTTCTGGTCAATCATCAAAGCGTCGGTCTCATTCCCAGCGGAGCCACGGTGGAGCGTCTGGTTAATTCTCCCTTTTCCCAGGGGGACTACATCACGCTCGAATTGAATGAAATGGATTTCACCACCGCCACTCAAATGGCAGATGTCATCAATCAACAACTGGCATTGGGCCAACCCATCGCTGCAGCTCTCGATGGACGAACCCTTCAGGTTCGGGCACCTGGGGGTACGGCCCGAGTTCAGTTCATGTCCCGCCTGGAAAACCTTCAGGTGGATGCAGGAATTCAAGAAGCCAAGGTCATCATCAATGCCCGCAACGGTTCCGTGGTGATGAATCAGAATGTCACATTGGAAGAATGCGCCGTGGCCCACGGTAATCTCACCGTGGTCATCAGCGCGCTCAACCAGGTCAGCCAACCCAATCCGTTATCCAATGGAAGTACCGTGCAAACCGGACAAGCTGCCGTCAACATCAAAGAGGACAAGGGCGCACTCATTTTGCTCAATAAAGGGGTTTCCCTCAATCAGGTCATCCGTGCGCTGAATACCCTGGGTGCCAAACCGGAAGACCTGTTGTCCATCCTTCAATCCATGAAAGCGGCGGGCGCATTGCACGCCGATCTGGAGATCATTTGACATGGCCCACGACTCCCCCCCTCTCTCCGTCGACCCCAACGCCCGCCTGGCCTTTGACAGCCAGGCATTGGGTGCACTGCGTTTGAAAGCGCACCAGGATCCGAACAAATCGCTTCCGCAGGTCGCCAAGCAGTTCGAAACCGTCTTCATGAACATGATGATGAAATCCATGCGCGCCACGGTGCCCCAGGATAGCCTGGGTGACAGTCAACAAACCAAGATGTTCACGGAAATGCTGGACAAACAATTGGCTCAGAATGCGTCCAAGGGACATGGTGGATTGGGATTGGCAGACCTGATCGTTAAACAGTTGTCCCCCCATTCCTCCATTTCACACCCTTCTTCCCCTCTTTCTAAAGTTGTCGTCCCCACGGCCGATAACCTGGTGAAGAAGGGGATTCCCCTCAAACCCTTGGGAGTTCGCCATGACTGATATGATGACCAGCATTGGAATCAGCGCATTGAATGCGGCCCAGGCCGGTTTGCTCACCACCGGAAACAATATTGCCAATGCTTCCACTCCAGGTTATAGCCGCGAGCAAACCATACAGGCGGCCCTGCCCTCGCTGGGCACAGCCAATGGATTCATTGGTCAAGGGGTCAATGTCACCACGGTACAGCGCATCTATAGCAGTTTCATCAATACCCAGTTGCAACAACAGCAATCCACTTCCAGTCAGTTGACGACTTATTACAACCAGATCCAACAAATCAACAACATCATTGCCGATCCTGCGGCCGGGTTGTCTCCTGCGCTGCAAAACTTTTTCAGCGCCGTCAATGGGGTCTCGAACGCACCTGCCTCCATTGCGGCACGTCAAGGTTTGATCAGCAATGCCCAATCATTGACCGGTACCTTTCAAACCCTGAATCAGGTCATGACTGGGTTGGCCACCAGCACCAACCAGCAAATCAGTTCCAGTGTCGTGAATATCAATGCCTATGCCAAACAAATCGCGTCCCTGAACCAGAGCATCCTCACGTCCTCGGCCAGCAGTACATCCCAGCAGCCCAATTCCCTGCTTGACCAGCGCAACCAGTTGATCAGTCAACTGAGTCAGGAGATCAATGCCACCGTACTCAAACAATCCAACGGATCAGACACCGTGTATATTGGCAACGGACAACCCCTGGTGGTCGGCAACCAGGCCATGACGCTGAAAGCCGTTCCCGCTCAGTCCAATCCTGCCCAACTCGATATCGCCTATGTCACACCCAGTGGGAGCACCCTGCGCCTTCCCTCCAACAGTATCCAGGGAGGGAATCTGGGAGGGTTGATGGCCTTTCAGAATCAAAGTCTGGTCCCCACCCAAAGTCAGTTGGGATTGATCGCCACCGGTTTGGGCATGACCATCAATGCCCAGCAGCTCCAGGGTCAGGATCTCAACGGGGCTTTGGGCACCCCCCTGTTTCACATTGCCTCTCCCGTGGTCATTGCCAACCAGGCCAATACGGGGGCCGCCACAGTCAGCGCCACCATCACCCAGGCCAGCGCGTTGACGGGAAGCAATTACACCCTGTCCTATAACGGGAGCCAGTACACCCTGACGCGCCTGTCCGACCAGAGTATCACCACCAGCAGCACGATGCCCATGAACGTTGACGGACTTTCTCTTAATGTGTCAGCCACGCCCAACGCAGGGAACAGTTATCTGATCGAGCCCACCATCAACGGGGCCCAGAATTTGAAGGTCATTCTTACCGATCCCACAAAAATTGCTGCCGCCATTCCTGTTCAGGGCAATGCTTCCTCGACCAATATCGGGACTGGAAGTTTGTCTGCGCCTGCAGTCACCTCGGGCCTCCCCCTCAACCCGAATCTGCAGGACACGGTCACCCTCACCTTCACCAGTCCCACCACCTACAACGTCACGGACAGTACCACAGGAACGACGCTCGCCTCAGGTGCCTCCTATACCCCCGGAGGAACAATCAGTTATAACGGATGGAGTACCACCTTGAACGGGACTCCGCAGACCAACGATGTTTTCACCGTCAGCGCCAATACCGGTGCGAGCACGGACGGCAATAATGCCGTGATCATGGGCGCGCTGCAATCCCAGAATACCTTGCTGGGGGGCACCGCCAATTTCGCCAGTGCCTACGCCCAGTTGGTCAACCAGGTAGGAACGCAAACCAGCCAACTGCAAGTCCAGTCCACTGCTCAAACCAATCTGGTCAATCAGACGACCCAAAATCAGCAGTCCATTTCGGGGGTCAACCTGAATGAAGAAGCCGCCAACCTGATTCAATTTCAACAAGCCTATCAGGCCGCCGGGAAGGCCATTCAAGTGGCCAATACCATGTTTACCACCGTCCTCGGCATGCTCAACTAAAGGAGGTCACCACCATGGTTCGCATCAGTACCGGCACCTTTTACGATAACAGCATCCAGGCCATGAACCAGCAGCAGTCGGCACTGCTCAATACCCAGTTGCAACTGTCTTCCGGTAAACAGATCAACACCCCGGCAGACAATCCTGCCGGAGCCGCCCAGATCATCGATCTGACGCAGGCCGCCGGCATGAATACCCAGTATCAAAACAACATCACGGCGGCCCAGAACCAGATGTCCATGGCCTCCAGTGTCCTGCAAAACATCACCACCCTGGTACAAAACGTCCAATCCACGGTTATCTCGGCCAATAATGCGTCGCTCAACAATTCCAACCGCCAGACTCTGGCCACCACGCTCCAGCAACAACTCACTCAACTGATCGGGCTGGCCAACAGTCAGGACGGAACGGGGAACTATCTGTTTTCAGGCACCAAAGGATCTACCAAACCCTTTATCGTCACCTCCAGCGGGGTACAATATCAAGGCAACAGCGGGCAACAACTGATGCAAGTGGCCAGTGGGCGCAGTATGCCCACCAACGTCAACGGCGCCGACCTGTTCATGAGCATTCCCAATGGGAACGGGTACTTCGTCACCAGCAACTCTGCCAGCAATGCGGGTTCTGGCGCCATCAGTCAAGGCGGTTTGGCCTCCCCACCCCCCACCCCTGCCCAACAGGGCAACCACTACACCCTGACTTTCAGTATCACCGCAGGAGTCACGACCTACACCGTGTCCGGTACCGATGCCAGTGGCGTAGCACTGCCCGCCGCCAGCCTTCCATCGGCCAATCAACCCTACACCAGCGGTCAAACCATCGCCTTCAACGGCATTCAGTTCAACATTCAGGGGCAACCGGCCAACGGAGACAGTTTCAACGTGGCTCCCAGCACCCATGTCCCCATTTTTCAGACGGTACAAAACCTCATCACTCTACTCAACACCCCCTTGCCCGCGGGAAACAGTACCGCATCCAGCAATTTCACCCAACAACTTCAGACCGCCGAAGGAAATCTGAATCAGGGACTCAACGCCATCCTGACCGGCAATGTTGCCTTGGGAACCAACCTCAGCACCCTGACCAACCTGACGGCAACAGAAAACAGTCTGAACATTCAGTACCAGTCGACCATATCCCAAATACAGGATACCAATTACACCTCAACCCTCAGTCTTCTGTCCCAGGAAAAACTCAGTTTGCAAGCCGCCATGCAGTCCTTCACTTCCATCTCCAGTCTGTCATTGTTCAACTATCTGCGCTGATTACATTTGTCCATAGTCAATGCAGCAGTCCAGTGGTCATTCGTAGCCCCATCTCGATACTGGCATGAATCATCCGCTCCGCCAAAACAGGCAAGGCAGGTAGGGAAAAGTCCAGCACGATGAACCCTACCGCCAGGGTCAACGGGAAACCCACCGCAAAAAGATTCAACTGGGGAGCCGCGCGTGTCAATACGCCCAGACCCAGATTGGTAACGAGCAAAGCCGCCAATACGGGCAAGGACAGTCGCAATGCATCCACGAACAATGCCCCCGCCCAGACCAGCCCGATTTGCCACCCCTGAGCATGGAATTGCAAGGCAGGATCCAAAGGAATTTGCTGAAAACTATCTGCCAATGCATCGATGACCAGCAGATGTCCATCCATGGACAGAAAAATCAGCGTAAAAAGAATCGTCAAAAACTGTCCAACCAAGGGTCGAAAAGTTGCATGAGTGGGATCATAGAAACTGGCAAACCCCAACCCCATTTGCAGCCCCATCATATCGCCCGCCATGGTCACCGCCGCAAAAACGATGTTCAAACAAAAACCCAGAATAAGGCCAATCCCTATTTGCTCCAGCAGAAGCATCCCCCCCTCGAGGGTGACCAGGCTCACAGAGGGATGGGTCGGAGGAAGAGCCGGCGCGATGACCAGGGTCAAAGCCAAGCCAAGACCAATCCGCACCTGTACCGGAGCAGGCGATTGTCCGAGCACGGGGGCCGTGGCCAGTACCGACAAAATTCGGGCCAAGGGAAGAAAAAACTGGGCGATCCAGGCATCCCACTGCGTGGAGGTGACCGTCAACAGATCCATGATCAACCCACCATGGCGGGGATTCCTTCATAAAGACGGTGAATGTAGTCCACCATCAAACTGATCATCCAGGGTCCGAGAATGACCAGTACCAACACCAACCCCAACATTTTCGGAATAAAGGACAGGGTCATTTCATTGATCTGGGTAGCAGCTTGAAAAATACTGATGATCAATCCGATGCCCAGCGCCACCAACAGGATGGGGGCCGACACGACCACCGCCAGGGTCAGTGCCTGCTGACCCAGGGTCATGACACTTTCAGGCGTCATCATGGATTGAAACTCTGCACCAGGGAACCGATGAGCAGGTTCCAGCCATCCGCCAGGACGAACAGCATCAACTTGAAAGGCAAAGAAATCACCGATGGTGAGACCATCATCATCCCCATGGACATCAACACACTGGCCACAACCATATCGATGATCAGGAAGGGAATGAAGATGACGAAGCCAATCTGAAAAGCGGTTTTCAACTCGCTTGTCACAAAGGCCGGAACCAACACCTTGAAGGGGACCTGATCCGGTGTTTGCAACGCAGCGCTATTGGATATCTTGACGAACAGCGCCAGGTCACTTTCACGGGTTTGGTGAAGCATGAAGGTTTTCAGGGGAATACTGCCTCGATCCACCGCCTCCTGAAGAGAGATTTTTTCTTCGCTATAGGGGGCCCAAGCCGTGGTATACACTTTATCGTACACCGGGGCCATGACAAAAAATGTCAGAAACAGGGCCAACCCAATCAGAACTTGATTGGGAGGAGAGGTCTGGGTCCCAAGCGCCGAACGCATGAGGGAGAGCACGATGATGATGCGCGTAAACCCCGTCATCATCAACAGCAAGGCTGGCAAGAAACTGAGGGAAGTGAGCAGGATCAGGGTTTGCAGACTGAAAGAGTAGGTTTGCACTCCTCCCGTACCGGGTGTACTGATTACCCCGATACCCGGCAGAGTCGCTCCCCATACCCCTTCCACACACCCCCCCAGTAAAAGCCCCAGGCCCCATTTCACCGAATTTCTCACCCCTCCAACTCCCTGTCCTTTCCACCGGGTCTGGGCAATATGTGCAGGGTCTGGACCTGACCAGGGGCGACGCCCACCACCACCCACGTATCCTGAACTTCCACCACCACTACCCGTTCACGCTGCCCCACGGCCAGGGAACTGACGATACGCAATGACTGCCTGCCTTTCCCTGCGGAGGAAGAGGCCCACTGAAACTTTTTCAAAGCCCAAGCCACCCCCGCCATCAGGGCCAATACCAGCCCCAGACTCAGGACGATCTGTATTCCGGTGGTCCAGGTCAGCACCGTCGGTGGTGCGTAGGTAACGTGTCCACTCCCGGACTCCAGAGCCCAAACCAACTCCGGGCCGACACCCAGCCCCATGACAAAAACAAGAAACTTCATCGATTCAAACGACGCATGCGTTCCGAAGGCGTAATGATGTCCGTCAGACGAATGCCGAATTTCTCATTGACCACCACCACTTCCCCTTGCGCGATCAAAAACCCGTTCACCAACACATCCAGAGGTTCTCCCGCCATACCACTCAATTCCACCACGGATCCTTGAGCCAGCTGCAACAAGTTTTTGATGGGCATCTTGGTACGCCCCAACTCCACGGTAATATTGACCGGAATGTCCATGATCATTTCCAGGTCCTGATGCCCGGACACCGGTGGTTCCTGCCCAAAGGTCTGAAAGACATGGGGTTCTGTCTGAAGGGGCGGAGAGAAAGGGCGCTCCTCGGCCAAGGCATGGGCTTCCGTCAGCGAAGAGGGATCCACCGTGCTGGTGGCCGCCGCCTGTTCCGCCATGGCTGCACCCCAGTCATCTGCGCTAATTTCCTGATCTTCTTCATTCATTGTTTCATTCCTTCTCCGTTGAGCCCCTCCGAAGCAGACAAAAGACGCTCGACTTTCAAGGCATACTGGTTGTTGAAAACGCCATAGTGGCACTCCATGACAGGCACATTGTCCACCTTACCCTGTACCAGTTCATTCATTTTGAGGGGAATCACATCGCCGGGCTTGAGATTCAGGAGTTGTGCCACAGTAACGCGCCCCTCTGCCAATTCCGCCACCAACTCGATCATGGCGGATTGCACCTGAAGCGAGAGCAGTTGCATCCAGCGTCGGTCCAGAGACAGGTGATCTCCCTGCATGGAACTGTAAAGCAGTTCCCGAATGGGTTCGATCATGGAATAAGGCAAACAGATATGTACTCCGCCTCCCCCGCCTCCCCCAAATTCCACATCAAACGTGGTGGCAACCACCACTTCGTTGGGGGTTGCGATGTTGGCAAACTGGGGGTTCATTTCGGAACGAACGAACTGAAATTCCAGGGGGTAAATCCCATCCCAGGACTTGCCATAAGCCAGAAATAAAGCATCCAGCATCTTCTGGATGATGCGGTGTTCCGTCTGGGTAAATTCCCGTCCTTCCACGCGGGTATGAAATCGTCCATCCCCCCCGAACAAATTATCCACCACCAGAAAAATCAAATTAGGATCAAAAACGAAGAGCGCATTTCCCCGTAAAGGCTTGGCTTGAACCAGATTGATATTGGCCGGGACCTGCAGGTTACGTATGAATTCACTGAACTTGAGCACCCGCAACTGCCCCACCGAGACATCCGCTGCACGCCGTACCAAATTGAATAACTCAATTCTGAACAAACGCGTAAAACGTTCATTGATGATCTCCATGGTAGGCATACGCCCACGCACGATTCGTTCCTGCTTTCCCAGATTGTAGAGGCGAGCCCCTTCATGAGATTCCTCTCCGGCTTGGGCAGATTCCTCTCCCCCCTCACCCGTCACACCGCGTAATAGGGAATCGACTTCTTCCTGAGAAAGGAAATCGCTGTTCATGGTCTATTGGATGATGAAATCCGTGAATAAAACATCCACCACGCCATCCCGGCTACCCCCATCTTCGTTGGGTTCGGGCAAAAAATCCTTGACCGATACCGGTTTTTGAGGCGCTGGAACCACGGGATTGACGTCCGCCTGTTGCAAAGCCGCAGATAAACCGCCCGAACTTCCCGAAACAGGGGCAACAGGTGTCTGTGCCACGGGAGCAGCAGGCGGTGAAAGATCGGGGGGAGGGGTTTTCTTGAATCCCAGAATCTTGTTGGTCAAATAGAGAATTTCTGCAGCCAACCGTTTCTTGCCTTGCAGGGTTTGCAATTCCGAAGCCCGTTTACTGGAAAGCAGTTCCAGCAAGCGACTGCGGATCTCCGGCATTTCTTTCTTGATTTTTTCTTCCAGTTCCGGATCGTATGTCTTCAGGGTAATGCCCAGTTGCATCACCTGATCTCCTTGCTCCTGAACCAGATTGACCGTAAATCGATCCAGGGGAACAAACAGGGCGGGAGCCGTAGGTTCGGAGGATTTTTTCTTGTTTTCTTCCGCATGAGCCTTGTTTTTAACCAAAAAGAACCAGGCCGCCCCACCGCCCGCTGCCAGCACCACCAGCACGGCTGCAATGATGAGAATCAGAGTTTTCTTGGACTTGCGAGGAACTTCCTCTACCTCAGCGGATGCTTTTTTATCATCTTTTTTCGTTGACATCTCGTCACTCGTCCCCAAATAAGGTAACCATCACGCAAAGGTATCCACCAACCCAACCCCCTGTCGGATCACTCCCCCCCTTGCGCCCATGGGCACAGAGGATACCTCAAGCGTGCGTTTCGTGGCAGAGAAATTTTCTCGCGCCATCTGTCGCTGCGAAGGAGAACCCTGCGCCCCCTGATCGCTCACGGTCGCTTGCCCAAGAGACAATCCGCTCCCTGCCAACATTTCCCGCAAATGGGGAAGCGCGTGTTGAATTGCCTCACGCACCGCCGCATGAGGCGAACTAAAGAAGGCATCGGCCTGGGCCCCCGACACCTGCACCACGACGCTCATGGGCCCCAGATCCGGGGGATTGAGATGCAATTCGGCACTTTGCTGGGACTGGCCTACCATCCAGGTCACCTTCTGGGAAAATTCCGTTCCCCAACCCATTTGCCCAACGGGAATCATTATGCTCGAAGATGCCGTCTCTGCGCCGACGGTAGCGCCGCTCGAGGACATCAGAAGGCCATTGAGTGCAGAATGTCCCGGTGCCGTATGCGCAGAGGGAGAGGTCAAAGAAACCGCCAAGGAATCAGGGCTCCCCTGACCGCCGGAAGTTCCCACGCCGGAGGATAGGGAAAAAGACCCATTCCCACCCACCGAAAGCGAAAAATTCGGCTCGTTTCCGGAGGTCAAAGACGTTGTTGTTGCCGCATTCTTCTGCACCACCGACCCTTGCCCGGTTCCCCCAGCGGCCCCCGCGGAAGAAGACAGGGCGGCAGCTCCCCCAACGGCTGCCTCCGAAGGCACAGGCGTTTGTTCCGTTTTCGCTGGTGGCATCCACACATGGGGAGGCATCAACGCCGCCACCCCCATTTGTCCTGCCAGAGAACTCTGAGAAGACTTTTTGGTAGTCGGTTGGGATACCACCGTTCCATTGGCCGAAGAAACGTTCGTCCCCAAATTTGCGACCACGGCGGTGGTTGCTCCGCCCTCGATGGCCCCGCCCGCCATTTGAGAGGGATCAAGGGCCTGAAGTTGGCCTTGGATCTGTTGCTTTTTTTCTGCGGAATGCGCAGAAATCGTTTGAACGGCGGGCGTCTGACTTTTGGTCACCCCGGAATTGGCGGTGCCTCCCGACTGAGAACCCTTCGTGGGGGGTGAACGACCCTCAGAAGCATGGGGGGACTGTTCCTCTGGACCATGAACGGAAACTGACGTTCCCGTAACGCTTTGCGGACGTTGAGCCGAGGCCCCATGGTCAGACAAGCGCTGAGACAATAGTGCCGTGAAACTCCCCTCTCCGGTCTGTTGGGCAGTGGAACGGGCAGGCTTGTTGGCTCCGGAAACTGGCGCGTTACGAACCACGGGTACGGGTTGCATCATGACACTCCTTTCACTTGGCTTCCGATAATAGATGCGCGATTTTTTGCCCCACCTGCTCATCCAGTGCTTTTTGTTCGATTCGGGTCGTCCGTTCCTGTTCTTTGGAGCAATGACGTTCGGACAATACCTCCATGGAGCGCACCTGACGATGGGCCTTCTGAACCGTCACCTGCCCCTGGCTCACTTCACTGCCCACTTGCGCCACCACAACCTGCTGCTGCCGGACAGCCTCATCCAACCGTCCCAGAAAGTGCTGGAAATTCATCAGAGTTTCAAAGGCACCGCCCACCTGCATGACCGCCTGGTAACGCCCTTCGTAATCCTCACGAAACCGGATCAACATGTCCAGTTTTTTTTGTTCTTCATTGTGGCGTCGGTTGACCTGACCCAACTTCCTGCTCGCTTGATCGCTCCGTGTTTTGGAGAGCGTTTTCAAGATTTCCAACGGGAAAGGACGAGTCACGATGCAACGCTCCCAAACAGGTTAAGAAATTGTTCATTTCCCGACTCCAGGCCCGCCTGCTCCTGGATCCCTTGTACCAGATAATGTTCCATGTCAGGATACCTCTGTATGGCTTCATCCAGCAAGGGATCCGAACCTGGAACATAGGCACCCACGCTCACCAGATCACGGTTGCGCTGGTAGTGGGCATAGAGTTGCTTGAACCGTTGCACCTGCGTCATCTGGCGCGCAGAAACCAGTTGATTCATCGCCCGACTAATGGAGGCTTCCACATCGATGGCGGGATAATGCCCTTGTTCCGCCAAACGGCGCGACAATACGATATGCCCGTCAAGAATGGCCCGGGCGCTGTCGGCGATGGGGTCCTGTTGGTCATCGCCCTCTGTGAGAACAGTATAAAAGGCAGTGATCGACCCGCCTCCCTCGACTCCATTTCCTGCACGTTCCACCAGTTTGGGCAAACGAGCAAAGACCGAGGGAGGGTAGCCTTTGGTGGCCGGTGGCTCCCCAATCGCCAGGGCAATTTCGCGCTGGGCCATGGCATAGCGCGTCAATGAATCCATGATAAGAAGGACATTCTGCCCCTGATCCCGAAAATATTCCGCAATGGTGGTGGCATAGGCGGCGCCCTGCAATCTCAAAAGCGGACTGGTATCGGCCGGAGCCGCCACGACCACAGCCCTTGCCATCCCTTCCTCGCCCAGAATGTCATCGATGAATTCGCGTACTTCGCGCCCCCGTTCCCCGATCAGGCCCACCACGATCACTTCGGCCTCGGTGAAACGAGCCATCATTCCCAACAAAACACTCTTGCCAACGCCGCTGCCCGCAAACAACCCCATGCGCTGACCCCGGCCAACGGTCAACAATGCATTGATGGCGCGCACACCAACATCCAGAGGCTTGCTGATGGGCGTTCGGTCCAAGGGGTTGATGGGGCGGCTTTGCAACGGAGCAGCCTCCCCCTCCCCTAAAGGACCCAATGCATCCAATGGGCGTCCGGCACCATCCACCACACGGCCCAACAATCTTTCTCCCACAGGCAGATGACGCACCCGGTCACTGAGGCGACGACGGGGAAGCAGACGTTTACCCAAAGGGGTGAACGTGGGCGGAATTTCCGCAGGAACGACGCGCGCTCCGGGAATCAAACCATGCACTTCATTTTCCGGCATGAGAAACAGGCGCTCTCCCGCAAACCCCACTACTTCCGCTTCGATTCGGTGATGGGGCAATTCGATCACGCACGTGCTGCCCACCGGCAGACGTAATCCCACCGCTTCCATCACCAGTCCCGTTGCCTTGACCAACTGTCCGCTCACTTGCAATGGGTTGGTCAAGGCAACGGCATCCCGGGCAGCCGCCAAACTTTCACGCCAACCTTCGTTTCGATCAGAAATCGTCATGGTCCGTTTCCCTCCAACCAATCGAATCCCTGACCCAGGGTGGCCACCACATTCTGCCAGCGGTGCGTCAACGAAGCATCGATCTGACTATGGGCCGTATCCAGCCTGCACCCCCCCCGTTCCAAGGTTGCATCTTCCAGAATTTTCCATCCACTATGAGACAGATGCTCGCCCAAATTCTCCCGTACCAGGACTGCATCGGCCGGATTCAAGGTAAGATGGGCGGCTTGATTGAAATGAGGCAGCATCTGCAAGGCTTCCCGAATCACAGGCAGAATCAATTCGGGACGCACCTGTAACGCCTGACGAACCATCTGACGGGCCACCTCGAGAGACAACGCCAGAAGATCCTCCACCACCTTTTGATCCACCTCATGCAGTTGTTTCGTCAAGGAGTCCAAGGTGGCGGCCAATTGCGCCACCACCTCGGTTACTTTATTCCGCCCTTCTGCGTACCCCGCGTCATAGCCGATTTGATAGCCCTGGCGATGTCCTTCCAGTTCGGCCTGCTGGTGAATGACTTCCAGTTCTGCCGCCGTGGGCAAAACCAGTGGAGAAGGGGCAGACTCGGACAGCGGAGACAAACTGAGGGACGAAGGGCTTACCTTGGAATGCGCCGGGTCAAAACTCGGAAATTCCCAGCGCGTGAATGCGCCCACGGGTATCTGTCCCTTTCCTTCAAACTCAGACAAAAGCGTCATCTCCTTTTCCTCCCAGGGCAATCTGCCCTTCATCGGCCATGCGCCGAATAGTCTTGATGATTTCCTTCTGCTCCGCTTCCACATCGCTGACCCGCACCGGTCCCTTGGCATCCAGATCCTCGCGCATCATTTCAGCTGCACGCTGCGACATATTCTTGAAGATTTTTTCACGCAATTCAGGACTGGCACCCTTGAGCGCCACGATCAACGATTCGGACTGTATTTCGCGCAGGATCAACTGGATACCACGATCATCAATCTCCATTACATTATCGAATACAAACATCTCATCGAGAATCTTCTGGGCCAAATCAGGATCATAGGCGCGCATCGCTTCAATAACCGAGGCTTCCGTCGTTCCCCCCACATAGTTAAGAATTTCGGCCGTTGCCTTGGTTCCCCCCTTGATGCGCTTTTTCGTGGTCGCCGATCCCATCAACAGTTTGGTCAGTACATCATTGAGTTCACGCAATGCCAAGGGCTGCACTCCATCCAGCGTAGCGATACGCAGGATGACATCATTTCGGGTTCGCTCCGTCAACGCATTCAGAACACCCGCGCATTGATCCGGTTCGAGATGGGCCAGAATGGTCGCAATGATCTGCGGGTGTTCATTACTGATCAACTCGGCAATGCTGACGGCATCCATCCATTTCAGGCTTTCAATCCCGCTGGTGTCTCCCCCATGCAAAATCCGCTCGATCAATCCGGCGGCCTTGTCATCCCCCAGTGCCTGATTGAGCATTTTCTTGATGTAATCCGATGAATTACTGCCCACCGACGTTTTTTCTCCTGCCAGTTGATGGAATTCATCAAAGACCGTACTGATCTGTTCCTTGGTCAGAGACTTCATGGATGCCATGGCTGTACTGATTTTCTGGACTTCCTTGGGAGACAACTGCTTCAACACTTCGGCAGCTTCATTTTCTCCCAGGGCCATGAGAAACACCGCGCATTTGTCGACGCCTTCGTCACTCATTCCCGTGCATCCAGTCACGTAACACCGAAGCCACAATCGCCGGTTCCTGCAGGGCAATCGCGCGCGCTTTGGTCAACTTGGCTTCATGTTGAGAAGTTTCGGAAAGCGCCTGTCCATTGGCTCCATACCCGGCACCTTCCAGTGCTTCCTCGCCCTCTCGCTCTCTTCCTTCCTCGAGTACATCCATCACCGAAGCCACCGGTGGTTTGAGCGCCTGATTGAAATTACGCACCGCAGGCCGAATGATCCCCAGCATCAGGTACAACGCCACCCCAAGGATCACCAGGTATTTCAAAGCATTCTTGACCAGAGCCACGTTCTCGGGTTGTTTCCAGAGGGGCATTTCCAGTTCTTTTTCTTTCTGATCGGCAAAGGGACTATTGAAAAGACTGAGCGCATCGCCACGCTTTTCATCAAAACCCACAGCATCCTTGATCAGCAGGGACATCTGGGTTTTTTCCCCCTCACTGAAGGGCCGCACACTCACTTTCCCGGCACTGTCCGTGACCCGGTGATTATTGAGGATGACTGCAACAGACAAACGACGGACCATTCCAACGGGCAGGCGGGTATGGCTGATGGTATGGTCGACGTCATAATTGGTGGTCATTTCCTTGTGCGTATTTTCGGAATTCTGAACCGTTGTTGCGCTGACAGGTCCGGGCGGTTGCCCCAACTTTACGCCGGGGGCCGTGGGATTGGCTCCTGCCACGGGATTGGCCGGATTGGGGGCAGCATTGGGTGCGGTCAAGGGTGCAGTCGCCGGAACCGGCGGTTGGTTGGTCAGGGCGCCGGGAACCCCACCCACGGCGGGTGCATTGATATTGCTGGACTCCGCGGTTTGCTGGCTGACCACGGCAGCTTGATTGGGCGGCTGATTGGGTTTATAGGCCTCGGTGGTTTGTTCAGACTGGGTAAAATCCACATCGGCGGTTACCTGGGCATGCACATTGGCCAAACCCACCAAAGGTGACAGAATATCCTCAATACGCTTGATATCGTCCTGCTCGATCTGGTGCACATATTTCAACTGCTCCGCATCCAGAGCCGAATTTTCTCCAGAAGGGGGGGCACTTAACAGATTGCCACTTTGATCCACCACCGTCACATTGTGCGGTGTCAGCTTGGGGACGCTGCTGGATACCAGATGGACGATGGCGTTCACCTGTCCGGAATCCAACGCTCGGCCCGGATATAAAGCCAGCACCACAGAAGCCGTGGGGAGTTCCTGCTCGCGCACAAAAACCGTTGGCTTGGGAATGGCCAGATGGATGCGTGCCGCTTGCACCGCCGAAAGAGATTGCACCGAACGGGCCAACTCCCCTTCCAGAGCCCGTTTGTAATTGACCTGCTCCAGAAATTCGCTGGTTCCGAATTTTTCGTTCTCCATCAACTCGAAGCCAACGGTACCCCCCTTGGGTAAACCTTGCCCCGCCAAATGCAGCCTCACTTCATGAACCTGGTCGGCGGGAACCATCAAGGCTCCGCCTCCCTCGGCGAACTTGTAGGGCACATTCATCTGTTGCAACGAATCGACAATGGCCCCCCCGTCCCGATCCGAGAGATTGCTGTAGAGAACCCGATAGTCTGGTGTGGCTCCCCACAGCCAAAGACCCGTAATCAAAGCCACCAAAGCCGCCAGGGCTACCCCCAGACCCATTTTCTGGCCCGCCGTCAAACGCCCCCACGCTTGATTGAAAAGCGAAGGAGGCGGTGCGTTTTCTACCAGTTCAGCCATGGTGGTCCAGGGAAATACGGAGTGGTCAACCCGTTCATTATGCGTTCTTTCCGTCCCCTCCGTCCGTCAAACAGAGAGGAAAACCCCAAGGTATTTCATTGATCAAATCCACCGGGACAAACCTACACTGTCCTCAGGATGGGAGAGGAGACCAGATCATGAATGTTTCGGCGGTTGACGGCCTGTTGGCGCAGATGCAGGCGGCAGCCACGGCAGCACAGGGGGGCTCCCGCCCGCTCTCCCGTTCCAGTCCCTCTGCCACAGGTGCGGATTTTTCCACTCTTCTCAAACATTCCGTGGATCAAATCGCCCAATCTCAATCACAGGCGGACTCCCTGACTCAGAAATTCACCTCAGGAAGTTCCAATGTCAGTTTGAGCGATGCCATGATGGCCATGCAAAAAGCCACCATCACCCTTCAAACCGGAATTCAGATCCGTAACAAGGTCGTCACGGCCTATACGGATATCATGAACATGCAAGTCTGATCAGGGCAGTTGTTCTCGCTGCCGGCGGGTGATGTAGCGTTGCAGTTGCATGGCCATGCGGGAGGACAGAGTGATGAAGCGACATCCGATTACAGTCAATTCTTCGCCAGAGGGCATGCGTGTCAGCGCAGAATGACGCACTTGAATGTCAAAAACGATCTCGCTTCCATCTTCAAGAGTCAAACGACAGTCCTGCACCTGGTCAGCGGGTTTGAGCGATGCATTCTCCACCCTTTCACTGTACAAGGCCACTCCACCTTCACTGATATCCCGTACCGTAAAACGCAAGGGTTCCTGTCCAACTTTCGCTTCCACCTGGCATTTCAACAACCCCGGAGGAAGATACAGCCGAAAAAAATCCCGTCGCTGAAGCCGGGTCAGGTACTCGGGATAGGGTAAATAAAATTGATTCGAATCCTCTCGTCGTTGCAGTTCAAGTTGTTTCACCGGAAACTGAATTTTGGCTTGCAGGTGCGCACTCACAAAGAATTTTTCCGAACTGGCCTCGATGCGTTGATTGACCTCGGTGTCGCCTGTTGCATCAAGCCAGAATCCGTCGGTCTCCAAATCCAGAATGACCGTGACGATCACTCCTCCTTCATGGGCTCCGTAGTACAAAGCCACTCTTTCTCCGTGTCGGGCAATGTCGCGCAGGATGCCGCGCACGGCCATGGGCGCATCGATTCGAAAGGCGTGTTCCTCATCCGGCGTAAAAGATTCTATGGTCAGGGCAACATCAGGATTGATCATACCAGGGTGTTCTCACTGTGAATGGGTTGTTTACCTTCCAGACGATACAACCAAGCCAGCAATTCGGCAACTGCCAAATAAAGTTGAGGCGGAATATGACTGTCCAATTCCACCTGCATGAGCAAACCCACCAACTCTGTGGACTCGTGTACGAAGACGCCATGCTCCCGAGCTTTTTCGATGATGGCTTGAGCCAGAAGCCCCCGCCCTTTGGCAACCACCTTGGGTGCGGCGCTACTGTTTTGCCCCAGGTAGGCCAAAGCCACGGCCACCTGCTGGGGCGGTGGATTCCCTGTACTCACTCTCCCACCCCCGGCGAAGAGGCAGAAGTCACAACGGATAAATTCGTGACATTGAGCCCACTGGCCTGCATGGATTTCACCAAATCCGATCCATGTTGGGTCAAAGTGGCACGGGTCGATGCAGAGACGGTCCCCAAGCGCACCGTCACTCCTCGAGAATCCAGGGTCAGATGGGCTGACACAGCACCCAGCACCGGCAAACCCAGATGGACTTCCGTATGCCAGGTGGAGGCGGTCTGATCCTGCGCCGAGGGTGAGGAAGACTCCGGCCAAATCTGCCATTTCAAGGCCTGTTGGGGGGTCAGCATTCCTTGCCAGAGTACCCGCCCCGACTCCAGAATACCCAACTGTTGCTGGACCAACGCCTGCAGATGCGCCGGCACTCCGGGGGTGGCCGCAGAGGAAGATGCCGCTCCTGCAAGACCAATTGCGCTCATCGATCCAAGACTGTCCGGTGGTTGCCGGACCAACGCCTGCAGAGGTGCCGGTACTCCGGAGGTGAGCGCAGAAGAAGGTGTTGCTCCTGCAGTGCCATTTCCGCTCATCGACCCAAGACTGCCCGGCAGAAGCGCAGCCTGTGGCTGATTTTGGGGTTCGGCGCGCAACTGCGCGGTGCTTTGTTGCCCACCCACCCATTGTCCTTGGTGGGATTCATAAAACAAACCGCTGGCGGTGAGTGCCTGCTGAAGTGAGTGGGCCAAGGCCACGGAATCCAGTGCGCCGGAAGAGGTCACCAGGGGGGTACGGGACAAGAGTCCCTGAACCGGGTCTTGTGGTGCCTGCATCAGGTCAGACAACATGCGCGCGGTGGTTCCCAGTTGCGTCGTGGTTCCCGCCTCCGGATTCGAGGGGGTATTCACCACCCCAAAGGTCAGGCGGGGTTGCAAGGTCAATACTTGAAGGGTAACGCCTGTACCCGCAGGCAATGACGTCGGCAAAGGCAACTGGACCACTTGCGTGTTCACACGTACTGAATAGAGACCCGATGAAATCTCCGCCAGAAGGACCCCTTGCACCTGTTGCCCCAATTGCAGCGTACTGGTCAAGGCGGCCTGAGAAGCGGGAGGCGCAGGGGGTGCCCCGGAGGGCAAAGGATCGCGGTTCAGCGCATAAGCCTGCAGTGCGCTCAAGAGGTCAGTGGGCAGCACGATTCCACCTCATCCCCTCAACGGGAGGGCGTATAGGCTTGGCGCACCTTTCTTTCCTGGCGCGTATTACGCAAGGCCCATTGTAACTTTTCCATCCACGGCTGAGTGTTCTGGCGAATACTGGCATCATCTGCCAGAATCTTCAGGATCAGCGCTTTCTTGCGCGCGCGCTCAGACTCCTCCAGGGAACTTCTGGCATCGGCCTGGCGCATGATCTGCACCCGTTCCTGACATTTCTTTTCCAGCGCCACCAACTGATCCCACTGGCCGGAAGCCGCAGCTTCGCGCATCAACCCCATCAACGAAGACAGGGCTTCATAATTCTGAACGGCGGCTGGGAAAGTGAGATCCATGAGGCATTATACCTTTTTTAGATTTGTTGATAGGCATTCAGGGCCTGACGAACCCCGGCAGATACCCCCTCGTTACCACGGGCATTCAGCGTCACCACCTTCTCCCGCGCAGCAGCAGAAGGATGCGGCGCTGTCTCGGTTTCTCCCGGACGAATGGCCTCCCATCCTCCCCTCAGTTCGATCAGAAGTCTGGAGACCTCATCCAGCATGGCCACCTCGTTTCTCAGATTGGCTTCGAGCAGGCGCGCACTCATGTATGCGTACAACGCACTCAGATTTTGCACCAATTCCCCCCCCACCGACAGGTTCAAACTGGCCATCAAACCTTCTTCAATAATGGAAATGGCTTGGGAAATGGATTTTCCCTTGGCACCCACCTCGTTGTTCATCAGATGATTTCGGGCCGCCGCGATGGATAGCAAAGCTCCTTGATAGAGTAACAATACGAGTTTATGCGCATCTGCCGAATGGACACTGGAATCGATCCCCACTTCTTCATACTTGTTGAGTTTCGACAACATACTCATGCTGATTTCTCCTAGCGAAGTTGGGCCAACTGGGTGGACAGATAACTACTGGTTTGACTCATGGTGCCGAGCATGACATTCAAGGCCGTGTATTGGGCGGTCAAGGACTGTTGAATACTGGTGAGACGACCCTGCCAGTTAGTAATCTGGCTCCCGATATTGCTGATGCTACTATTGAGTCCACTGATCTCGGCGGCAATCGGTCCACTGATGGGATCCAGCAGAGAGGTTGCAAGATTGCTCAGACTGACCGCATAGCCTTGCGAAAATGAAACTGTCCCGCGACTGCCCGTACTGCCCCCATTGATGGTCAGGGACAACCCTGAACTGTTTCCCGCCGTGGAGGTCAACAACTGGCCTGACCCGGTTGCCGTTGCTCCATTGATACTGCCCGCCACATCCAGTCCATTAGTTTGGACGGGAGTGCTGCCCAATAGTCCGGAACTGCCATTCCCACCGGTCACCGCCACGGCGGAAGCAGACCCATACACACTACTGGTCAGATTCAAGTCACCGCTGGCATTGACAGTGACGCCCACGGTGACTCCTGCCGCAGACAATGCCGAGTTGCCATTGATGGAGGACTGCAACTGAGCGGCCAGGACGCTGGCACTGGTGTAGGTTCCTGCCGGAACGGTGACCCCCACGGCGGTCCCGTCCACGTTCAAATTAAGCGTATCGTTGGACCCTGCCGTAATGGTCAGGTTGGGGGCAGCCGAACCGGTCAATTGGCCCTGGGTGGCCACCTGGGTGACATTGACGGCGTAGGTCCCAGGCTGCGTACTGGAACTAGACCCCGTATATTGAACCAGACTGTCGGTGGCCTTGCCCACCGTACTGAACAAACTGGTGATATCCGAAGGTTGCTTGGCGATGGCCGCATTCAATTGACTGCTGTTCACCGCCATGGATCCGTCTTGCTGAAAAGTTACACCGATTTCCGCCAAGGTCGAATAAACCGACGTAGTGCCTGAAATGGGCGTATTGAGAATGCTGCGGATCTGATTCTGAATATTATTGACCATGGGGTCTCCGAACAGCGGCCCCGCCGTCTTGCTGGTGCTATCGTAACTGGCTACCCCCTGAATCGCTGTGTTCAGGGCATTGTAAGCAGTAACCAGTTGGTTGACCGCGCTCGACACCGCCCCCGTATTCTGAGCCACCGAAACCGTGGCAGGGGTAGATGTAATCCCGCTCAGGTTGAAGGTGATCCCTTGAACCGCATTACTCACGGTATTGGTGCTTTGCGAAACAGGAATTCCATTGACGGTCATCTGGGCATTCAGCGCTGCGCTCGATTGGGTCAAATCCTGGGTCCCCGCCGGATTTTCGCTCAGGAGCGAAGTCAGGGTGGCATCACCAGAAACCCCGATCTGCATGCTGTTGCTCGACCCCGTGGGCCCGGTCAGCACCAAGCGATAGGGCGTGCTGCTGCCATCATTGACGATGGTGGCATTTATCCCGATATTGGCAGCATTGATGGCAGCCGCAATTCCAGACAAGGAATTGTTGCTGCTGTTGATGGTCACGGTTTTGCTACCACTTCCACTGGGCGTAAAGGTCGCTCCGGTGTAGGTTCCACCGCTCAGGGTCCCGCCGCTGATGGCACCGAAGTTGAAGGTCAGGGTGGTGGATGCCCCACTGCCGATGGGCGCCGTCTCGCTGGTCTGCCCTGCCGCCACCAAACTTTGTGCCTGTGCCAACTGCGAAACCGAAACACTATAATTCCCCGGAGTTGCGGTGGAAGACGCCGTGGCACTGACGGCACTGGAACTGGAGGTCGTCGAATAATTCTGGTACTGCCCGAGGGTCGTCAGGCTCTGAATCGCCGTCTGAAAAGAGGAAACCGCGCCTTGAACCGTATTCAGCGCCGTGATCGTGGACTGAAATCCCGATTGCTCATTCTGCAGCTGAGTCACCGGTTGGCTTTCCACCTGCATCAACTGACCGACGATGCTCGCCACATCGATGGAACTGGAGGTCATCGAACCGCTGGGAATCAATCCCGAAGTAGAAGAAATTGCCATGATACCTCCCCGAGGTCAGGCCTTCTGGTTCAACAATGTCCCTTTCTGGGGCAGGGCATCGATGGCCTGAGCAATGGCCATCGCCTGGCGGGAAGGGATTTGGGCAATTACTGCGCCTGTTTTAGCTTCCACCACTTTGACCACCGGTTCATGGGTGGTTTTATCCACACTGAAGGTCAAACCACGGTTGAGAAAGGACGATTGATTGAGGGTTTGAACAGCCCCGTTCACCTGCGCAGAATTCGCTGTCCGGTTTGGAGTCGCAGGCATGCTGGTCACTGCAGCCGCCCCTGCCGTGACAGGGGCTGAATTCTCCGAAACAGCAGGAATTGCACTCGCACCCACGGGTATTCCTGTTGAATTGACCGCTTGGATAACCATGATTGAACCTCACTCTATAAGGAGGACGAAAAGTCGGACCGAGAAGGTTTCCCCTGTCCGACTTTCATCCTACCGTGTGGCCCTGCTTACTTCAACAGGGTCAGTACCGCATTGGGCATGGCATTGGCTTGCGCCAGCATGGCCGTGCCCGCTTGTTGCAGAATCTGGGTACGGGTCAGCGTCGCCGTAGTGGCTGCAAAGTCGGTACTCTGGATCTGGCTTTGCGCCGCCGTCAGATTCTGCGTACTGGTGGCCAGATTACTCACCACCGAGGTCAGCCGGTTCTGGATGGCCCCCAGCAGCCCCTGAGTCTGCAACACCGTGTTGATTGCGCTGTCGATGGTGGTAATAGCCTGCTGCGCGCTGGTTTGGGTACTGACATTCATGGTCGCGATACTGGTGGGTGTGTTGGTGGCGGCGGTGGTCCCTGAGGCAAGCCCGGCATTGGCCACGCTAGCGCCACCGATCACGATCCCACCGGAACCGGTACTATTCAGGGACAGCGTGCCATCAGTAGTGCCTGAGGCTAAGCCTGTACCTGTTGTCGTACCCGAAACGACGATATCGCGCCCATCCGCTGCCGTCAAGGTCACCGCACCGGTGGTGGCATTGGCTGTGGCGGTCACCCCGGTCTGGGCGGAGATCAGGTTGATGGCCGCCGCCGTATTCGCCCCCTCCCCCATCGTATTCCCCCCTGCGGCAATTGCCCCCACGTTCACCCCATTAATGCTAAAAGCGCCGGCAGCTATCGCAGTGGTTCCTATCGTACCCGAAGCCCCCGTGACACTGGTGGCATTGGCCGTGGCGGTCACCCCGGAACTGCCGGAGATCGCATTGATGGCATTGGCGATGGAATAGGCGCTGTCAGCGGTTTGTCCTGGAGCTGTCCCCGCCACAGAAGCCCCCACTTGAAACCCGTTGAGCGTGAGATCCCCGGCAACCAAGGCTGAAGTGGTCGCCCCTCCGTTGACGGAGGCCTGCAAAGTCCCCGCACTTCCCAAATTACTGGTCTGCATGCTGGTGATACCGGACAACTGGATGACGGAATTGGCGGTGTTGTTGGCCCCTACCTGAAAATTCTGGGCGGTAAAGGTGCCGCTGAGCAAACTCACTCCGTTGAACTGTGTAGACATGGCCACGCGCTGGATTTCTGCCGAGAGTTGCTGGACTTCAGAATTCATGGAGGCGCGGTTGGAACTGGAATAAGTGGAGTTGGCGGATTGCACGGCCAGACTGCGCATGGTCTGCAGGTTATTGATGATGGACTGCATGGCGCCACTGGCGGTTTGAGCCAGAGAGATGGCATCATTGGCGTTACGGGTGGCCTGGGCATACCCGCCCAACTGGCTGCCCATGACGGTGGCAATGGCGTAGCCAGCGGCATTGTCCTTGGCACTGTTGATGGACAAACCGGAGGACAGTTGCTGAATGGCAGTGGCCATTTGGGTCTGGGAGTTGCTCAGGTTTTGCTGCGCCATCATCGAGGTGATGTTGGTATTGAGGTAGATAGCCATGATAAAGCTCCTTATTGGTTGATCCTGGCGCAGGCCTGACTGCCTTGCTCCTGACTCGGTGACCGGTCGAAATGACTGGTCCTTTGATCCAGTTATCGGACAACCCCAGAGAAACTTTAGGAAGATTTCATGATTCCGCCTTGACAACGCGGTTTTTCCCCGCTGCCTTGGCCTGATACATGGCCTGATCAGCGCGCCCAATGGCTTCTTCGGCGGTTTCATTCAGACCCCGTATGGCCACGCCGGCACTGAAAGTGATGATGATTTCTTCCCCGTCGTAGACAAACAACTTCTGGGCCAGCAAACGTTGCAGACGTTGCAGGATATCCGTCGCTTCATTGATATGGGTGGCTGGAAGGACCACCAGAAACTCCTCTCCCCCATAACGAGCCACCGCATCCGTGGGACGCAGGGCGGTCTTGATGGTTTCGGACACATGCATCAGCGCCAGATCTCCGGCCTTATGACCCAGAAGATCGTTGAAAAGTTTGAAATTATCAATATCCAGCAAACTGATGCAAAGCGGCGATTGCGTGCGGTTGGAACGGGTAATCTCCCGCTGCAGTACGTCCTCCATCCCCCGGCGGTTGAGCGCACCGGTCAACTGATCTTCGCGCACCAGTTCACTGACCTGTTCCAGTTCCTGCTCCAGCAGACGAATTTTTTCCTGGGCTTCCACCGCCTGACGGCGCGCCACCATCAGTTCTTCGTGGGAGCGCAGGGTACTGGCCTGAATGACGCGGGTGTCCTGCATCAGGTCTTCCAGAATATGTCCCAGTTCGGTGAGATTGTCAGCCAGTCCAATCTTGAGATTGTAGCCCTCGATCTTGGCCTGATAATCCCCCGTGCTTTCGGTCATTTCCCCCATGCGATCGATAAAACTGGTCATCAAGATCTTGAGGGTGTCCTTGGCATCCGCCAGACTCTGCTTGAGTGAACTCTGTTTGACCAGGGCCTCGCGCAAATTCTTTTCCGCATCGGCAATACTGCACTTGTCGAGGGGTTGTTCCATGATATCGCGCAAGATGGAAATTTGTCCGTGCAACCACTTGTCGTCTGCCACCAATTCCCCGACATTTTCCACCAGCAGTCGCAAGAGACTGAGCAGGCCTTCCTGGATCTTGACCTTGTCCCCCCCCCGCAATTCCATTTTGACCCAGAAATGGCGCAATTTCTTGGCGACATCCGTGACCTGATCCCCATTAACCGCCGCCCTGATCTGCGTCACCAGGATATTGATTTCTTCGCCCAATTCGGGTTGAAGCAATTTATTGCTTTCCAGCGTCTGAGCCAACAAATCACGCAAATGCGCCATGACCACCGGATCAATGGCCGTATCCATGCCACTCGCCACAGCCTGCACCGGACCACTGGACACAACCGGGGAAACAGGGGGGTTGTTTTCGATGGATTCGGGGGCTTCCCCTGAAGAAACCACTCCGCTCCCCCAGGATCGCATCAGCCCCTGCAGTTTTTCATAGAGAAGTTCAGAATCATTGCCGAAGCGCGCTAATACGGTATTTACCCCTTCTTTCTTGCGGGAAAGGGTCATTCCCTTATGGGGCAAATCGATTTGTCGTAACAATTCACGAATCAATCCGCCCCAGGCCAGAGAAGGACGTACCTCTGCGGGTTCCGCAACAGGGCCGGAGGGAGGCACAACGGGCCGAAAGATTTCTTTGCCGCTGATTTCAGCGTAAAGACGGGCGTAATTCTCCGGAGTGGGAGACAGTTTTCGCGCCACCAGGGCTTTCAGGGTTTTACCCGCCAATTCGGCGGGGGTGGGTTCGGAGGCCATGATGTATTCTTGGGGGGGACACGTTTTTAGCAGCAAAGAGAGATTGTACTCCTGCTCAGTGCAGCCCGAAAAGGGTTTTGAATCCAACATAAACATTTCCTCCACAGAATTGCCCGTACCCGAGAACCCCGATGAGGCCCACGATTCCCGAGATAACCCAAAGGATACGGTTTCTGCGTTGCACCTGACGCAGCCTCGTTTCCATTCCCAGCACCCGTTGGGCCCATTGAACCTCGTTGATCTCAGCCGTGATGGTGGTGTGCAACCGTGCTTCCAGGGTTTGCTTCTCCCTGGCCCGGTTCAGAAGTTCCTGTTCTGCTTCGATGCGTTGTTCCGTTTCATCCAGAGCACTCTGCTCCTGTTTCTGGCGCGCCCGGATCTGAAGCATCAGAATAGATTCCTCCTCCTGTCTCGCCCGCGCCATACTCATGGCCTCCCGTGCTGCGCGCAAACGCTCCGTGGCCAAAATCGTGGCCCGTTCTTCTTCTAAAATCCGCGCATTATCGGCCTCGATGGCACGCAGGGCAATTTCCATTCGCCCTTCGATGGCTTCAATGGCCCGTCGTTCTGCCTGCTGTCGTTCTCCCTCCAGTCGCTTCAAATCCTCGTTGCGCGACTGTACCAACTGATCCACGGGAACCGCCCGCAAAACGGCTTCTGCACGCAGTTTGGCCTGTTCTTCCAGAAAAGCATGGGTTTCTGCCTCCACTTGAGATCGGGCTGCTCGTATGGTCGCCAACCCCTCTTCCAGGTCTGGTGACGCTTCATCCTGAAGCCAATGCCGCTGAAGTGCCATGCTCATGATCATCCCCCCTTTTATTTTTCTTGCTTACTTTCGACCCACCTGTAAAAACCCCGCCTCTGACAATTCTTTTGCCAACGCAGCATAATCTGCCGCTCCCCCACTATGGGGGGCATAACGAAATACATCCTGACTGACGGAAGGACTGGTGGCCAATGCGACGTTTTCTGCAATTCTGGTTTTACAGACAGTCTCTCCATAGCGTTCACGCAACTGGCGATCCACCTCAAATGCCAATTTGCGGCGCGGATTGAATCGGGTTACCACGATTCGTCGCGGGTAGATCCGTTTGAGACGTTTTTCCAGCACGTCTAGAGCGGTAGCAAGCCGAAAGACTCCCTGCAGTGACAAATAGTCGGCGGCCACCGGGATCAGGACGTAATCCGCCGCCAACAACGCATTCAAGGTCAACACCCCCAGATTGGGACAACAATCCATCAGAATGGGTGAACGTTCACGCACCACGGCATTCATGCCTTTACTCAAAAGCGCGGCTGCCTTGGGGTCCCCCCCCCTGAGCGCATCGATCTTGGAAAGATCCGGGGAAGCAGGAATCAAGTCCCAGCCTGAGCGCGTCCTTTCGAGCAAATGCAGGAGGGGCGTTTGGTGTTGGAAAAACGCAGCCATCCCTGCTCCCGGTGAAGCCACCACCCCACTGGCCAAACTGAGGTGGCCTTGAGGATCGAGATCGAGCAACAACGGATTCGCTCCATCGCGCACCCAGGCAGCCGCCAGGTTGAGGCAAGTCGTGGTTTTTCCTACTCCTCCCTTCTGATTGAATACCGCAATGACACTCATGCCGCTCCCTTCTCGCTTCTGAAAACCCAATCCTCTGCATCACTCTGCATCACTGTAGTATGCAACTTGCCAGTCCACTCCGAAGGGGCGAAATGAAGCAGTTTTTCCGCTCAATCCGTTGAAAAGTTGTGTAGAATCCATAAAAAGTTGGTTCGGGCATCAGAATTCGCCTAAAGTTTTGCTCTGGGTTGCCGATAACCCAGCCATGAACAGTCTTATTGGGAGACTCCCGTGAAAATAGACAAACCCGTCAAATCTGCCCCCCCCACCCCGATCCAGGGCGGTTCAGGTCGAACTTCTTCTGCTTCAGCCCCGTCTTCCTCATCAGCGCAGGGAGCGCGTACAACCGGTGAAGCAAGCACCGCCGCTTCAGGAGCGGCATCCGGGACCACCGTTCATATCGGCGGAACCGCCACTCAATTGAAGGCAACCATTGCCGCAACCTCCAGCGTCGACCTCAGCAAAGTTGCAGCGGTACGCCAGGCCATCAGTGAAGGACGCTTTCAGGTTAACGCCCACGCCGTGGCCTCGGGCCTCATTGCTTCGGTCAAGAGTTTGATTCAAGCAAGCGGACACTGAGGCATTGATGTCAAGTTCTTCCATCTCGGTTTGGGAAGCGGCTCTGGATGAAGAAATTTCAGCACTGACACAATTTCAGGTACTTTTGGACGAAGAACAGGGATTGTTGATGTCCGGGGAAACCCTTCCACTCATTCCCCTTGCCGAAAAGAAAAGCCGGCTTGCCCAAAGGTTGATCGACCTGACCACCTATCGCCGTGAGTTGGGGAACCCGCCTGTGGGTCACAGTTCAGATCGCTTGAACGACCTCCTGACCAAAACCCAAAAAGCCGAAACAACCAATCGAACCAATGGGGAATTGATTCAGATTCGCCTGCGTCACAACCAGCAAGCCCTGAAAATTCTTCAGCAAGCCGCCCAGAAAGCCACACTTTACGGCCCAGACGGCCAAACTTTGGCGCCCACCCCAGGATCGGGGCGGCCCTTGGCTTCAGGTTGATCACTTTTCCCAATAGTCGCTCTGTTCCACGGGTTTGAGCGTAGGTGTCAAGACAGTGACGGTGACGCGACGATTGCGGGCCCGATCCTCTGGAGAATCATTGGGCACGAGGGGATCGTTCTCCGCATCCCCTGCGGCAGTCAAACGCTGACTGACCACGCCATCATTGATGAAGAAACGCACGACCCGGCTGGCACGGGCAGTGGACAGTTCCCAATTGGAAGGATAACGGGCGGTACTGATGGGAATGTTATCCGTATGTCCCTTGACCTCCACCGCCAGCCCCGTGGTATTCAACACCTTGGCCACCTCGTCCAGAGGGGGGTAGGCATTGGCCTGCAGATCCGCATCCCCTTCCTGAAACAGCACTTGCGCATTCAAGTCGATGACAATGCCCCGTCCGGTTTGCAGAACCCGCACCATACCTTGTTTTACCAAGGGCGCCAACACGCTATCCAGTTGATGAAGCATGGCGCGGATACTGTCCTGCTGGCGGCGCTGAAGTTCGACAAATCTTGAATTCCGTTCATCGATCAATGACTTGATCACCGAGTCCTGCTCAATGACCAACCCCCCGGATGACCCTTGGCGAACACTTTCCTTGAATGCCGAATTGATGGCACTGTGGAAACGCGCATATTTCGACTCGTTCACCGCAGAAATGGCGTACATCACCACAAAGAAGGCAAAAAGCAACGTAATGAAATCCGAATAGGACACCAGCCAGCGGTGATCGCTATGATCCCGTTCGGCGCGACGGGAATGTCGCGCCAAATCAGGATAGATATCCCTCGAGTTTACCTTGGACAAAATGTGGATTCTCTCCGCTCGAAATCAACAACAAACCATCCACCACCATTTCGTAGGTGGCGATTTGCTGCTGAACCAGAAATTTCAGTTTATTGGCCACGGGGAAAAAAAGCAGGTTGGCAAAGCCCACCCCGTAGATCGTGGAGACAAAGGCCACCGCAATCCCTGAACCCAACTGGGCAGGGTCCCCCAACCGTTCCATGACTTGCACCAACCCCAACACTGCGCCCAGCATGCCGATGGTGGGCGCATAACCGGCCGCCTGTTCCCACATCCGCGCAGCGGGCCAACTCAGGCGTTCGTACCCCTGAATATCCACCTGCAGGGCCGCATGGATATGCCGCGCATCCAACCCATCCACCACCATCTGCAACCCCTTGCTGATCAGTGGGTCGGTTTGCCGCGCCACATGGGGTTCCAGCGCCAACAACCCATCTCGCCGCGCAATTTTGCTCCATTCCACCACCTGGCTGTGCAGTTCTACCGTATGAAACAGGGGTTTCCACCAAACCCAAGGCAGCATCCGCATCCCCAAAGAAAAAACATTCCAGGGGGTTTGCAGAAGAATTGCCCCCAGCGTCCCGCCCATCACGATCACAAACGCAGTCAACTGAAACAGGCTGGACAGGGCCCCCCCCTCCAGGGATTGGCCGACCAGCACCGCCATCACCCCAAAAATAAGCCCGAAAACACTCAGAATATCCATGCTCAGTGATGGCTCTTGAGACGGCTGCGCAGACGTGTTACTGCCTGGGTATGAATCTGACTGACGCGCGACTCACTAACCCCCAGCACTTCGCCAATTTCCTTCAAGTTCATCTCCTGTTCGTAATGCAACCCCATCATCAACCGTTCACGTTCCGGCAATTCTTCGATGGCCTCCACCAGAGCCATCTGAAAACGTTGATTCCCCAGTAAAGCCATGGGTTCGAGATCATGTCCAAACTCATGGCGATCGAAGAAAGATTCTTCCCCGTCCTGTTCGCGAAAATCTTCGTAGTACAGTAACTGCGCGCCCCGCGCTTCAAACAACAATGCCTGATATTCGATCAGACTCATCTCCAGTTCACGGGCCACCTCGGATTCACTGGGAGTCTTGCCTTGCCGTTGCTGAAGGCGGCTGATGGCCTGTTCCACACGTTTGGTATCACGCCGCAAATTACGCGGCATCCAGTCCGACTGGCGCAACTCGTCCAGCATGGCCCCCCGAATCCGTTGTCCGGCATAGGTCTCGAACTGCGCACCACGCAATTCGTCGTAACGCGTCGAAGCTTCCAGCAGACCCATCATTCCCGCCTGAATCAGGTCATCCACCTCCACGCTTCCAGGCAACCGGGTCATCAGATGGTGGGCAATCCGCTTGACCAGAGGCGCAAAGGTTTTCAGACAATCTTCCTTGTCTTCCAGACCTGCGGATGTGTACATCCTCACCTCCCTCTCCAGGCCACCCGCGTGTACCTCTCCCCCCATGAAAATCCGTCACTTTCATTCCCTTGAGCGGTGTTCTGGATTCGCACCGCCGGGTTCCAGGACAATATCTGAGCCCTGAGACGCATCAAGGATTGGGACAGGGATACCGAGGGCAACCCTCCCATCGTGTTAAAACGCCATTGTGTGTCATGAGTGGGTCTTTGGGCAAGGGGCAGGAAACCAAAATCACGATATTCCAGTCCGGCGGACTGGACCAGGGCGCGACAGCGTCCTTGCCATTCGAGCACTCGATCCCCATTCGTCGCCCGGTTGATGACTCCCCCCACCGCCGTGGGCGAATGACGCAACAATTGCCCCAGGTGTTTTTGACAGGCCGACCATGAATCAGCTTCATCCACCACCCATAGAACAGAAGCACGGATGTTTTCGTGAGGTCCCCGGATTCGTTGGGCCAGTTCCAGTGAGGCACCGTCCACCAGCACATGGGTACGCTGGTGTGCCAAGGCAACCAACCCCGACCAGGGCACGGCTGCAGGCGTTGCCTTGACCCGCCCCAAGTTGAGATAATCCACCTGCGGACCAATCGACACCAGGGCTCGAACCCAGTCGAGATGCCCCGCCAAAACCTGTCGTGCATCGTAGCGCAAGCGGAGGTTAAGGATCCGACCCAGATGACGGGGTCCCAGATGTTCATCCAGCACCAACATGGACGAAGCGTGATCGCCAATACACGCCAATCCTGCCACCACCAAAGAAGCGCCCGCCCCCGGACGACTGCCCAGAACAGTGAGAATTCGACAGTGCAGAGGTGAAATCAGGCGGCGCAGTCCGCTGGCCTGGTCGCGCGCTCCGTGGTCAGGCATGGCTCATGCCCCCATTCTCCAGGGAAAATTCCAAGGGTAACGTAATGTTATATCCCACCATTTCAAGGCTATTGAAGGTTGCCTGCAAAAGGGCCATGAGATTCGCCTCGCGCAGGTCTTCCGGAACCCGCTGTCCATTGGCAACATAGCACAGCGGCAGGCGATGGCGAATCGCCACATCCAGTACCCCTCCCATGGCCAATGCTTCATCCAGTTTGGTGGGGATACACCCCAGCACATTGGGCGTACGGTAGACCCGAACCACATCTTCCAGAGTATGCAGGTTACAGGTTGCATTGAGTAACAACAAGCGTCGCACGCCCAAGGTATCCAGTTGATCGTTCTGTTCCTGAACACGGCCATCCCGCTGCCCCATGCCCATGGTATCCACCAGTACCAGATGTTTGTCACGCAATCCATTCAACGTTGTTTTGAGATCCGCCCCATCCTTGACCGTATGCACCGGAACCCCAAGAATGCGTCCGTAGACGCGCAATTGTTCATGGGCCCCCACGCGATAACTGTCCGTGGTCACGAGCCCCACCCGATTTGCCCCGTAACGGACCACGGCCCGAGCCGCCAATTTGGCGATGGTGGTGGTCTTTCCCACCCCCGTCGGGCCCACCAAAGCAAAAACCCCACCCCCCCCCACGATCACCTCATCGCCACGCAAGGAGCGTAAATTTCGCTCCAATACCTGCGTCACCCAACTCAGTCCGGCCTGTTCAGGCATCTGGTCGAGAATTTGCTCGGTCAAAGCCGAACTGAACCCCATCCGCACCATGCTGCGCTGAATCTTGCCTTTTTTGGTGGCGTGAACAGTGGGCGTTGCCATGGAAACCAGTTTGCCCTGTAAATCCGACTGCAACCGTCGGATCTCCTTCACCAATTGAGAGACATTCTCTTTTTCATCATTTTTTCCTCCTTGCTCCAATTGGGCAAGGGCAGCGGGCGCGGCGGCCACGATTTCCACATGATCGCCCACCCGTCGGTTGGACAGAATGACGGCATCCTCTCCCATTTCCACCCGTACCTGACGTAACGCATCCCGCGCGGTCAGAGCCCTGATGGTTCTTGTTTGTGCATTCATACTCGTCCTCCTACCAAAGATGTCACTTTCACGGTTCTAAACCCCGGTACTTCATCCTGAGCAACCACTTTCAATTGGGGTAAAGTCCGCTTGAGAAAGCGCGCCAACAAATCACGCAATTGCCCCGGCACCAACAGGACCGTCGGAAATCCCATCATTTCCTGGCGTTCCGCCGCCAGTCGCGTCTCCCGTAACAGCGTATCCGCCAGACCCGGTTCGATGGCTTGCTGTAACCCCCCGGCTTGCATGGCCTGAGCCAGGAGATGTTCCAGTTCCTTGTCCATGGCAATCACCTGTAATTCCTGAGAGGCGGGGTAGAGTTGTTGAATGATTGCCGGGCCCAGAGCCACTCTCACCTGAGCCGTGAGGTAAATGGGGTCTTGGGACATAGGCACATATTTGGAAAGTGTTTCCAGGATGCTGCGCATATCGCGAATGGGCACTCCTTCATCCAGCAGATTCTGAAGAACTTTTTGCAATACGGCATGGGAAAGGACCTTGGGAATCAACTCCTCGGTCAATTTGGGAGCCGACTTAGCCACATGTTCCAGCAACTGGTGCAATTCCTGTATCCCTAACAGGGAAGCCGCCTGAAGGTGAATGAGGTGGCTCAGATGAGTGGCCACCACCGTACTGACATCCACCACCGTGTAACCCAGCGCTTGAGCGTGATCCTTGAGGGCTGCTTCCACCCAGATGGCAGGCAACCCGAAGGCAGGGTCCTGGGTGGGCGTTCCCTGCAATGTCCCCGTAACCTGCCCGGGGTTGATGGCCAGAAATTGCCCCGGCAATGCTTCTCCACTTCCGATTTCAGCACCTTTCAGGGTAATCCGATAGGCATTGGGGCGTAATTCCAGGTTATCGCGAATATGAATGGCGGGGGGCAAAAACCCCACTTCCTGAGCAAACTTGCGCCGCAACCCCTTGATCCGCCGTAACAGATCTCCATCCCGTTCCTTATCCACCAAGGAAATCAAACGGTAGCCAACTTCCAGACCCAATACATCGATGGGGGTCACATCCTCCCAGGTGGCTTCCGGTGCCTCCAGGGAAACCGGAGTCGGAGCCGGCGGCAAGGCAGCCTGTACCGCCTCAAGACGCTGGCGTTTCCACAGCGTGGTGCCCCACCCGCCCAGAATGGCAGCAAAAAGCAGAAAAGCAAAGTGCGGCATGCCCGGCACCAACCCCAGGGCTCCCACGATAAGTCCGGTCAGCATGAGGACCAGAGGCTGGGTGAAGACCTGCCCCATCAGTTGCTGACCGATGTTTTCATCGGTGGATACGCGGCTGACCACCACACCGGCTGCAGTGGATATCACCAGCGAGGGGATCTGCGCCACCAGTCCATCGCCAATGGTCAGCAAGGTATAGTTCTTGGCAGCTGTAGCCACATCCAGATTATGCTGCAGGACCCCGACAATGAACCCACCAATGATATTGATGAGCAAAATCATGATACCCGCCACAGCATCCCCACGCACAAACTTGCTGGCCCCATCCATGGACCCATAAAAATCTGCTTCCTGGGAAATGGTAAGGCGACGCTTACGGGCTTCTTCCTCGCCGATCAATCCCGCATTGAGATCGGCGTCGATGGCCATTTGTTTGCCGGGCATGGCATCCAGGGTAAAACGGGCACCTACTTCTGCGATTCGGCCGGCTCCCTTGGTGATCACGACAAAGTTGATCACCACCAGGATCAGAAAAACCACAATCCCCACCGCAAAATTCCCCCCCACCAAAAAGTGCCCAAAGGACTCGATGACCTTCCCTGCAGCATCGGGCCCGGTATGCCCCTCCAGCAAAACAATCCGTGTGGAGGCCACATTCAGGGACAGGCGCAGCAGGGTGGTCATCAGCAACACCGTCGGAAAAGCGGAAAATTCCAGAGGTTTCAGCGTATTCATGCTAACCAGCAACACCATGATCGAAACAGCGATGTTGAAGGTAAAAAAGATATCCAGCAAAAAAGCGGGCAAGGGCAACACCATCATGCTCAATACCAGAATGATGAGGACGGGACCTGCCAATCCCTTGCTGCCCGCGCCTTTAAACAACCCCTGAACCGTCATCAATGCATTATTCATGAGGGACTCACCCGGCTTTCAGGATCAAGTTCCACGGGAACCGGAAGATTCTGAGGAGGGGGAGGAACCTCTCCCCCTTCCTTGCGCTGCCGTTGTAACTGGTAGGCATAGGCCAGTATCTCGGCAACTGCAAGATAGAGCGCTTCAGGAACGGGGTGCTCCATCTCGGTATGGGCATACAAGGCTCGTGCCAACGCAGGTGCCTCCACCACGGGGATGCGATGCGTGGCAGCCGCCGCACGTATGCGTTCTGCCACCAGATGAACCCCTTTTGCCACCACGATGGGCGCACGCATGACGCCCTCCTGATAGCGCAGAGCCACCGCATAGTGGGTAGGATTAGTCACCACCACATCCGCACTCGGGATCTGGCTCATCATGCGCCGACGGGCCCTTTCACGCTGCAGATTCCGGATCTTGCTCTTGATCTGGGGATCCCCTTCGGTCTCCTTGGACTCTTGTCGAATCTCTTCCTTGGTCATACGAAGTTTACGATTGTGCTCCCACAATTGAAAGGGCACATCCACCGCTGCCACCAGCATCATTCCTGCCAACATGGCCAAAAAGGATTGGCCCACCAAGGTCCCCATCTGAAGGGTGGCGGAAGGAATGGATAACGCGGGAAGCATCAGGGTCTGGTCCAGATAGTGCCACACAGCCCAGATCCCTGCCCCACCCACCACCACTGCCTTGGCAATGCTTTTAACCAATTCCACTCCCCCCTGGGCAGAAAACATGCGCCCAATACCAGCCAGAGGGTCCAGGCGGGAAAAGTTTGGTTGCAACGGTTTGAAACTGAATAACCATCCATTCAGCAGCAGGGGAGAGAAAATTGCCGTGATCAGAAGCAAACCCAAAAAGGGCAAAAACACTTCCACGGTTTCCAGTGACAACCGTGAAAACCGCTCCATCATGCGAACGGGATCCGTGGCCACCCCCGCATCGAAACTCAAACCCTGGCGTACCAACTTCAGCAAGGATTGACGCATGTGTTCGCCCATGAACCACAATCCCCCTCCTCCTGCCAACAACGCCATGAAAGTGGACAGTTCGCGGGAACGGGCAACCTGACCTTCCTCCCGTGCCTGATCGAGGCGTCGTTGCGAAGGTTGTTCGGTTTTTTCGAGGTCGCTCTCGCTGTCCATGGAAACTCTCTGAAATTAGAAGGGCCTATTCAACGCACCATTATCCAGAGGGGAAGTTACTCTCAAAGGCAGGAACAACCGGGGATTTACCCTGTCATTTCTCCAGACGGTGCAAAAGCGAGACACTTTCCCTCTTGAAAAAAATTTTTATTTTTTTTCAAAAAAACCCTAAAGTTTTCCAAAAGCCTGCCGATAACCTATTCATGGACGATGCAGAACATCGCAATCCGTTGAAAATATTTGATTTTTTATTTTACCCGCTTTTTTGCTCCTGACAGCAAAGCGGGCGTCTTTGTCGCCCATAGGTTTTATTCCTACGGCAAATTCATCAAATTGCTGATTTATTCTCCTTTTCGCGCTCGGCACAATGGGTCCCATCGTGACCCGTGGTCACCGGTGCACCCCAACCTAAGGAGAAGTTCCATGAACCCTACCCAATTACATGAAGAAATCAAGGACACCAACCTTTCCTATCTGATGCTGGCCCAGAATATGATCAACCAGGATATGGCTGCTGCGCTCTTCCGGTTGGGAATCAACGCAGAAATGGCGGATTTGATCGCCAGTTTGACGCCTGCCCAGTTGATTAAAATGGCTGCTTCGAATATGCTGGTGTGTCGCTTGCGTTTCGATGAGAATCTGCTCCTCAATATGATCACCGACCACACTAAAGACCGTCTCATGGCTCTGCCCCATGCAGCCATCCTCATGGCCGGCCAACCGGCTGAACAACTGGTCTTTTGATCTCTTGACCGCTCCGCGCAGCATCGTTGCCGAAGCCCAGGAAGTACAATGGGCCATCGAATTGATCGAGTTGGGCGCTCGCCTTCAGTTGCTGCAGGAAGAAACCCATCTGAGCCGCGAGCGGCTGTTACGACTGTATCGGGAAGTTGCCGGACACTCTCCTTCCAAGGGCATGCTGCCCTATTCCACCGATTGGTTCATCACCTGGCAGCCGAATATCCACGCCTCCCTGTTTCTTGGAATTTACCGCTACCTCGAAAAGAATATCGAACTCCCCTCTCTTGAATTGCTCATCAAGAGTTATCGGCTCTATCTCGAGCAAAATGTCATCAGCAAGGAAGAAAACGTTCTCAGCATCACCCGCGCCTGGTTTCTACTTCGTTTCTGCGCTGCCGGCATGTTGACAACGGCTCCCTGCATCCGTTGCAACGGGGAGTTCGTGGTCCATACCCACGATCTGACCGCTGATTTTATCTGCGGCATCTGCGCCCCTCCTTCCCGCGCAGGGAAAACCAAAAAACTCCTCCCAAAACCGGTTTCTTCCGAACCTTCCCTGTAAAGTTCAAAAAAATTAGTGGAAAATCCCGCAGACAGGATGCGCTCGCGCTCAATTCATGGTTGAATGGCGCCTTGTAACCCTCCAAGAATTTATAACGTATCTGGAGCCTTTCCATGTTTGTCATCATCGGCTATGTCGTCGTTCTGGGTGCCGTGTTCGGAGGTTTTGCCATGGGGGGGGGGCATTTGGGCGCCCTCTTCCAACCCATTGAATTGCTCATGATCGGGGGAGGCGCCCTCGGTGCGTTTTTTGTGGGCAATACGGGAAAGGCGGTCAAAGCCACGTCCAAAGCCCTTCCCTCCGTATTCAAAGGGGCAAAATACAGCAAAGAAACCTACATGGAGTTGATGGCCCTGCTCTATGAGATCCTGGGAAAAATCCGCAAGGAAGGGCTGATGGCCGTGGAGGGTGATGTGGAAAACCCCGAGCAAAGCGCCCTGTTTTCCAAGTATCCGAAAATCCTGGGCGATCACCACGTGATTGAATTCACCACAGATTATCTGCGCATCATGGTCAGCGGAAACCTGAATGCCATGGAGATCGAAAATTTGATGGATGTGGAAATCGAAACCCATCACCATGAGGCGCTGGTACCTGCCCACGTCATCTCCAAACTCGGTGATGGGTTACCCGCTTTCGGGATCGTGGCCGCCGTGATGGGCGTGGTGCATACCATGGAATCCGTGGGAGCCCCTCCTGCCGAGTTGGGCATGCTCATTGCACATGCACTGGTGGGAACCTTTCTGGGGATCCTGCTGGCCTATGGGTTTGTGGGACCTCTGGGGGGCCTGCTGGAACAAAAGGCCGAAGAATCCACCAAGATGTTTCAAACCATCAAGGTGACCTTGCTGGCCAGTCTCAACGGTTATGCCCCCGCCATGGCGGTGGAATTCGGACGCAAAGTACTCAATTCTCCTGAGCGTCCGGGTTTTACCGAGTTGGAAACCCACGTCAAACAGAAACGCTGATCCTGAGGAACCGGGTCGATGACCGCCGAAGATAAACGCCCCATTGTCGTCAAACGCATCAAGAAGGTTGCGGGAGGCGGCCACCATGGGGGAGCCTGGAAAATCGCCTATGCGGATTTTGTAACGGCCATGATGGCGTTCTTCCTTCTGATGTGGTTACTGGGTTCCACCACCAAGGGAGATTTGCAGGGGATCCAGGATTACTTCAAAACCCCCCTGAAAGTTGCCCTTGCCGGAGGCTCAAGCAGCGGGGACAGTTCCAGCATTGTGACGGGCGGAGGGAAAGACCTGACCCGGAGTGAAGGACAGGTCAAGCGAGGCGACCATCCCTCCACGAAAAAAATCATCACTGTCAAAGCCACCGATGCTGACTTCAAACGCAAGGAGCAAGCCGAGGAACTGGCCAAACTCAAGGAATTGAAAACCAGAATCGAAGGGGTCATCGCCCACAATCCCAATCTGGAGAAATTCAAGAACCAGATCCTTCTGGACATCACCAGCGAGGGATTACGCATTCAAATCGTGGACCGCCAGAACCGCCCCATGTTCCGTGTGGGGAGCGCCCAACTGGAACCTTACACCCGCGATATCCTCCGGGAAATCGGTAAAAGTCTCAATGATGTCCCCAATTTCATCAGTTTGTCCGGTCATACGGACGCGCGTCCCTATTCGGTGGACATGAAGGGAGCCAAGGGCGGATACAACAATTGGGATCTCTCTGCCGACCGGGCCAACGCATCCCGCCGTGAACTGATTGCGGGGGGCATGGATCCCGACAAGGTCCTGCGTGTCGTCGGACTGGCATCGGCCGTCTTACTAAATAAAGACGATCCCAATGACCCGACCAATCGGCGCATCAGCATCATCGTCATGAACAAACGGGCGGAGGATACGGCACGCCATGACGGAGGAGTCATCCAGGTAGAAAATGGCGTTCCTCCGGCACCGCCAGTCGTTCCCCCTTCTCCGGCAGTGCCGGCCCCCTCCATTCCTGTCAGCCCGGCACGCTGATTAAAGTTTTCTGCAAAGAAGTCGTTATCCCTTATCATGAGGCACAACCCTGCTCAAAGACAGTGAACCAAGGATGATCCATGTCTGAACTACTTTCCAAAATCGATGCCCGAACCAAGTTGGCGGGAAACAATAAGCTGGAAATTCTGATGTTCACGTTGGGGATCAATCCCCGAACCGAACGCCGCGAAACTTATGGCATCAATGTCTTCAAGGTACGCGAGGTACTGCGTACCCCACCCATCACCCGCGCCCCGGAAATGCCCGAGACAGTGGAAGGAATGGTCAGTTTGCGTGGCCGGCTGATCCCCGTCATCGGTTTGGCCAAGTACATCGGCATTCCGCTCGAAACCATTCCGGACATCATGATCATCACGGAATACAATGGCCACACCCAAGGGTTTCTGGTGGAATCGGTGGATACCATTCTGCGTCTCGACTGGTCGGCCATGCGGGTTCCCCCGGAAATGGTGAATACCCCATTGGGGGGTCTGGTCACCGCCGTCACAGAACTGCCAGACGGACGACTGGTCATGATGCTGGATGTGGAACGGGTACTGGCTGAAACCGCGCAGCTGGGTGAAGACGAATCCATCTACCGCAATGTACAACCCCTCGGTTTGAACAATCATCGTGTGTTCTATGCCGATGATTCCTCCGTTGCCCGCAAACAGATTGCCCGTACCCTGGAAGCCATGGGAGTAAAGGGCATCTCGGCAGTCAATGGTCGTCAAGCCTGGGACGAGTTGCGCCACATGGCTGACCAGGCAGAAAGTTCCCACACGCCTCTGAAGGATTTGCTTCACCTCATTCTGACCGATGTGGAAATGCCCGAAATGGATGGCTACATGCTGACACGCAAGATCAAGGAAGATAAGCGCTTCACTGGCATCCCGGTTCTCATGCATTCCTCCTTGTCCGGCAGTTCCAACCAGCAACTGGGCAAAACCGTGGGGGTGGACGAATATATTTCAAAATTTGAACCCAATCGTTTGGCGAGCACCCTGACTCGCCTGCTGAAAGGCGCGGAGGCCCCATGACTTTTCAGAATCAGCCCCAAACATTTTCTCCGCTGGGGGATGAACTACTGGATACCGTAGATGCGCGGACCAATCTGGCAGGATCCAATAAAATGGAGATCCTGCTGTTTTCCCTGGGTACAGAAGAAAAGTTTGGCATCAATGTGTTCAAGGTGCGCGAAGTCACCCACGCCATGAAGGTCACCCGTACGCCCAACATGCCCGCAGGCGTTTCTGGCATCGTCAGTCTGCGCGGACATATCATCCCCGTTCTGGATCTGGTCAGTTTCATGAAGTTGGAAAATGCTCGTGCGCACGAGCGCAGCACCATGCTGGTCACCGAATACAGTCGTCACACGCTGGGGTTTTTGGTCGCCAACGTGGACCGCATCATCCGCGTCGACTGGAGTACCGTCCGCGCACCAGAAAATGATTTCTCCGGCAGCGGCGACAACCTCATCAATGCCATTACCGAACTCCCCACGGGAGAACTGATCTCCATCGTGGACGTGGAACAGGTACTGGCCTCTGCTTTTGGGGAAAATGTAGTGGGAAATGTCCCTAAAATAGAAAGTGGCCATGAAAAGTGCGTCTTTTTTGCGGATGATTCATCTGTTGCACGCAAGACAATAGCGGAATTGCTGGATAAAATGGGAGTCAAACATTTGCGTGCCAATAACGGACGGGAAGCGTGGGAGCGCTTATGTGGCTTGGCGGACAGTGCTTCCCATGGGAAATACCCCTTGCGCAATCAGATCCAGGTAATTCTGGTGGATGCGGAAATGCCTGAAATGGACGGGTATGTGTTGACGCAACATGTGAAAGCGGACAAACGCTTTGACGAAATCCCCGTTGTCATGCATTCATCGCTTTCGTCACAAGCCAATCGAGCCATGGGAAGCCGGGTCGGAGTAGACTATTACGTTGCAAAGTTTGACACGGCCATGCTGTCGGAAACCTTGCGTCCCTTGCTGAGTTGAATGATGGAGAATAAGCGTGGTTGATGCGAACCTGAAATTTCTGGTGGTGGACGATTTTTCCACCATGCGACGAATCGTACGCAATCTTTTGAAAGAATTGGGCTTTACAAATGTGATCGAGGCAGAAGATGGGGTAGATGCCCTCAACAAGTTGCGCGCCGGAGATATCGAATTTGTGGTGTCGGACTGGAATATGCCCAATATGACAGGGATCGAATTGTTGCGTGCCATCCGCAAGGACCCTTCCCTCAAACATCTGCCTGTACTCATGGTCACGGCTGAAGCCAAAAAGGAAAATATCATAGAAGCTGCCCAGGCAGGTGCCAGTGGCTATATCGTCAAGCCTTTCACCGCGGCCACAATGGATGAAAAGTTGAAGAAAATCTTTCAGAACATGAAGAAGTGAGAATGCCATGAGCATCCAAGACAACGATGACCTGGAATCCCTTTTCGACAGCATCGTCGCTGCCCAAAACGGCATGAATGGGGAAACCAAAGAAGATGAGAACGGTTGCCCTACCTGTGACAATACCGAAAAAGTGTTCAATGAAATTGGTCAGTTGACCCGGACGCTCCATGACAGTTTGCGCGAATTAGGATTGGATAAAAGTTTGGAAACCGTGGCCTCAGCCATTCCCGATGCGCGCGATCGTCTCGGCTATGTGGCTGCCATGACCCAACAGGCGGCAGAACGAGTGCTCAATGCCACAGATGCTGCCCAACCCATCGTAGAGAAAATACAGTTGGATTGCAACCAATTGGCCAATGAATGGCAGTCACTTTTCGAGGGTAAGGTATCGGTGGAACAATTCAAGGCTCTGGTCACCCGAACCCATGCTCAACTGTTTGAAATTCCAAAACAAACCAAGGCAATCCAAACCTTTCTCATGGAAATCGTCATGGCTCAGGACTTTCAGGACTTGACGGGTCAGGTCATCAAAAAAACCCTGGAAGTCACTCAAAACATGGAAAAACAACTCATCGCCCTACTGGTGGAGAATGCCCCTGCCATGTCCCGTGTGGATGAAGGATTACTCAATGGCCCCGTTGTGGGAACGACATCCGGACGCAGTGACGTGGTCACGAGTCAGGATCAGGTAGACGAATTGCTGGAAAGCCTGGGATTTTGACATCATGAGCGACTTTTCCGGAATGGAAGAACTGCTGCAAGATTTTCTTCAGGAATCTTCAGAACTGCTGGACGATGTGGACAGCAAACTCCTGATGCTTGAACGGTCCCCTAACAACCACGGTTTGCTTAACGATATCTTCCGAGGATTTCATACCATCAAGGGGGGTGCAGGTTTTCTCAATGCCACGGAATTGGTCACGCTGTGCCACCTGACGGAAAACCTTTTCGATCGCCTGCGTAACGATCAACTCACCCTTGATGCCAGCATCATGGATGCCATCCTGTCCGCCACCAGCGAAGTGCGTCACATGTTTGGCGCACTCTCTCAAAATACCCAGCCGTCCTCGGCACCGCTTTCCATCACCCAGGCGCTGGAAGCCATTCTGGAAGGGAAAAATTTAGCGAAGGCCTCACCACCACCTGCCGCCCCATCCGCAGCCCCACCCGGCCCAGACTGGAATGCCTTGTTTGCGGCTCTGACTGCCTCCGGAACTTCCCCGGAACCGTCCTCACCCATGGTTCACCCGGCTCAGGACAAACCCACCGTAAACGTTCTTCCTGCTCCGAACATCGACCCGCCCCTCGATGCTCCTCAGGAAATCAAAAGTTACGGACGACGCGCCACCGACTCCCTCACCAGTGCCAGCCCCAGTGGACGAAGGGAGGCAGAGAACGTCAAGGAAAACACCATCCGGGTCGATACGGAACGCCTGGATCAAGTACTCAATTTATCCGGAGAAATCGGTCTGACCAAAAACCGTTTAAATCAACTGCGCTCCGATATTCTATTGGGCAAACAGGATCCCAACACCCTGCGCGCACTTGATGAAGCCGTCAATCAGTTGGATATGCTGGTGGTCAGTTTGCAAAATTCGGTCATGAAAACACGCATGCAACCCATCGGCCGCTTGTTCAAAAAATTTCCCCGTTTGGCGCGGGATCTGGCACGGCAGTTGAACAAGGAAGTGGAATTGGTTTTAGTCGGGGAAGAAACAGAAATTGACAAAACCATGATCGAAGACTTGAATGATCCACTGGTTCACTTGATTCGTAATGCGGTGGATCATGGCGTGGAATTACCCACTGAACGCACCAGTTCAGGCAAGCCCGCCAAAAGTCTCATCCACCTGCAAGCACGTCAGATTGGCGACCACATCAATATCGTCATCGCTGATGATGGCAAGGGTATGGACCCCGAAGCCATTCGTGCCAAGGCCATTTCCAAGGGCCTGATCAGCCCGGAAGTCGCCAGCAGTCTGGATGAAACTCAGTGCCTGGAACTCATATTCCTGCCTGGATTCTCCACTAAAGATCAGATTTCCAGTGTTTCCGGACGAGGGGTGGGGATGGATGTGGTCAAAACCAACATCAAGAAATTGAATGGCAATGTCACCATTCGTTCTGAGGTAGGCAAGGGATCGGAACTGACTATTTCTCTACCACTGACCCTGGCCATTCTGCCCGTTCTCATGGTACGCATCGGTACCCAGTCCTTTGCCGTTCCGTTGTCTCTGGTACGCGAAATCATTGCCCTTGAACACAACCAAATCCAGCATGTAGGTGGAAAGAGCACCTTGGTCGTGCGGGGAGAAATCCTGCCCATGGTGTCCCTGGCTCAACTCCTCCATTGGGAAGAATCAAACCAGGCCCATACAGGTGTTCTGATGCAGGTGGATAATCAAAGTTTCATTCTGTCGGTGGATGGATTTGATGGTCACGATGATGTCGTCATCAAATCCCTTGATACCTTCCGCCCCAACGGAGTGGCGGGCGTAACCATGTCCAGCGATGGAGAAATCGTGTTGATCCTCGACATCAAGGAACTTTTTGGTTTGACGGGGGGGATAGTTTCCCACTGAGGCGTTCTCGTAGCGCCACACAGGGGTCCACACGGGGCTGCAAGGGGACCTCGAAAGTATCATCGTATACGCCCACCAGTTTGGGATCGTGCATCTGTTCGGGTTCCAGTACCGCCACGCTCACCACCCGTGCACCCGGATCCAGTTGCTGCAACCACTGCGGAACCGCCGTATCCTTGCGCAGATGCCCGTTCCCCGCCAGCAAGATCACGGGCTTGCCCGTTTGATGGTGCCAGGCCACCAGGCTTTCGGCCATGCTGCGATCACGGGCCAGTTGCGCGGCCACCATGCCGGGCAACAGAGTTTCCGGCAACAAGTGGCAATGTCCTTCACGTATTTCAGCGGTTAAAATTTCCTGCTGGTGGGCACTCCAGTGCAAGGGTACGGAAGGCAGAGGATCCTTGCCTGTCATGAGTTTCATCAGGGACTGACGATCCAGGTTGGTCGCTCCCAGCGGCCAGTGTTGATTTACCGCCAGAGCCAGGGCAGGGGCATAAAAATCCCAGTGCCAGCCCTTGAAGTCAAATCCTCCGGCTTCTGCCATAGAACGCAGTGCCGGATCACTCTGGACCACGGGCCCCTGAACTTTGTCGTCGGCCTCCGTGAGTGCGGCTTGGCGCGCACGATTCAACTGTTCCATGGCCAGAACGAAATCCCCGTGCTTGGCCAGAGATTCCAGCCAATGCTGTCGCAGTGCATGCCCGGCCTGATTGTCATGCACCTCGCCCAGCAGCAGGTAATCCGCCACTCCGACGGAATCCGGCAGTTCAGAGGACTTTTCCGCAGTGAATACCTCGTCACAATGAAAGCCAACGGGAGTCTGGTTCAGCGTCAACAAACAAAGGCGGCGTGTCTGACCCTGTACATTCTTTTCTGTCAGACGCCATTGCCCCTCCTCCGTCCGTTCCATGAGCAAATAGCCATAATGCTGGTCGTTGTAGGACTGTGCCACCCGCACCCCCGGTGCCACTTCGTTGTGGCCAGGCACCCAACCCGGGAAAGGGGGTTCAAGCATGGATCCACCGAAACCGGCAATCAAACCAAGGGTTGAGATTCCCTCGAACCGGGATAATTCAAAGGTATGAATATGCCCCTGCACCACCAATTGAACCCCAGGGGGGGTCCAGTCGGGATAATGATGTTCGGCCAAAGCCTCACTGAGTTGATAATTAGCCGGTTCGTACCCCACCAAAGGCAAGTAACCATACCCCAGAACCGGATGGTGAAGCGTGAGCCAGTTCTGGGTTGAACGTGCCGTCAATCGGGCAACCTGAGCAAATTGACGGAAGTAGGTTTCCACTGCAGCATTGCCTGAGCGTGGTTTCTTTTCTGAAACGGCGGTGGAGTCCATCACGACCCACTGCAATCCATCCCCCAACAAAACCCCATAGGGAGGATCCGGTGCTTCCTTGGTTCCGCCTGACACAGAACAGGAATGAAGGGGATCATAGGGAAAAGGGTCAAGATAACGGAACCATCCTTGTCCCGCCCGGGCACAGGTCTCATGATTGCCCCGCACCACCACCCAAGGGGCGGCTTCCAGCAAGGGAGCCATGGGTTCGAAAAAATCGGCCTGCCACACATCTTCCCCATAACCATGGGGCGTCCCGGCACAGCCACTGGCCAAACAGGGACTTTCGCGATAAGCATAGTCGCCCACGTGCAATACCAGATCAGGATGTTCCGCCGCCGCACTGTGCGCCACCTGAGCCAGCGGCCATTGAAGAGGGTCATTGCAAGACTGGTAAAAACCGGGCCATTTGATCCGACACCCCGTATCCCCCAATACCACGATCTTGCGCGGAGAATGATTCAGTGCGGGTAAAATCCGCCCCTGCCACTGCACGGAGGCTGCCGCCGGTATGTGGGTGACCTCGCAAACGCGCTCGGGGAAGATCGATCCCGGATGATCGTCACGGGGCTCCAAACGGGGGCCGACACGCAAATCCATGAGACGGGGCCGTCCATCCACCACGAGCGTTGGGCAGGTGGCGGCGGTGGTCAGGATCCGGATGGTACTCTGTCCTTCCGGTCCCAACTCACGAAAAATCCGGTCCACCGATACCGCCCCTTCTTCCGCTGCCCACCCCAACCCAGGGCAAACCAAAAGAAAAACTCCCGCCCAAAAATACGGTCCCATCCCGCCGCACTTTCCAGCCCCATCCCAATTCACGCGCCGCCTCCCAAAAACAGTTGATACGCAGGATTACGGGTTTCATCCACCCAAGGGTAACCCAGGATATTCAGGAAGTTCTGAAAAGCTTCCTGATCCGAGGGAGGAACCTGCAACCCCACCAATACCCTCCCGTAGTCGGCACCATGATTACGGTAGTGAAAGAGGCTGATATTCCAGTGAGCACTCAGGCGGTCAAGAAAGCAGGCCAAGGCGCCGGGACGTTCGGGAAACTCGAAGCGGTACAGTATTTCATGCTCGGCCTGGGGGGCATGACCACCCACCAAATGACGAATATGAAGTTTGGCCATTTCGTTATGAGTCAGGTCAAGGGTGCGAATACCCTGGGCTTGCAAACGATTCAGCAATTCCGGCAACTCATCGGGCTGAGCCAAAGAAACCCCCACAAATACATGGGCCTGCTGATGATCCGCATAGCGATAGTTGAATTCCGTCACCGCCCTTGATCCCAACAAAGTGCAGAACTGACGAAAACTACCGGGACGTTCGGGAATAGTGGCAGCAAACAAGGCTTCCCGTTGTTCACCCAACTCGGCCCGTTCCGCCACAAAACGTAGCCGATCAAAATTAAGATTGGCACCACTGGCAATGGCCACCACGGATTTGCCCTGCCATCCCGCCCGTTGCACAACCTGCTTGAGTCCAGCCACTGCCAAGGCTCCCGCGGGTTCAAGTACAGCGCGGGTATCGTCAAAGACATCCTTGACTGCGGCACAAAGTGCATCCGTATTCACTGTCACCACTTCATCCACATACTTCTGGCACAAACGAAAAGTTTCCTGTCCCACCTGGCGAACCGCCACCCCATCGGCAAATAATCCTACCTGATCCAGCATTACCCGTCGACCTGCCGCCAAAGACTGACGCATGGCATCGGAATCCTGGGGTTGTACTCCGATGATACGAATCTCGGGACGCAGTTGCTTGACCAGAGTTGCCACCCCCGCAATCAACCCTCCTCCTCCAATGGGGACAAAAATCGCCTCCAGTGGCGCTGAATGCTGGCGCAGGATTTCCTGTCCGATGGTACCCTGTCCGGCAATGACCTCGGGGTCATCATAGGGATGCACAAAAGTCAGTCCTTCCTTTTCCACCAGAGTCAGTGCGTGTTCGTAAGCCTCCGAGTAAGATACCCCTTCCAGTACCACCTCGCCTCCCAGGGCCTGCACCGCTTCCACCTTGATCCGCGGTGCAGTGACGGGCATGACGATGAGGGCGCGCACGCCCATGCGCTGCGCAGCCAGAGCCACGCCCTGGGCATGATTTCCGGCACTGGCGGCAATTACCCCCCGCGCCAATATCTCCGGCGCAAGACTGGCCATCTTGTTGTAGGCCCCACGCAATTTGAAGGAAAACACTGGCTGCAGATCTTCGCGCTTGAGCCAAAGCACATTGCCCAACCGGGCGGAGAGACGCGGCAAACGCTGCAAAGGGCTTTCCGTGGCCACGTCATACACTCGACTGGCGCGCAGGATGCGTTCCAGATAACGATCCGTCATGAAATTTTCCTCACTCAATACCCGAAGATTAACAAACTTTACGGCACTCCCCCACTCTAACCGGGAATAAAATGGAGAAACACGGTTGAGTCTGTCACAAGTTGCAGTTATGCTGGGGGTTTTCAGGGAGTATTCATGAATCAGGACGAACTCAAGAAAGCGGCTGCCCAGGCCGCCCTCGACCACCTTCCCGACGATGCGGTCATCGGTGTGGGCACCGGTTCCACCGTCAATTTCTTCATCGATGCCTTGGCCGCACGCAAGCATCGCATCGCAGGGGCAGTCTCCAGTTCAGAAGCATCCACGGCACGCCTCAAGGCAGCCGGCATTCAGGTTTTCGACCTCAACAGCGTCAACGATCTCCCCGTCTATGTGGACGGAGCTGACGAAATCACTGCAGGTCTGGCCATGATCAAAGGCGGAGGGGGTGCGCTCACGCGGGAAAAAATCGTGGCCGCCGTCGCCAGAAAATTCGTCTGTATTGCGGATGAGAAGAAGCAGGTAGCACTTCTGGGCAAATTTCCTCTCCCCCTTGAAGTGATTCCCATGGCACGCAGTTATGTGGCGCGCGAAGTGGTCCGTCTGGGCGGACAGCCGATCCTGCGCGAGGGATTTACCACCGATAATGGCAATATCATCCTGGACATTCACAATCTGCAGATCCTCGATCCTGTGGAAATGGAAACACGGCTGTCTGCCCTCACCGGAGTCGTGATGTGCGGCCTCTTTGCACGCCGCCCGGCGGATGTACTGATTTTGGCCACGACCTCGGGAATCCGCACTTCAACACGTTAATTTTGCGGAGGTTTACCTTGCATCAAGAACACATTGCCAAACAGTTTGATGTAGAACTCGAGAATGTCCGCGCCAAAGTCCTGCGCATGGGCGGTTTGATCGAAGAACAGATTGAATCGGCGGTCAATGCATTACAGGACGGCAATGTCTCCCTGGCCCGCCAGGTCATTGAAACTGACCGTCGGATCAATGGACTGGAGGTGAGCATCGATGAAGACTGTACCCACATCATCGCCCGACGGCAGCCTGCAGCGGGCGACCTGCGCCTGATTCTGGCCATCATCAAAACCATCACCGATCTGGAACGCATCGGTGATGAGGCAAAAAAAATGGCGCGTATGGCCATCCTGCTCCATGACAGCGACCGTCTACTCCAACCTCATCTCCCCGTGGATCTTCGTCATGCGGCTCATTTGGCTGTGCAGATGCTGGGACATTCTCTCGATGCTTTTGCCCGTCTGGATGCCACCACCGCTGCCCAGGTATTGCGCGATGACCGCGACGTGGATGAGTCCTTCCGGGGCATTCTGCGTCAACTCATTACCTTCATGATGGAGGATCCACGGACCATTTCCAATGCCATCGATATCCTGTTTGCAGCCAAAGCCGTGGAACGTATTGGAGATCATGCCAAAAATATGGCGGAATACGTGATCTATCTGGTTAAGGGCAAGGACGTGCGTCACACCTCCATGGAGGAGGTGGAACGCACCGTCATCAGCGATTACTGAGGAGGGGGCACATAGCCGGAGGCCTGCTCTGCCCCTTCCCCGAAAAAATGAGCTTCCATTTGCTGGGCCAGATACTTGCGGGCTTCCGGATCGGCTAGATTGAGACGATTTTCATTGATCAGCATGGTCTGATGACCCAGCCACTGTTGCCATGCTTCTTCCGAAACCTCTTGATAGATTCGTGCCCCCAAGGCCCCTGGGTAGGGCGGTAAATCCAATCCCTTGGCTTCTTTTTTCAACTTGATGCACTGCACGGTTCGGCTCATGATTTACCTTCCTGATCGAATGAAAAGAGCATGATACCGGAAACCCGTTCAACCCAGAGGCTTGACGAATACTTTGGAACGGCGCCGGTAGTTGTACATCTGCTGCCGCTGAGGCGGGAGGTCATGCACGCCGGTTTCCACAAAGCCCCGTTCCGCAAACCATTGCCCGGCCCGTGCGCTCAGCAGAAAGAGGTGCTTCACGCCCAGAGCACGAGCCCGTTCTGCCACATGGCTCAGCAATACGTCACCCCGTCCCTGACTGCGAAACTCGGGCATCACTGCAAGACAAGCCAGTTCTGCACATTCTTCCTCGGGGTAAGGGTACAGCGCCACACAACCGATCACCCGCCCATCGTGCAACAATACCGTGAAACGGTCGATTTCGGTTTCCAGCAATACTCGATCGCGCTTGACCAGAGCACCTTCCGCCTCCAGCGGTTCGATCACACTCAGCAGTCCCGGCACGTCTTCCAATGTCGCAGAACGCAACACATCCTTGATGTCCGGTGTGACCAGAGTCCCGATCCCCTGCGACGTGAACAGTTCCAGCAATAGTGCACCATCCCGGTGACGATCCAGCAGATGGACGCGCGCCACGCCCTGACGACATGCCCGCACCGCGCAGGGCAGGTAATACCCCACATCCTCGCCCTGCGTACCGGGATGCCGAAGAATTTCTTCGGCTTGTTGGGCCGACAACGTCCCGATCAACTCGCCGGAGCCATTGACCACCCCGGCGGCATCTGTCAAAAAAATCAGTTTGGCGGCCTTCAGAGCCACTGCGGCGGCGGTAGCCACTTCTTCCACGGTCAAGTTGTAAATCTCGCCCGTTGGGGAATAGCCCAGAGGAGGCAGCAACACAAACTCTTCGTCCTCCAGACGGCGCTGAATCCCCAGCGCATCGATCTTGCGTACGCGACCGGTATACTGAAAATCCACCCCCTCCACCACGCCCACCGGACGAGCCGTGACAAAATTTCCCGTGGCCACCCGCAGGGCAGCGCCTGCCATGGGGGATTCGGCCACACCCACCGAAAGCAAGGCACTGATTTCCACACTCAGCGTCCCGGAAGCCTCGATCAGACACTCCAGCGCCACGGCATCGGTAACCCGAATACCTTCCACATAATGGGGCACATGACCCCGTTGCGAGAGTCGTCCTTCCGTCTGTGGACGGGCTCCATATACCAACACCAGGCGTACGCCCAAACTATGAAGAAGGTTGAGGTCATGGGTAAGTGCCACGAATTTACCATCGCTGACCACCTCCCCACCAAAAGCCACCACGAAAGTATGACCCCGAAACCCATGGATATAGGGGGCAGCAGCCCGAAACCAGGCCACGAAGTCCTGACTGTTCTTCATCGATAATCCCCTAGTTGCCCAAGCGTGATTCTATCAACGCGCTTCCTCGACGGAAAGGCACCGCCCGTACTGCAGAGGCGCACCGATCCCATACTTTCCTTGGTCAGATCACAACGTCCAGTCCTCGTAACGGGACTGAAGAGTTGCCAGTACGGCCAATGCAGCGGTTTCCGTACGCAGGATGCGGGGGCCAATGCGCCCATCCACGAACCCTGCCTGATGGGCCTGGCCTATTTCTGCCGCACTCAATCCCCCCTCAGGCCCCACCAGCAGAATCACGGTTCCATCCGACAAGGCAGGATCCGCCCTCCTCCCTGGCTGTCCCTCCGGATTCAGCAGGAGGCGAAGCCCCAGTGCGGGAAGTTTGGCCCAACAGTCATGCAGCGCTCCAAAAAAGCGCAGTTCTGGCACCCGATTGCGCCCACATTGAGCACACGCCGAAAGGATGACCTTGTGCCAATGTTCAAGACGCCGTGCCTCGCGCTCTCCCTTCAGGCGAATCACGCTACGTTCCGTCGGGGCCACCCACAGGGCAGTGGCCCCCAACTCCACGGCTTTCTGAAAGATCCAGTCCATTTTTTCAGTGGCACAGAGTCCCTGAATCAAAATCGTCTGGAGGGGTGACTCCCGTTCCACAGAGTCGAAAACTCCCGCTGTCACCTCCACGCGGGGACCTTCAATGGTCAGGATCCGGGTACGGAACTCTCCCCCCTGACCATCGAACAGTATCAATTCCTCTCCCTCTTCCCTTCGAAGTACCCGCACCGCATGGTGTGCCACTTCACGGGGCAACGCTCCTCCTTGCATCAAAAGGATACGGTCAGGACAATAGAAACGCGGGAGGCTCATCCTCCAGGACCCCTTTGATCAAGACAAAACACGGTCATGCTATCATGCCCCGTTCACCCACCACCGGCAGCATATGCGGTGCCTGCTCCAGCAAAAACGCCTTGAAAGCCCGCGCCACCGGGGACAGGCGTTTGTCCCGATGATGAACCAGATTCCAGTCGCGGATAATGGGCAATCCAACCACCGGTAATATTTTGAGTCGTTTGGTTTCCAGTTCCAACGTAACCGAATGTTCGGATAAAAAGGCAATCCCCATGCCAGCAATCGTGGCCTGCTTGATGGTTTCGTTGCTACTCATCTCCATGCGCGGATGTATTTCAACTCCATGGGCCAGCAGGAATCTCTCCAGCAACTGACGCGTACCCGACCCTTTCTCGCGCAGTAAAAAATCTTCCCCGGCCAGGTCCGCCACTTCCACGGTTTTTTCCGCAGCCAAGGGGTGCGTGGGTGGAGCCACGATAATATGGGCATTGCGGGCAAAGGGCTCCATCACCACGCCCATCTCTTGCGGCGGCTGTCCCATGATGACCAGATCCACTTCGTTATGGTGCAACTGCCGAACGATTCCCGCCCGATTCGATACCGACAATTTCAATTGGACCGCCGGATACAAGACACAGAAGCGAGACAGAAGCGTAGGGGCAAAATATTTGGCCGTGCTGATGATGGCAATGTCGAGACGACCACTGATTCCCTCGCGCAAACTTTCCAGGGCTTCCCGGGCATCCTTCAGTTGACGCGCAATCACCCGCGCATGCTGGTAGAGTTCTTCTCCCGCATGGGTCAGAAAAATTCGCTTGCCCATCTGTTCAAACAGAGGCATCCCCACAAAATCTTCCAACTGTTTGATTTGCATGGATACCGCAGGCTGAGTCAAATGTAACTCTTCGCTCGCCCGTGAAAAACTGAGCAATCTGGCCACCGCCTCGAAGATTTGTAATTGCCGAAAGGTAAAATGCATGCCCGCCCCTGATGACAAACCCATCATAAAGCCTTCATAATATCAGTGCAATTTATCTATAATAGGGGGAAAGAATCACCGTATTCCCCCACCATTGTCAACCCTGAGGAGAAATCACATGGCTGTTCGCGTCGGTATCAACGGTTATGGTCGCATCGGTCGCAATGTATTGCGTGCCCTGTACGAGACCGGTAACAAGCAAGGCATTCAGATCGTAGCGATCAACGATTTGGGCAATTCTGAAACCAATGCTCATCTGACCCGCTTTGATACCGCCCACGGTCGGTTCAATGGAGAAATCTCGGTGGAAGGCAACGCCATGGTCATCAATGGCGATCGCATCCCGGTTTTTTCTCAACGCAACCCCGCTGAAATTCCCTGGGGTAGCGTGGGCGTGGATGTGGTTCTGGAATGCACCGGTTTGTTTACTTCCAAGGAAAAGGCTTCGGCCCACCTGAAAGGCGGCGCCAAAAAAGTCGTCATTTCCGCACCAGGCGGGAACGATGTGGATGCCACCGTAGTATATGGGGTCAATCATCATGTTCTGCGTTCCGACATGACCGTCATTTCCAATGCTTCCTGTACCACCAACTGTTTGGCCCCCCTGGTAAAACCGCTGCATGAAAAAATCGGCGTGGTCAAAGGCTTGATGACGACCGTTCATTCCTACACCAACGACCAGGTGCTGACCGATGTGTACCATTCCGACCTGCGTCGGGCCCGTTCCGCCACCATGTCCATGATTCCCACCAAAACCGGGGCGGCAGCGGCCGTGGGTCTGGTTCTGCCCGAATTGAACGGAAAACTGGATGGTTTTGCCGTCCGAGTCCCCACCATCAATGTCTCGTTGGTGGACCTGACGTTTGAAGCCGCACGGGCCACCACCGTGGAAGAAATCAACAGCATCATGAAGGAAGCTGCGGGTTCAGCCGCCTTGAAGGGCATCCTGAACTACAACGAAGGACCCCTGGTTTCCGTGGATTTCAACCACGATTCTGCTTCCAGTACCTTTGATGCCACCCTCACCAAAGTTTCCGGCGGAACCTTGGTCAAGGTTCTGTCCTGGTATGACAACGAATGGGGCTTCAGCAACCGTATGCTGGACGTCACCGCTGCCTGGATGGCAGCATCCTGACTTGTCCATGTTTGATGCATCAGCCCTGTTTCCCTGAAATTTTGGGCTGATTTTTTGAATTTTTTGAATCACCACAGGAAATTGTCATGAGTATCCTTCGCATGCAGGACATGGATCTTGCCAAAAAACGTGTATTGGTGCGCGTTGATCTCAACGTACCCCTCAAGGAAGGCCGTATCTCTGATGACACGCGCATCCGTGCCAGTCTGCCCGGGATCCAACACGCCTTGAAGGCAGGAGCACGCCTCATGTTGATGTCCCACTTGGGCCGTCCCGCAGAAGGCTCTTTTGATGAAGCCCATTCCCTGGCGCCTGTGGCTCAGCGCCTGTCCGAACTTCTGAGGCAACCGGTGCCTCTGGTCCGGCACTGGCTCGATCACCCCCTGAATGTCGAACCGGGTCAGGTGGTCCTGCTGGAAAATGTGCGCTTCAACGTGGGCGAAAAAAAGGACGATGACACGCTGTCCAAAAAAATGGCCGCCTTGTGCGATGTATTCGTGATGGATGCCTTCGGTACCGCTCACCGCGCCGAAGCTTCCACCCATGGCGTGGCCAAATTCGCTCCGATCGCGTGTGCCGGCCCTCTGCTGGCAGCGGAACTGGATGCCCTGGGACGCGCGCTCAAGGAACCTGCCCGCCCCCTGGTGGCCATCGTGGCAGGATCCAAAGTTTCCACCAAGTTGACGGTGCTTTCCACTCTGTCCCACAAAGTTGATCAACTGATCGTCGGCGGTGGAATTGCCAACACCTTCTTGCTGGCCGAAGGCCACAAGATCGGCAAATCCCTGGCAGAACCTGACCTGGTACCGGAGGCTCGTAAAATTATCGATTCAGCACGGGCACGGGGCGGCGATGTGCCCATTCCGGTGGATGTAGTCACTGCCAAGAAATTCGCTGAAGATGCGGAAGCCACCCTGAAAAATGTGGATGCTGTAGTTGACGATGACATGATTTTTGATATCGGTCCAAAAACGGCCGCGCGCTTGGCGGAGATCATTAAAAACGCCGGTACCATCGTGTGGAACGGTCCTGTGGGCGTGTTCGAATTCGATCAGTTTGGCGACGGCACCAAAGCCTTGGCCCTGGCCATTGCTGAATCCAAGGCCTTCTCCATCGCCGGAGGGGGAGACACCCTGGCCGCCGTATCCAAGTACGACATTGCCGACCGTGTGTCCTATATCTCCACCGGGGGCGGCGCTTTCCTCGAATTCCTCGAAGGACGAGACCTGCCTGCTGTCAAGATCCTCGAAGCACGAGGACAATAACCTGTCGCATCGGAGCCCTCCGCAGGGAGGGTTCCCTGCGCACAAACCAAACAGACTCGGGCTACCCATGAGATAATCATGGCTTTATCGCTGGTGGAGTTCGAATCGTGGTACCAGACCCATTCCCTACCCCTCCACTGCCCACAGGAGTTGTCATTCAAATGCAGCGTCGTACCAAAATTGTCGCCACCATCGGTCCCGCCTCCAGTTCTCCCGAAATCCTCGAACGCATGATCCTGGCCGGGATGGATATGGCCCGCCTCAACTTTTCCCACGGCACGGAAGCAGACCACCGCGCACGAGTCGAAACCATCCGAACCTTGGCCAAAAAACTGGGCCGAACGGTGGGTATTCTGGGTGACCTGCAGGGTCCTAAAATTCGAGTAGGCAAGTTTCAAGACAACAAAATTCTTCTTGAAGCCGGCGCCATCTTCATACTCGATGCGGATTGCCCTTTAGGCAACCAGGAACGGGTCGGACTGGATTACAAGGAATTACCCCAGGACGTTCACCCCGGTGACGCCCTTCTTCTGGATGATGGAAAAATCGAACTCTGCGTCACCGCCGTCATCGGCAATGAAGTTCACACCATCGTCATTCAGGGAGGCACCCTGTCCAACAACAAGGGCATCAACCGTCGAGGCGGCGGATTGACCGCACCCGCACTCACCGATAAGGATCGGGAAGACATCAAGTTGGCCGCACGCCTGAAGGTGGACTATCTGGCCGTCTCCTTCCCCCGTTCCGGTGCTGACATGGATCAGGCCCGTGCGCTTCTCACTGCGGCGGGTGGCCAGGCCCAGTTACAAGCAAAAATCGAACGCGCTGAAGCCATCGATGCCCTGGAAGACATCATTGCCGCCAGCGATTCCATCATGGTGGCGCGGGGAGATCTGGCCGTGGAGGTAGGGGATGCCGCTGTGCCCGCCCTGCAAAAGCGTATGATTCGCTTGGCGCGCCAGATGAACAAAACCATCATCACAGCCACCCAGATGATGGAATCCATGATCTCCAGCCCAGTCCCCACCCGCGCAGAGGTCTCTGATGTGGCCAATGCCGTGCTGGATGGAACGGATGCCGTCATGCTCTCTGCCGAATCGGCTGCAGGGCAATATCCGGTGGAATCCATTGCGGCCATGGCGAGAGTCTGCACCGAAGCAGAAAAACAGGAAATACTTCCGACGGTGGAACGGGGGGCTTTCGACCCCGTGGATCGTATCGAGAAGGCCGTGGCGCGCGCGGTGATCCATACCACCCGTCACCTGAACGTCAAGGCAGTGGCCGCTTTGACCCAGAGCGGAACCACGGCTTTGTTGATTTCTCGCTCGGATACCCCCGTGCCGATCTATGCCATGACCCCCTCCGAAGAAACCCAGCAGCGAACCACCCTGTACCGGGGAGTTTACCCCGTGACCTTCCATCATAGCCATCTTGAACCTGCGGCTGTCATTGCCGAAGCTGAGGCTGTACTGCTCAAGATGGGTGCCGTCGTGGAAGGCGACTTGATGCTCTTGACCATGGGCGAACCCATTGGCAAGGCAGGGGGGACCAATACGATGAAAATCATACGGGTGGGAGAGCATACTGCATGAGTGACGCCGTTTTTGAAACGACCATCACTTCCTTGCCCTTGATTGCCCGGGGCAAGGTGCGGGACATCTATTCCGTGGGAACTCAGTACCTGCTCATGGTAACCACCGATCGCCTGTCCGCCTTCGATGTCGTCCTTCCTTCCCCCATACCAGGCAAGGGAAAGTTACTCCAGGCACTCTCCAACTTTTGGTTCGATCATTTCAAGGACATTCCCAACCATCTCACCGGAATCGACCCTGAAGACGTGGTCACAGAAGCCGAAAGAGATCAGGTCAGTGATCGTGCCATGATCGTCAAACGTCTCAAACCCCTGCCTTTGGAGGCGGTGGTACGGGGTTATCTGGAGGGATCGGGCTGGAAGGACTATCAAATGACCGGAAGGGTTTGTGGCCTTCCTCTCCCGGTGGGATTACAGCGCGCCGAAAAACTCCCTCAACCCATTTTCACCCCGGCCACCAAGGCGACTGCGGGCGATCATGACGAAAACATCAACTTTGATCGAATGATTGCTTTGGTCGGAGAACCGCGCGCCGAGGAAGTGAAGCGAACGGCCTTCAAACTTTATTCTGAAGCCGCACAGTACGCCGAAGATCGCGGCATCCTGATCGCCGACACCAAGTTCGAGTTTGGACTCGATGATCACGATCAACTGACCCTCATGGATGAGGTACTCACGCCAGACTCCTCGAGATTCTGGCCCAAGGACAGTTACCAACCCGGCACCAGCCCGCAAAGTTTCGACAAACAGTTCGTCCGCAACTGGTTGGAAACCCAACACTGGAACAAATGCCCCCCTGCCCCCGCCCTTCCCAAAGAAATCATCCTGGGTACCTTGAAGCGGTATCAGGAAGCCGTCACCGCCCTCACGCACGCCTGATTTGTCCTCTCCCCCAAGCCGGTTGTCACGTCAACAGTGAAGTCCGTTCAGGATCCGGAAAACGGACAGTAAACCGGCTTCCCTGCTCCTCCGTACTGGCAACTTCCAGGGTCCCGTGATGCAGGGTGATGATCTGGTTCACGAGGGTAAGTCCCACGCCTGTTCCACTGTGCGAACTGACGTTGGAACCACGGAAATATCGTTCGAAGATATGAGGACGATCCCGCTCTGGAATGCCGATGCCCTGATCCGATATTTCAATCACCAGAGTGCCGTCACAGTCCTGCGCCTCAAGCGTAATGGAACTTCCCGGTGCCGAATATTTGACAGCATTAGATAAAAGATTGCCAAATGCCTGATGAAGCAATTCCACATCCCCGGTGAGAAAAAAACTTAAACTTTCCAGGTGTTCCTGAAAATTTCGATCAGGAGCCATTTCACGATATTCCTGGCATAAACGACGAAGCAACTCCTTGATATCCAGTGGTTGCGGATGAAATGGTGGGGGTTCGGCAGAATGTTTGGGGACATCCAGCAAACTGTCGAGAAGGGTGGTCAGGCGCTGGGTGGCACGCCGGATCTTGAGTGCCCGCTCTCCCACTTCTTCAGGCCCAAAACGCTCACGGGCGTTATACAGGCGCTGAGCATACCCATCGATCAGGGCCAGAGGCGTTCGAAATTCATGGGAGGTCATCAAAACGAAATTATGTTGTTGCTGAGTCATTTCCTGAGCTTTGGCCAGAGCATCTTCCAAACTTTTTGCCTGTTCAGCCAAACGTGCCTGACTGGTCAACAGGGCTCGGGCATTGTCCCGAAATACTTGCACAGAACGGGCCATGACACCAATTTCATCGCTCCGCTCAACCCCCTGAATGGGAACTTCTGTTTCCTTGTCTGCAATTCGTTGCATACTCTTTGCCAAATCGAGTAACGGATTGGAAACAGAGCGGGTAATGAAACCAATGGCCGTAAAAAGCAGCAATCCTGCGGTCAAAATGGCCGCCACGATCCAGCCGTTGGCATCCCGATAAGTGGCACTTTCCCGTTCCACGGCATTTTTAGCCCCCACCAGATTCCACTGCGTCAATTGTCCCAGTGTTTCACTGGCCCGGTTATAAGCGGTGCGCGCATCGGTGCGGTATAAACGAATCGCTGTGCCACTTTCAAGCGGCAACCTTTGTTCCTGCTTCACCAACCGGTGATAACTTCGCCAGTGAATCAGGAAATCCTGATACAGCCGATCTTCCTGATCATCGTGACGAATGCGCTGGTATCGCACCAGACTATGGGCAATGGAAGCATCCAGAGAGTCCATTTCGTGCGCACTGTCCTGACGTTCTGACAACGTATCCGCCAGCAAGAAACTGCCCTCAGCCGCACGAAAATCCGAGGTATCGTTGTTGAGATCCCCCAGAATGCGCGTGGATTGCAGCCAACGGTCACGAATCTCTGCCGTCACCCGATTATAATCATCCAACTGACGAATACTGAACGCGCCCAACCCCACGACCAATAAAAGGAAGAGGGCGTAGGCCAGGGACAGGCGTGTGCGCAGAGAATGAAAACGCACGGTTTATCCGGGCACAGGATCTGAGCCAAGCACTATTATCAACCCTTGCCCCCCTTATTTCCCTTCAATGATCTCAATCCACAGCCCCACCGTATCCGATAAACACTTAAAACCGATTGAATTTTAACAAAAATCTTATATTGATAACGAAAATACCCCATCGCTTCGATGGATTAGTGAATAAAATTCATCATTTAATAATAAAAATGAATTTTACTTATCCTGTCACCCGCTCTTATAATACAACCATTGATTCTAAGGATAGAACAATAAACTATTAAGCCCCTCCAAAGGGCTCGTCTCTCACAATAAATTTTATTTGGAGTGAATACCATGAACAATGCGCGCAGAGGAATGTTGGGCTTCATGACCAGCGGTTTGGCAACCCTGACGTTGGTTGGAGGCGGAACGGCAGCGCATGCCGAATCGATCTCCACCCCCTTGAAGACCTTGATCCCTGAGGGAACGCCGTGGTTATCCCTGTTAAACAAATCCTTGGAAAAAACACCCCGACGTCGGGATTTCAAGAGCGTTCCCATGATTTTGACCCGCCCCGAAGAATGGGATGATGAGGCCTTACGCTTGATTTTCCAGTATCAGGGACAGCACAAACAGGTTTTCGACAATATGATTCTGGATGGCCCATGGCTCAATTTGATGAGAAATGCCCTGAATACCCAAACATGGGCTTTTGGGCACAAGGACTTTCTGGTGGTATCGGGTACCCACGGACCCGCTCATTTGGCGCTTTACGATGACTATATTTGGGAAAAATATCAACTGTCCCAACTGACCCAGGGGAAATTCAAGGACAACAGTTTCTTGAAAGTGCCTGCCGCCGCCCAGGCGGATCCCACCCAGTATGAGGACATCACCGGCGTATTCTCGCCTCTGGATAACAGTATTCCTGTGCTGCAAGCCCGTGGCGTGGTTTTTCTGGCTTGTCACAATGCCATCTTTGAGTTGGCCACTCGGCTACACAAGACAGAAATCAACCCTGACCATCGATCCATCCCCCAATTGGCAGCCGAACTCACCAACCATCTCATTGATGGTGCGGTATTGACCCCTGGTGTAATGGGAACAATACCTGAATTGGGCGCACGGGGTTTTTATTACGCCAAATAGGAGAACATCCATGAAAAAAAACAAAATTCATTTCATTATTAAAACGATTTTACTGCCCCTGCTGGGCGGTATCACCTTGACCGCGCAAGCCGGGGTGAATCCGCCCTGGAGCGAGGGGAGAAACAACCCCGTGGTTCAGCGTGGACTGGAGTTCACCGTCCCTGAAGTGGACAATCTTCCGGACTTTCATGGGGATCCCATGGGTGCCCAGTTGTCGATTTTCGTGGGCGGCAATTATTTCTTTGCCATGGCTCCCTTGGTGACTGCCTTTGAAGAGGAATACCCTGCGCTGAAAGGAAAAATTTATTACGAGACCATCCCACCGGGACTACTGTTCGATCAAATACACCAAGGGGGCACCATCACGGTGGGCAACATGACCTGGACAGTCAAGGCAGACGTCTATGCAGCGGGATTGAAACGGGTCAGCGCGCTGGATAATGATGGTCTGTTGCAAGGCCCCGTGGTGTCCTACGCCACCAATCAACTGGCCATCATGGTCCCGAAAAACAATCCCGCACATATCCAGACACTGAGTGATCTGGGAAAACCCGGGGTAAAACTGGTCATGCCCAATCCTGAATTCGAAGGAATTGGAAGGCAGATCAAGGCGGCTTTGATGAAGGCAGGGGGCCCCGACCTGGTTCAGGAAGTTTATGTCCATAAGGTCCATACGGGAGAGACCCAACTGACCCATATCCATCACCGACAAAGCCCGATGACACTGATGAAAGGGCTCGCAGATGCCGGAGTCACTTGGCAATCCGAAGCGATTTTTCAGGAAGAAACAGGAAATCCGATTACCCACGTGGAGATTCCCGCCACACAGAACGCCACCGCAATTTATGCAGCGGGAGTGGTAAAGGGTGCGCCCCATCCACAGACGGCTCAAGCCTGGGTCGATTTCCTGAAATCCCCCAAAGCCCAGGCCATTTTTGCACATTATGGTTTCAAACCTTATCCAGAGGCCACGGATAAGTCGTCAATCCTTCGATGAAGAGATCGTGACATGTATAAAACCAAGTATTTTGAACGTGGAAAAGCATCTCTCAAGGCCCTCTTGTTTCTGCCCCTGGCCTTTGGCACCCACGCCGAAACCTCCCTCTCCCAACCCCTCATCTCTGCCGGGGGAGAGGGCAGCAAATTCAGTGAAGCCGCCTGTGCCGGTTGTCATGGAAACGAAGGCGACGGGAATGCCGCAGAGGGAATACCGCGTTTGAGGGGACTTTCCGCCACGTATCTGAGGGAACAACTGCAGGCCTTCGCCTCCGATGAACGGAAAAATCCTGTCATGAACTCCATCGCCCAAACGCTCTCTACCGATGGCATCACCCATGCTGCCAACTACTATGCGCAGTTACCCCCTCTGTATCGGCCTCTGGGGGTAAAGGCCGAATCCGACAACGAACTGGCCACTCATGGCCGCTGGGGTGAAAACATTCCATCCTGTGATGATTGCCATGGCCCCGAAGGGAAGGGTGTGGGCGAAAACTTTCCGGCTTTGAATGGGCAACCGGCACTTTATCTGGAAAACCAGTTGCAGGCCTTTCAGAAGGGTAGCCGCCCCCCAGGCCCCCTCCACTTGATGGAGAATATTGCAAAAAAACTGTCGGATGCCGATATTCGAACCATTTCACTCTACTACTCCGGCTCAACCCCCATGACCACAGGAGGTCAACCGTGAAATACTTGATAACCGTTGCCCTTTTGATGACCAGCCTCACGACCCTGGGTAATGGTCTGCCCGACGGACATCCTGAGGGAGGTGCCTCTATTTTGCCCGCAGACCACGATATTCCCAAGGATGAATTTGGAAAGATGGTGCGCCAGGGGCAATTGATTTTCTCCAACACCGGCCAATTCGCAGGGGCCTATGTGGGCAATGATTTAAGTTGTCGGAATTGTCATCTGGACCAGGGTCGCAAAGCGGGATCTGCGCCTTTATGGGCTGCATTCCTGTCCTACCCCGCTTATCGAGCCAAAAATCACAGGGTCAACACCTTTGCCGAACGTTTGCAAGAGTGCTTTGTCTACAGCATGAATGGCAAGGCTCCCCCCTTGGGTGACCCTATATTGGTGGCTTTGGAATCCTATGCCTACTGGATGGAGAAAAATGCAAAAATCAATCCTCTCTTGCAGGAACGAGGGATCCCACAACTTCAGAAACCCGGCACTCCACCCAGTTACGAACGGGGAAAAACCGTCTATGCGAATAATTGTGCGCTCTGTCACGGAACCAGTGGTCAAGGGAGAAGAGCCAATGACGGGCACATGGTCTTCCCTCCTCTGTGGGGAGATCGCTCTTTCAACTGGGGAGCCGGAATGGCTCATCTGAACAAGGCCGCCGCCTATATCAAAACCAATATGCCCCTGAGTTTGGGAGGATCGCTCTCCGATCAGGATGCCTGGGATGTGGCTTACTTCATGGACGGACACAATCGTCCCCAGGATCCACGATACACCGGTTCTGTGGATGAGACACGGGCCTTGTTTCACCGTACCCAGAATTCTCTCTACGGACATCTGGTTGCCGGTCATGTGTTGGGAAATGACCCAGTATCCAAAAACTGAACCGCCCATCAATGACTCATGAAGATTCCTGATAAAGTACGTTTTCCATCCTGAAAAACAGTTTCACTTCATTCATTGCCAACTTCTGGACGTTGATGAAAATTCTTTGTATCGAAGATGATCGTGAAATGGCTGATTTGATTGCTGAGGAGTTGCAGGATCGAGGAGTCACCGTCCTCCTGACCTATGATGGTCAGACTGGCCTCGAGGCCATCGAGCGTGGGCGCCCGGATCTGGTGCTGTGCGATATCGGCTTACCCATGCTTTCCGGATTCGAGGTGTTGGAAAAAGTCCTAGTCGCAGTGACCAATCCCCCCCCGTTCATTTTTCTGACGGCCCTCACCGACCGTGACAGTGAATTGCGCGGACGACGGCTGGGTGCGGATGACTATGTCACCAAGCCCATCGACTTTGATGTACTGTACGAAATCCTGCGTACACGTTCAGGCCGGGCACGGGAAAACACAATCCCCTTCGTTGGGGTGGAACTGGCAGAAAGGGAGCGGGAAGTACTGACCTGGTCGGCGCGTGGCAAAACCTCCAGTGAAATTGCCCTGATTCTGGGACTGTCCAAAAGAACAGTAGATTTTCACATCGATAACGCCCGCACCAAACTGGGGGTTGCCACCCGCATCGAAGCCGCGATCCGGGCAGCCAGTCTGGGCCTGATCACACCCTGATGCCTGCTTTTATTCGTCGAGTTTAAGGGTATTATCCATCGGTTTGACCCGAGGCTTGCCTCGCCTCTTGTCAAGAAACACCATCTGCAAGGCAGGAGCCACCACCAACAACATGATCGGCCCCAGCAACATCCCCCCCACCACCACCATGGCCAGGGGACGTTGCACCTGACTGCCAATACCGTGCGACAAAGCCGCAGGAAGCAGTCCGATACACGCCGACAGCGCCGTCATGAGAAGTGGCCGCATACGCTTCTCAGCCGCCGTAAACATGGCTTCCTCTGCGGGCATGCCCGAATTCACCAAGCCATTGAAGTAGGTCATGATGAGAATACCGTTCATGACCGAAACCCCAAACAGCGAAACAAAACCGATAGCTGCCGAGACACTCAGATCCAACCCCGTCAAATACAAGGCAATGACCCCCCCCGCAGCCGAGAAGGGAATGGCCACCAGCACCAGGAGGCTGTCTCGCACGGAATTGAACAAGCCATAGAGCAAGATCAGAATCAGACCTAAGGCGATGGGAACCACCACAAAAAGCCGCTGTTTGGCCTGCTGCAATTCATCAAACTCTCCGGCCCACTCGATCCGATACCCTTGTGGCAAGGGAACCTGATGCGCAATGGCCTGCTGGGCTTCCAATACCGTACTCCCGATATCACGTCCGCGCACACTGAATTTGACCGGAATGAAGCGCTGGTTTTTTTCGTGATAGATGTATGAGGCACCTGTATCAAGAGAAATATTCGCCACTTCACTGAGGGGAATATAGGCATTGGTTCCCGTTGGAGTTTGATAGGCCACCTTCAATTGACGAATCGAATCGATATTCTGTCGAAACTCAGGGGCCAGTCGTACCACCAGGGAAAATTGCCGATCGCTTTCCATCAACGTCGTGGTCTGGGCACCGCCCAAAGCGGCTTGAACCACCGTATTGACGTCGCCTGTATTGAGCCCGTAACGAGCGGCCCGCACCCGGTCCACCACAATATTGAGATTGGGTTGTCCCATGACTCGAAAAACGCCCAGATCCGCAATACCCTTGATCTTGGCCAATTCATCGTGTACTTGATTAGCCAATTTTTCCAATATCACCAAATCCGGACCCAGGATCTTGACCGAATTGGCTCCTTTGACCCCTGACAGACCCTCTTCAACATTATCCTGAATATACTGGGAAAAGTTGAATTCTATTCCGATAAATTCCTGCGCGAACTTCTTCTGTAACTCCGCCACCAATTTTTCCTTGGTCACCCCGGCTGGCCAGTCTTCCATGGGTTTCAGAGGTACAAAAAACTCTGCATTCCCGAAACTGGAGGCATCACTCCCATTGTCGGGTCGCCCATGCTGTGAAACCACTGTGATGACTTCGGGATAGGTGTCCAGAATCTGTCGGATTCGAGTCACCGTTGGCATCCCTGCTTCCAGTGAAATGGTGGGCGGCATGGTCGCTCGAATCCACAAATTCCCTTCCTCGAGGGCAGGAAGGAATTCCGATCCGATCATACGCAACAGAATCAAAGCGACCCCTAAAAATGCCATTCCTCCCAGGATAGTTTGTTGGCGATGTGCCAAGGCCCAGCGCAGGATCGGGACATAACGTTCGCGTAGCCAACGCACCACCATAGTTTCCGTATCACGCACTTCTTTTGGCAACAGAAAAGAGCAAAGAACAGGCGTAATGGTGAAAGTCGCAATCAAGGCCCCAGCCAGGGCATAGCCGTACGTACGTGCCATCGGGCCAAAGATCTGGCCTTCAACCCCCTCCATGGTAAAGAGGGGTAGAAAAGCGGCCACGGTGATGATGGTCGAGAAGATAATGGCACGATCCACCTGCAGGACACTGATGAAAATCATGCGCAATCGGTTGGTCCACCCGTAGCCGTGGGCCAGAATCCGAGTGTCCCCCCGTTCATTCCCTTCCAGCAAGGCTTCGAGCAAAGCACTGCGATCGGCTTTGTTTTTCTGGAAATTATGGAAGATGTTTTCCACCAGAATGACGGCAGAATCCACAATGATGCCGAAGTCCACAGCTCCCAGAGAAAGCAGGTTGGCGGATTCCCCCGTCATGACCAGCAGGATGATGCTGAAAAACAGGGCAAAAGGAATGTTGATGCCCACGATGAGCGCACTGCGCAGGTCTCCCAGAAAAACCCACTGGATGAAGAAGACGAGCAGACATCCAAAGATCAGATTATGCAATACGGTGTGGGTGGTGACGTTGACCAAAGAGGTCCGGTCATAGAAGGGAACGATCTTGACTCCAGGCGGAAGACTGCCATCACGGTTGATTTTTTCCACTTCGGCTTTGACTCGAGCCACCACATCGTTGGTTTGCATGGTACGGTTCATCACCACGATGGCAGCCACCACATCGTCCTGATGATCCCGTCCTGCCTTGCTCAAACGGGGCACTACCCCCACCTTGACCTGGGCCACGTCCTTGACCAGCACTGGTGTCCCATTGGACTGCGCAAGCACGATGTTTTCCACATCGGTCACCCGCCGTCCCTGGGTCAAATCCAGCCCACCTCCGGTATCGATCAAACCAACGCCCCGTATATTGAGGGACTGCTGACCGATATTGATGGTCCGCCCCCCCACGTTGATGTTGGCATTACCGATGGCCGCAACCATTTGGGGGATGGTGATGTTGTAGGCTTCCAGTTTATGCAAATCTGCTTCTACATCGAACTCCTTGGTGGCCCCACCCCAACTGTTGACCTGAACCACCCCTGGAACCGTCAACAAACGCCGTTGCAACACCCAATCCTGAACCGTGCGAAGATTGGTCAAGCCAAAGTTGGGGGGCCCCACGACCTGATAACGGAAAATTTCCCCCACCAGACTGGACGCCTGAATTTGGGGAGAAACATTATTGGGCAGACTGACATTCTGTTGCAGGCTCAAGGCAGCCTGAGTATAGGCAAAATAATAATCAATGCCGTATTTGAAGGTCACACGAATAAACGATAGTCCATAAAAGGACGTGGAACGGATATTATCGACCCCAGGAGTAGCCGCCAAGCCCACTTCCATGGGCACCGTATAGTACCGCTCCATTTCATCGGCCGAGAGGCCCGGTGCCTGAGCCGTGATCTCGAGAATCACCGGAGCCGGATTTGGATAGGCCTCCACGTTGAGTTTCAGGTAGGCCATAACCCCGGCGGCAATGAATACCAGAAGTCCCAATAATACGAGAGGGCGACGAGACAGCGAAAACAACAGAATACTTTTCAACACGGTTCTCTATCCTCACTCGCCCGTCGAGGCATCGACCGCAAAAGCATTGCTCAGAAAGATCGCTCCATCGGTGGCCACATTTTCACCCGGCTGAATGCCCTCCAGAATCTGCATCAGATTTTCCTGACGAACCCCAAGAGTCACTGAACGCCGCCTGAAACGGTGCTGTCCTTCGGCAACCCAGGCACTGTAGGACCCATCTCCTTCTCGCACTACCCCGCCATCGGGGAGTCCCACTGATTGCATATCGGCTCCTGTACGAATGGTAAAGGTCGCCATCATCCCAGGATGCAATTCATGACGGGGATCGCGGACCACACAGCGAACCTGAAGACGGTGGGTATTAGGATCCACCACGGTCCCGACTTTATCGATCTTCGCCCGGAAGGTACGTTGAGGGAAAGCCATGACCCGCACGAGCACGGATTGTCCGACTTCCAGAAGCGGGATATCGGTTTCAGCCACATTGGCCAGCATCCACACCGTGGAGAGGTCGGAAATGGCGTAAGGAGCGGGGGCCGTACCCGGTTGTACATAGGTTCCCGCCGCTGCAGACATGGCAACTACCGTCACGCGCCCATCCAGGGGACTGGGAATAGCCAAGACCGAGTCCACCTTGTGGGTCGCCTCGATACGGTCAATGTCTTGGGCAGACTTGCCAAACAGATGCAAGGCATTCCGTGCTGCATTGTAATTTCCCTCTGCCGTTTGCTGATCTGAAATGGCCTGCTGATAATCCTTTTCCGCCAAGCCCTTGAGTGCAATGAGTTGTTTGGCGCGCTCCAGCACACGGGTCGTCAATTCGCGCACACCTGCTGTCGCAATCACGGTGGATTCAGCCTGGATCAAGTCGGGGCTATCCAGGGTATAGAGCGTCTCTCCTTTCTTGACAAAGTCCCCTACTTCCTTGAACCCTCGAAGAATCTTACCGGGATACGGGGGATAAACCTGCACGGTTTGTTCATCATCGAAGGCGATGACCCCCATGGCTTCCCGTTGTGCCAGAAAAGGGTGAAGGGTGGCTGGTGCTACCTTGACCAGCGCCATTTGAGCATCCGTCAATTGCAACGTTTGCCCGGACACCTTCGGTCCGATAACTGATTTTCCCTCGCTGGCGGGAGGTTGGACACCACCCTTGAAATAGATCAGTACACTCACCAAGACAATAGTGGCGCCGCCCAGAATCACCCATTTTTGACGATTGAACCCCATACACTCGAACTCCTGCCAATTTTGGCGCAATGATGCGGCTTTCGCCTCCTCTCGTCTACTGTGACAAATCACAGTTTTCATGGGGCCAGAACCCTCGTACACTCCCCCCCATCAGACTTGGAGCCATCAGTCATGCTGTGTCGTCCCTTATTCTTTCTAAACCCGCTTCTGTTGGCGATCCTTCTGGGTGGGTGTGCCATGGGACCTGACTTTCAGCGTCCGCAAGCGCCCTCGGCAAACGGCTATACCCCGCAGGAAAAACCGGGTACTACCGCCGCCACCCCAGGCCTCGCCGGAGAACCCCAACACTTTGACGTACAGAAAGATCTTCCCTTTGACTGGTGGACGATGTTTCATTCAAAGGACATCGATGACCTGATCGAACTGACCTTCAAGAACAACCCCACCATTCCGGCAGCGCAAGCGGCCCTGCAGCAGGCACAGTCGATGACCGTGGCTCAGGAAGGATTCTTCTTCCCCACCGTGGGAGTGAGTTACATGCCTTCACGCAACAAGTTGGCCGGAAACATGGGGGGGAATTCGCCCGGAATTCAAGGAAACGGTCAGGTCATACAGACTTACAGTAACCCGGCGGGCCCCATCTATAACGGTCCGGCTTATTACAATTTTCATACCGCCCAGTTGATGGTGGGCTACACCCCTGATGTGTTTGGCGCCAACCGACGCCAGGTTGAATCCATGAAGGCCCAGGAAGAACAGCAACGCTATCAGTTGGAAGCCACCTATATCACCCTGGCCTCCAATGTGGTGGCCGCTGCCTTGCAGGAAGCTTCCCTGCGCGCCCAACTGGAGGCCACGCACCAGATCATCGACGCCAACCGGGAAATGCTGACCATTCTCAAGAATCAAGAGCGCCTGGGCTATGCCATGGACATCGATGTCGCCAATCAGGAAACTGCGCTGGCACAAGCCGAGCAGAGTTTGCCCCCTCTCGAAAAGGCCCTGGAACAAACCCGTGATCTGCTGCGCGCTCTGGCCGGCCAGTTGCCCAATCAGGATATCCCGCAAAAATTCGAATTGGCCTCCCTGCATCTCCCTTCCACCCTTCCGCTCAGTTTGCCGTCCCAACTGGTGGACCAGCGTCCCGATGTACGCATGGCCGAGGAACAACTTCACTATGCCAGTGCGCAAGTGGGCGTGGCCATCGCCAATCGCCTCCCCCAATTCACTATCTTTGGATTCATTGGGGGAGAAGCGGGCACATTCAACCAGATGTTTCACAATGGCGCCGGTTTCTTCAGTTTGATCGGAGATGTCAGTCAAACCTTGTTTGACGGCGGCACCTTGAGCGCTCATCAAACCGCTGCCGAAGCAGCCCTCAAGGAAGCCGCCGCCCAATACCGCAGCACCGTCATCGGGGCCTTTCAGAATGTAGCCGATACCCTGCATGCCATCGAAGCGGATGCCCGTACCCTGAAGGCTGCCAACGAAACAGAACAAGCCGCCCGGCACGCCTATGACTTGACCCGTCGGCAACGCGAGGTCGGTTATGTCAATGCCCAGGCCGAACTCACCGCTCTGATTAATTTTCAGCAGGCCGAATTGACCCTGGTACAGGCACGCGTCAATCGTTTTGGCGACACTGCAGCCCTCTACCAGGCCCTGGGAGGAGGATGGTGGAAGCGTAAGGAAGCGCTCTCCGAAAACACGCCACCCGCTGCCCCTTGACCCCGGTTTTCCGAACGCCCCCCTCGATCCCATGACAGAGACCCATTATTGGTTGATGAAATCCGAACCGTCCGAAGTGAGTTTTGATAATTTGCTGACCCTGGCCAATCAGGAAGTAGCGTGGTTTGGCGTACGCAATTATCAGGCGCGCAATTTCATGATGCGCGATATGGTCCTGGGGGATGGTGTCCTGTTTTATCATTCCAATTGTGCCGCTCCCGGCATCGCGGGATTGGCGCGCGTATCCCGACTGGCCGAACCTGATGCCACACAGTTCGACCCCCTTTCCCCCTATTTCGACCCCAAAGCCACCCTGGAGCACCCACGCTGGCATTGCGTACACGTCCAAGCCGTCAAAAAAACGCGCTTGCTGACCCTGGCCGAACTACGCCAAATCCCCGACTTACAAACCCTGCGCGTACTGGCCAAGGGAAATCGTCTGTCCATCACTCCGGTCACGCTTCAGGAATGGAAAACCCTGCAGGACCTACTGCTGCGATGACTCCTCTGGAAATCCTTTGAAATTTCGAATCCAGACAGGAACTTCTGCAGCCGGCATGGGACGGGCAATGCCGAACCCTTGGGCCAGGGAACACCCCATGTCGAGAAGTTTCCGACCATGTGCGATGGTTTCCACCCCCTCGGCCAGCACCGCCTTGTGGAATGCCAGGGCCAGCCCGATAACCCCCTGGACGATGGAAAGATCCTCGGGATCGTGCAACATGTCACGAATAAAAACCTGATCGATCTTGATGATCGATGCAGGCAATCGACGAAGGTAGGAAAGGGAAGCGTACCCTGTGCCAAAGTCATCGATGGAAAAACTCACCCCGAAATCCATACAATGCATCATCTTCTGAATGACCGCATCGAGGTCACCCAGAGCTGCAGTCTCCAGAATTTCCAATTCCAGTGCACGGGGTGGAAGTTGTGGGTAGACAGCCATTTCGAGACGGATAAAATCCACAAACCCTGGAGAGCGCAGATGGGGCGCAGGAATATTGACACTCAAGGACAGATCCAGTCCCATGCGGTGCCACTCGGACAGTTGACACAAGGCCTGACGCACCACCCATTCTGACAATACTATCTCGAAGTGGCTGCCTTCCACCAAGGGAATGAATTCTCCGGGCAGGACCAGCCTCCCCTGCATCGAATCATGCCAGCGGATGAGCGCTTCCAGTCCGATCACTCGACCCTGAAGCATATCCACCTTGGGCTGGTAGTACAACTGCAATTCTCCCAGAGCAAGGGCCTGTTCCAATCGTTCTAGGGTATGGATGCGGTGCCGCATCAGGTGTTCGCTTTGCGTGTCAAAGAAATAAATTCTGTCCCGCCCGGACTGCTTGGCCAGATACATGGCCTGATCTGCGTGGCTAAGCAATACTTCACCATCGGATACATCATCGGGACACAACGTCACTCCGATGCTTGCCGAAATCTTGAGCCAATGACCTTCGATCTGAAACGGCTGACCGATGGTTTCCTGAATTCGTTGCAAAAGAAACAGGCACTCTGACTGATCACTGTTCCCTTCAATAATCACCACGAATTCATCACCACCGAAACGGGCAACCGTATCTGTGGTACGACAAGCATCGTGAATTCTTTTCCCCACGGCTACCAGAAGATGGTCTCCAAGAGCATGACCATAGGTGTCATTGACCTGTTTGAATCCATCCAGATCGATGAAACACACCGCCACCAGCCCATTCGAACGTTTGAGTTGAGCCAGGGCATGCTCAAGTCGATCGGTGAGCAAGGCACGATTCGGCAAGTTGGTCAGGGTATCGTAATACACCCGGCGTTCGAGTTCCAGTTGTTGCTTTCGCAACAGTGTGAGGTCATCCACCAACACCACCAAATAGTCCAACATGCCGGAAGGGTTGCGCACTGCACGAGCGGCTACATGCGTATAAATGATATCCCCATTCTTTTTGAAAAACCTTTTATCACATTCGTATTCGTCCAACTTGCCTGACACCACTCTCTCAAACAACTGTCGATTGAGAGCCAGGTCTTCGGTGTAGGTGATGTCCTCCCATGACATCCCCGTCAACTCGGCATTGCTGTAACCCAGCATTTCACAGAGTGCCGGGTTGACTTCTATCCAGCGCCGGTCTGAAGCCGTGGTGGCCATTCCCACCATGGAACGTTCAAAATAGGCCCGAAAATGCTGCTCTCGCTCATATAGGGATTGCTCTGCTTTTTTTCTGGCCAATTCACGGTCAAAGGTATCCAGGGCAAAAGCAATGTCCCGCACCATTTCGTCGAGAACGGTTACGGCTTCCTCATGAAAAGCATCGGTAGTCACCGCATACACGGCCATCACCGCTACCACCGTATCTCCCTGAATGATCGGGAAAGTTGCACCACTTCGCCATCCGTACATTTGCGCCCTTGCTTTCCAAGGAGTGGTCAAAGGGTCGCTCATGAAGTCGTTGACAAAGATATTGCGCGTCTCTCGAAAACTCAAGGCGATGGAACCGAGTTGCTCAGCATCGGTAGTCATCAGGGGAAAAGAGAGGCCAGTCAGATAGTCTGTTCCCGTCCCATAGAAAACCTCTGGAATAATGGCATCCCGCTGTTCCGAAGGTACCCCAATCCAGGCCATTTCAAACCCGGCAAACTCCACCGCCACCTTGCACACCAAAGGAAACAATTTATCCTTGGTTTCCATGCGTACGATGGCCTGATTGATTTCGCTGAGGGCGTGATAAAGGTCGGTCAGTCGCTGAATGCGCTGTTCATAGGCCTTCCGTCGTGAAATATCGCGTACCAGCATGCAATTATATTCCACGCCTTCGTACTCAAAATAATTGGCCAATACTTCGGTAGGGAAGATTGAGCCATCTCGATGTCGTTGGGAGGATTCAAGGGACATCGTGCCGTGTACCTTCAATTTTTCCCAGAGTCTGCCCCACTGATCGGGGGTAAAAAACGGATCCGAATCCCCCACCGACATTTGGACCAGTTCAGAATAGGAGTACCCCAGTTGGCGACAAGCGGACTCGTTGACATCCAAAATCCGGCCCTGTCGATCGATCCACAACATCTGCTCGGCGGCATGATCGATGCCAAACTGCTTGAACCGTAACGTAGCCTCAAATTGTCGCCGTTCCGATATGTCCCGTGAAGAGCAATACAGGAAAGGCTCGCCCAGGACGGCGTGATAACTTCTGGCCGTGATCTCTACAGGGACGATTCGTCCGTCCTTGCAGCGGTGCAAAGACTCAAAAGTTCGGTGGGCCCCTTCGCCCAACTGAAAATTCAAGTCGATGACGTTCATGACTTCCTCTCGGGTCCACTGGGCGTCCCATTGAGACACATGCATCCCAATGGCCTCAGCACGAGAATAGCCCAGCAGAGCAAAAAAGTAGTCACTGCCCTCGATCAGAAAACCCTGGCGATCAAGTATATGAATTCCATCGCTTGCAACCTGAAGAAGTTGCTTGATTCGTTGCCCGGGGTCTTCTACGCCATGATTCATGACAGCATCCTTGTTGTTGCACTGCCAGCCGTCTCTTTCATTGAATTTGACCACCCAGGTACGAGGGCACCCGGAATCGGATTCATATTCAACCCGTCCACAAGGATACTATGGCAAACCCCGTTGTCAAGACAGGGACAGGTATTGAAAGCAAGGTGAATCCGCATTACCATGGAATTCATCCTCGCGGAAAATCGGAAAGATATGGAAGCACCCTTCGCCTTCCTTGCCACTTATACGTCGCGCTTGTCTGCGCATGGTAAAGCGCAGCATTTACATTACGCCGGATGAAAACCGACAAAAGCGTGATCGCCGACCTTTATGGAAGATATGCCCCTTATGTTTCGGTCGCCGCCGCATCGAATCGATCGGGAGTGTCACACCAGCCACCGTGCAACAGGCTGGCGCAAGAATTCTTCTATGGCGATGCCATCTCCGCCCACCAGCAGTAATCTGTCCGGCTTGAACGCCTCGTTGAAGGCGTGCATCCCAGGCAATGCATCACGGGTTCGACCGCTTTTGACTTCAATGGCGATCAGGCGGCGCCCTGCACGCACCACGAAATCGACTTCGCGATTGCGATCACGCCAATAATACACTTCACATTCACCAACAGCAGCGGCATTGGCCAAATGCGCCCCCACAGCCGATTCAGTCAACCTTCCCCAATATTCACGGTCGGCCATGGCTTCTTCAGGACGGTAGCCGGACAAGGCCGATAGCAACGCCGTGTCGAACACTTGCAACTTGGGACTGGAGCCGCGACTACGCACAACTTCTCCCGCATATTTGGAGAAACCAGTCAGCATGCCTGCCGCACCAAGCAATTCAAGATAATGCGCGAGCGTGGTGGTATTCCCGGCATCCTGCAATTGACCAATCATTTTGGTGTAAGACAGTACCTGCCCGGAGTAACGGCATCCCAGTTCAAACATGCGCCGCAGCAAGGCGGGTTTATCCACACGGGATAACAACAAGACATCTCGCGAAAGTGTGGTTTCGATGAGGGAATCGCGCACATAGCGCACCCAGCGGTCATGGTCAGAAATCAGCGAGGCAGCACCTGGGTAACCGCCATAAAAAATGCTCTGTTGCACCGACCAGCCAAAAGCCTGGTTCATTTCGTTTGCTGACCAGTGCGGCAGATGCAAGACCTCGAAACGTCCGGCAAGGCTTTCCGACAATCCTCGCTGAATCAGCAAAGGCGCCGAGCCAAGTAGAATCACCTTGATCAGGCGCTTTTTATGTGTGTCTTCATCCCACAGACGCTTGACAGTTTCAGACCATCCACCAACTTTTTGCACTTCGTCCAGCACCAGCACTGCTCCGCGCTCATTCTGCATCAGGCGCGCGATCTCCCATTGTTGGGCTATCCACTCGGCACCGCGCAATGTGGGTTCGTCCGCGCTGGCAAATTGCACTGGTAGTCCGCTCCCCTCACACACTTGCTGAACCAGAGTCGTTTTGCCCACTTGGCGCGGGCCTGCAACCACCTGAATAAAACGACGCGGTTCATCGAGACGACCAGAAAGAATGGTGAATTGGGGGCGTTGATAACTCATATATAAAATTACTTAATAAGGTGAGTAATTTTACCCACCGCAAAGAGGTTATGTAAATCGACCTAAGCCGTTACAGTATTTCTTTTTTTGGGTATCCGGATTTTAGTGTGTTTCCTGGCGCTGTTGAGTCCGCTGTAATTTTATATAACAATCTGATTTTATTGTTGTAAAAGTTGATTTGTCTCGCTACAATGAAACCGGATTACATTGTCAAGGAAAAATATGGGACTCTTTTCTGCGCTCGGATTTCACTGGAACAGGTCAGTCGTGCCTGGTGCGGTGCCGACTCACTCCGTCGAGCGAGTGGCCTTTCGTTTTTATCGCAGGCTGCCCGAGTTCGTTTGGGACGCATCCGTGCTCGAAGGCAACCCATTCACATTCCCTGAAGTCAAGACGCTACTCGATGGCGTAACCATCGGCGGACGAAAAGTTTCAGATCAGGAACAGGTTCTCAATCTGGCAGAAAGTTCCAAGCATCTTCTGGCGCTCGTGAAGGCCGGGAAATTCTCACTAGACAAAGCCACGTTCACCGAACTGAATGGCCTTGTCGCCCGCAATGAAGCGCTGGAGTGGGGACACTTCCGGGGCGAGGGCCATGAAACGAACTACACGCCGGATGTTGGTCTGGGTGAACATGGCAGATATACGCCACTGGCGACCGTAGCCGGTGCGACTGAGTTGAACCGCGTCTTTGCCAACGGCCTGCAAGCGCTTCAAGGCGTGGTTCGTCAACCCTTTGAGAAAGCAGCCGCTTTCTTCCTGTTCGGCGCCTTGCAGCAGTTCTTCTTCGATGGCAACAAGCGTACGTCTCGTTTCATGATGAATGGCATCTTGATGTCAGCGGGTATTGATGCAATCAGTGTTCCAGCAGCCAAGGTACAGGAATTCAATGAAAACATGGTCAGGTTTTACCTGGAGAAGGACGCCACTGAAATGATGGCCTTCCTGATCGATTGCCACCCGGATGCAGAGCAAATTCACAAGGTGGATTCAGGTCATTCAGCCGAGAGCGACACGAACAGGACGGGTCTGTTGTAAGGACCCTGATTATCTCCACCATGGAAAGGCAGTTTGCAGTAACGGATCGAAGAAAAGCCTCGCAAAATCCGCCACCTCATTGGTTTCATTCCGAACAGGTCACGACTACCCGCACTCCGTATGGAAAATAGTTTTTGTGAGGTAGCGCTTTGCGCCATCCCTGCGAACGGCTTTTCCGGAAGAATGAGTTGGTCGGCATGATGGCTCAGGATCTGGGCGTAGTAGGCTGCTTCAAAGCGGTGATACAACTGCACCAGAACATCGGCCAGCGCCGCTGCGGCCTCATTGGAGAGTTGGAAGTTCAATGTCGAGGATGGCGGTGGGTGGACGCTTGTTACGGCGCGAGGTGAAGATCAACTTTCTCTTGGTCATGATTTTCCTTTGGGTCATTAGCGGGCCCGGGAGTTGCGCCGGGTTGAGTGGCATGATCGCGGACGACCCCCTGGCTCTTCTGCTCCATGCCCCCATGTCTGATGAGGCCTGCGCTCACATCTGGGAATTCCTCAGCGATCTGGCCTTCTTCTTCGAGAGTGCACGCTTCGCCCAGATTCGCCGCTCACATTGTGCGCAAGGCGACCACAGAGCCAAAACCCCAGATTCCCCACTTCACGATCCAGACCAACTCGAACTCTTCCCCGATAATCCACCGTCCTGATCAAAAAATAACCCAAAACCCCAAACTTACCCTCAGGAATTTCATCCTGCTGTTTTATGGGAAATTCAGACTGCTGGTGACACCGTTACCACCCAATCTACCAAAATTTCCACCGCAGCAAACGCCGTACATCTATTCGACGGGGGAACTGCAGCGACTGCTCGACGCCACATCCGTGCTGGAGAGTATTTATGCCCGCCTGCAGGCACCAATGTTCCAAACTCTGATTCTGCTCTTGTATGGCAGCGGACTACGTGTCAGCGAGGCACTGGAACTGACCATGCACGATGTGGACCTTGAGCAGCGAATCATTACGGTCCGTGATACTAAATTCCGTGCTTATCGGGTTGCCACACACACCGGAGCACCTATCCCACAAAGGGGTGGAATTACGCTCTTTGAACGCAGAAAACACCAGAGTTTCCGCCATTTACGGCGAATGTACCCCGCTTGATGGTC
>NZ_JPOQ01000012.1 GCF_000735045.1 Ferrovum myxofaciens
AATCTATGCCCATGCCTATTGCCGCATCACCAGTTACCTGCAAACCATGGCTTACAAAGGGGTCAATCCCATGATTGCCATTCAAATGGCTTTGGCTGGTGAATTAGGGGGCGAGTAGTTACCTTATCTGTATGCATGTTCCCCCCAAAATTTAATTTCGGTATGCGTCAGTCTTCCCAATATTTCCTCATTCCATCCCGAACACAATTCGATGAGCCTAGACTGCGGTTTACAAATTATACTATAATCAATAAATGTGTAAACAACCAAAGGGGAATCGGACATGATCGGCCAACGGCTATATCGGGCTCGCAAAGCGGCAGGCTTGTCCTTGCGCGACCTTGGTGCCCAAGTTGGGCTTACGCACGCTGCCATCAAGAAGTACGAGGACGAGCAAGCCACTCCGCCCTCGACGACACTGCTTAAGCTGGCTCGTGCGCTGAATGTGCGCACGGAATATTTCTTCCGCCCGGAAACGGTGGCGCTCGATCGCATCGAGTACCGCAAACGTAGCACTCTGCCGAAAAAACGGCTAGAAGCCATTGAGCACGAAGTGATTGATCAGATCGAACGTCGCATCGAACTCGAAAACCTGTTTCCGTCGCCGCCAGTCGCTCCATTTGCGCCAGTCCACGGTCTGCCGAAGCAAGTGAGTAATTTGGCTCAGATCGAGGATGCTGCCGAGGAAGTTCGCAAGGCATGGGATCTCGGATACGACCCCATCCCCGACCTAATCGATATATTGGAAACTCATGGCATCCGTGTTTTCATGATCGATACTAATGCCGATCCTAAATTCGATGGTCTTGCTGCGACTGTTAACCAAATGCCCATCATTGTCGTCGGCAGCAACTGGCCCGGTGATCGCCAGCGGTTTACGATCGCCCATGAGCTTGGACACCTGATGCTGGCTGGCCGTTTGACTGATGAACTCAATGAGGAATTGGCTTGCAATCGCTTCGCTGGGGCATTTCTGATTCCTCGCAAATCTGTATTGCAGGAACTCGGCAGTCATCGCAGTTACATCGAGCCGAAGGAACTTGCCCTGCTGAAGGAGGAATTTGGCCTAAGCATGGCTGGTATTCTCTATCGTGCGCGTGATTTAGGCGTCATTTCCCCTGCGTGGCGGGATGAACAAGCCAAGCTATTCCGGATCAAGGGATGGCACGTCACCGAGCCAGGCAAGCCGTACCCGCCAGAAAAAGCTCATATCTTCGAGCAACTGGTTTTTCATGCACTCGGGGAAGACTACATCGGCGAGTCCAAAGCGGCTGAACTCATGAAAATGTCGCTCACTGTTTTCCAGACAATTCGATCTCTGGAGGGAAGTGATGCTGCTTCTCATCAGTGATGCGAATATCCTGATTGATATTGAGTTCGGTGGGCTTGTTGCGCCTTTGTTTAGTCTCGAATATCAGTTTGCTGTGCCAGACATCCTCTTTTATGAGGAACTGGATGACCAGCATGGCTATCTGTTGGACATGGGGCTGGTAGTGCGGGATCTCGATGAAGTAATGGTGGCTCGCGTAGTGGAATTGGCTGCACAATATCCGAGACCAAGCCGCAACGATCTGTTTGCACTCGTGCTGGCGGCGAGCGAAGAATGCCCACTGCTAACAGGCGACAAAGATTTAAAGTCCGCGTCAGAGGCGGAAAACATCGAAGTACGAGGCACCTTGTGGCTCGTCAACGAAATGGTGAAAACGGGGAAAATTTCAGTACATGTCGCTCGTAGCGCTTATCAGCGCATGCAAGAACATGGCCGAAGGCTCCCTTGGGATAAGGCAGAACAAATGTTGGTCATGCTGGAAACAGCACCACCAGTGGATGAATGAAATCAGGAGTATATCAGCATGGCCAACGGCGATAACAAAAACAGTAACGGCGGCAACCTTGGCTTTGAGGCCGAGATGTTCAAGGCAGCCGACAAGCTGCGCGGCAATATGGAGCCGTCCGATTACAAGCACGTCGCGCTCGGGCTCATCTTCCTGAAATACATCTCAGACGCCTTCGAGGCGAGGCACAAAGCGCTACTGGCAGAAGACCCTCATGCGGCCGAGGACAAGGACGAATACCTCGCCGACAATGTTTTCTGGGTTCCGAAGGACGCTCGCTGGTCGCACCTGCAAGCCAACGCCAAGCTGCCGACCATTGGCACGCTGATCGATGATGCGATGCGCGCCATCGAAAAAGACAACGAGTCACTCAAGAGCGTCCTGCCCAAGGACTACGCCCGTCCTGCGCTCAACAAGGTAATGCTCGGCGAACTGATCGATCTGATCTCTGGCATCGCCCTCAATGAAGAAGGCCACGCATCCCGCGACATCCTGGGGCGTGTGTACGAATATTTCCTTGGCCAGTTCGCAGGTGCTGAAGGCAAGCGCGGCGGCGAGTTCTACACGCCGCGCTCCGTTGTGCGCGTGTTGGTCGAAATGCTGGAACCCTACCAAGGCCGCATCTATGACCCGTGCTGCGGCTCAGGCGGGATGTTTGTCCAGTCCGAAAAGTTCGTGCAGGAGCACGGCGGCCGCATTGGAGACATCGCCATCTACGGCCAGGAGTCGAACTATGTCACTTGGCGGCTAGCCAAGATGAACCTTGCGGTGCGCGGGATTGATTCGGATATTCGCTGGAATAACGAAGGTAGTTTTCACAAGGACGAGCTGCGCGACCTCAAGGCCGACTACATCCTCGCGAATCCACCGTTCAATATTTCCGACTGGGGCGGCGACCGACTGCGGGAAGACGTGCGCTGGAAGTTCGGCGCTCCCCCGGTTGGCAACGCTAACTACGCTTGGTTGCAGCACATCGTTCATCACCTTGCGCCCAATGGAACTGCGGGTGTGGTTCTGGCCAACGGCTCGATGTCCTCCACGCAGTCCAGTGAGGGCGACATTCGCCGCGAGATGGTCGAGAAGGACGTCGTGGATTGCATGGTTGCCCTGCCAGGCCAGCTCTTCTACTCGACCCAGATTCCCGCCTGCTTGTGGTACCTAGCCCGCAACAAGAATCCGGGAAACGGTTGGCGTGACAGGCGCGGCGAAATCCTTTTCATTGACGCGCGCAAGATGGGCGTGCTGGTAGATCGAACTCGGCGGGAACTAACTGACTCCGATGTGCAGAAGATTGCCAATGCCTATCACTCTTGGCGCGGTGAGCCGGGATTGGGCGAGTATGCCGATGTGCCGGGATTCTGCAAAGCGGGAACTCTGGATGACATCCGCAAGCACGGCCATGTGCTCACGCCTGGGCGGTATGTCGGTGCCGAGACTCAGGAAGATGATGGCGAACCGTTTGAGGAAAAGATGACGCGACTGAGTCAGCAGTGGCGCGATCAACGCGTGCAGGCCGCAAAACTCAACGCGGCAATCGATGCAAACCTGATGGAGCTTGGATATGGCGGCTGAGTGGCGTTCATCAAGCTGGGGTGACGAGGTCACACTCGAATATGGCAAGGCAATCCGAGGCTACAGCCAAACACATGGCAAGTACCGCGTTTTTGGTTCGAACGGCCCGATTGGTTGGACTGCTGAAGCTCTCACTCAAGGGCCGGGCGTTGTGCTCGGTCGCAAAGGGGCGTATCGCGGGGTTGAGTTCTGGCGTCATCCGTTCTGGGTCATTGACACCGCGTATTATTTGGTGCCCAAGACAGATTTGGATATGCGCTGGCTTTACTACGCAGTCAAGCATTACAAACTCGGTGAGGTTGACGATGGTTCGCCAATCCCTTCAACCACTCGTGCTGCGGTCTATATGCTCGAGTTGGACGTGCCACCTAAGACCGAACAGCGCGCTATAGCTCACATCCTCGGCACGCTGGACGACAAGATCGAACTCAACCGTCAGAGGAACGAAACCCTTGAGGCGATAGCCCGTGCCTTGTTCAAATCGTGGTTCGTGGACTTTGAACCGGTGCGTGCAAAGATGGACGCCCGCTGGCAGAGTGGGGATTCCCTGCCGGGTTTGCCTGCCGATCTTTGCGTACTTTTCCCCAGCCGTCTTGTGGATTCGGAACTAGGCGAAATTCCGGAAGGATGGGAGGTGAAGCCACTTGATGAGATTGCAGCGTTTCTCAACGGTCTTGCGTTGCAAAAATTCCCAGCGACTGATCCTACCGATAGCTTGCCAGTGATCAAAATTGCGGAGCTCCGCAACGGCGTCAGCCATAAGAGCGACCGCGCATCACGCGATGTACCCGAAAAATACATCATCAAGGACGGCGATTTCCTATTTTCTTGGTCTGGGAGTCTGTTGGCAAAATTCTGGACTGAAGGTGAAGGCGCACTGAACCAGCACTTATTCAAAGTAACTTCCGAGCGATACCCGATGTGGTTTGTGAGCCATTGGGTGCATTACCACCTCGAAGAGTTTCAATCTATCGCTGCGTCTAAGGCAACGACTATGGGGCATATCCAGCGCGGCCATCTCAAGTCAGCGATGACGATTTGCCCAGATCAAGACGCATTGAAAGAATTCGATTGTGTGATGGCTCCGCTCATTGACGAAGCAATCCATAACGAACTCGAATCCCGCAGTCTCGCAGCCCTGCGCGACACTCTGCTACCAAAACTCGTCTCCGGTGAATTGCGGGTGAAGGATGCAGCGCGAATCGCAGGGGCAGTGATATGAGTTTTGACTGGTGCCCCGGCATCCGCGAGGCTTGCGCGCATTGGCGTAATGCGCCAATGCTTCAGCACACATTTGAAGCGTTGCAAACAAGCCTTGAGAGCGAGAGCGACGCTTCGATTGATGCAGCAAAGGGACTCGTGGAGTGTGTTTGTCGGGTGGTTATCGACCAGCTCGACGACCCAACGTCTCCGCTGAAGCCACGTGATGAGGCACCAATCACTGAATGGGTGTCTGCTGCAACTCGGGTGTTAAGACGTGGCGATGTCAGGGACAGGAAATTCGCCGATTTGATCAAGCACCACAATGGTTTGGCAGAGTCTCTCCGTGTACTGAGAAATGACGCAGGGCCATTGAGCCACGGGAAGGATGGGTTCATCCAAGCCCTGACCGTTTATCACCGTCGCGCGGCAATCCTTGCAGCGGATGCGATTGTGACCTTTCTGCACCAGGCATATCTGGAGGTGCAACTCGATCCGATCAATTCACGCGAGCCCTGGGAGCGGTTCGCGGCGGACAACGCACTGATCGATGCGCAAGTGGGTCTGGCGGTAGACGCTGAGGACGGCGACTCCCCCATCTTACGTTTTTTGCTGCCGGGCGGCGACGAGCTACCGCTCAACATCGAAGTCAGCCGCTTGCTTTACCAACTGGATCGGGATGCCTATGTCGAGGCGTTGAACGCTGCGCGCGGGGCGCCAGCTCCGGTCGTGGAGCCCGTCAAAGAACAAGGAGAACCGTAATGGCGTTTTTGTCTGAGGCAGCCGTTGAGCTAGCACTACTAGAGCAACTGCGAGGGCTGGGCTACAGCATCGAGCAAGAAGAAAATATCGGCCCCGATGGCCATCGCCCTGAGCGTGACAGTCACGATGTGGTCGTGCTGAAGAAGCGCTTGGAGAACGCCGTTGCGTTGCTCAATCCGGGGATGCCATTGGATGCGCGTCAGGATGCGATCCGCAAGGTGATGCAGTCCGAGCTGCCGTTAATGCTTGAAGAGAACCGCCGTATCCACAAACTGATGACTGAGGGCGTCGACGTCGAGTATTACGCCGACGACGGAACACTGACCGCAGGCAAGGTTTCCCTCATCAACTTCGAGCGGCCAGAGCAGAACGATTGGCTGGTGGTGAGCCAGTTCGTGGTGATCGCCGGGCAATACAACCGCCGCCCAGACGTGGTGGTGTTCGTTAATGGCCTGCCGCTGGGCGTGATCGAGCTGAAGGCTCCCGGCAGCGGGAACGCAACATTGGTCGGGGCTTTCAACCAGCTGCAGACCTACAAGAAGCAGATCCCGGCGCTATTCAATACCAACGCACTGCTAGTGACATCGGATGGGATCACCGCCCGCGTCGGCTCGCTGTCTGCCGACCTGGAGCGGTTCATGCCATGGCGCACGACCGACGGCAAAGACGTTGCACCGAAAGGTGCGCCCGAACTCTCGACATTGATCGAAGGCGTTTTTGAGCAGCGCCGCTTGCTCGACATGCTCTGCCACTTTACGGTCTTCGGTGAGACGGGCTCGGGCTTGGCGAAGATCATCGCGGGCTATCACCAGTTTCACGCAGTCATCCGCGCGGTCGATTCGACCCTTCGCGCATCAAGCCAATGGCAGGGCGTGCAAGAAGATCCGCGCGACTACGGCTTACCCAGCGTCAAGACCCAAGCCAAAGGTGACAGAAGAGCTGGGGTAATCTGGCACACACAAGGCTCCGGCAAAAGTCTGTTGATGGCGTTCTACGCCGGGCAGCTGGTCAAACATCCGGCGATGGCCAATCCAACGCTCGTAGTGCTGACCGACCGTAACGATCTCGATGACCAGTTGTTCGCCACCTTCTCGATGTGCCGCGACCTGATTCGGCAAACACCGGTACAGGCTGACAGCCGCGAAGACTTGACTAAACTTTTGGCGCGGGCATCTGGCGGCGTTATTTTTACAACTTTGCAAAAGTTTGGCGAGACAAGTCAGGCGCTGACAGACCGTCGCAATGTGGTTGTGATCGCTGATGAAGCGCACCGCAGCCAATATGGCTTTCGTGCCAAGGTGGATGCCAAAACGGGGGAGATTTCCTACGGGTTCGCCAAATACCTGCGCGATGCACTGCCCAACGCGTCGTTCATTGGCTTTACCGGCACGCCAATTGAGGCCGACGATGTAAATACCCCGGCGGTGTTCGGCAATTACATCGACGTTTACGATATCAGCCGAGCCGTCGAGGACGGCGCGACGGTGCCGATCTACTATGAGTCGCGGCTCGCTCGCATTGAACTTGATGAGGACGAGAAGCTGAAAATCGATGCCGAGGTCAACGAACTCACAGAGGACGATCCGGAGGTTGAACAGGAACGCTTCAAGCGCAAATGGTCGACAGTGGAAGCCTTGGTGGGCAGCGACAAACGCCTCGCGCTGGTTGCGCAGGACATGGTCACCCACCTCGAGGATCGCGTTGCTGCGCTGGATGGAAAAGCGATGGTGGTGTGCATGAGCCGTCGTATCTGCGTGAAACTGTATGACGAGATCGTGAAGCTCCGTCCGGACTGGCACAGTACCGATGACAGCGCGGGGGTGGTCAAGATTGTGATGACGGGCGCTGCCAGCGACCCCGAAGAATGGCAACAGCACATCGGCAACAAGGCCCGCCGCGATCTGCTGGCCAAGCGCGCGCGCGATGCCAAAGACCCGCTCAAGTTGGTGATCGTGCGAGATATGTGGCTTACCGGGTTTGATGCGCCCTGCATGCACACGATGTACGTGGACAAGCCGATGCAGGGACACGGCTTGATGCAGGCGATTGCGCGGGTGAATCGTGTGTTCCGCGACAAACCTGCCGGGTTGATCGTCGACTACATCGGTATCGCCCAGAACCTGAAATCGGCGCTTCAGCAATACTCGAAGAACGACCAGGAAAATACCGGCGTCGACGAGTCGCAGGCCATCGCCGTGCTGATGGAAAAATACGAAGTCGTGCGCGACATGTACCACGGGTTCGACTACGCCTCAGCGTTGGGTGGAACACCTCAAGAACGCTTGGCAATGATGGCTGGTGCAATTGAGTGGATTCTCGACCTGCAGCAAAAGCTGGCCGCGAAGGAGAAAACCCAGGAGGGCAAGAAGGACGCACATCGCCGTTATCAGGATGCTGTGCTGGCTCTGTCCAAGGCGTTCTCCCTTGCATCGGCGTCCGACGAGGCCCGCGAAATCCGAGAGGAAGTGGGCTTCTTCCAGGCGATTCGCGCGGCGCTGGTGAAGAGCAGTACCGGGTCGGGCGTGACTCAGCAAGAGCGCGAACTGGCAATCCAGCAGATCGTGAGTCGCGCCGTAGTTTCCACCGAGATAGTCGACATCCTCGCTGCTGCCGGGATCAAGAGCCCGGATATCTCGATCTTGTCAGACGAGTTCCTGGCCGAAGTTCAGCAGATGGAGCGCAAGAACCTCGCGCTCGAAGCGTTAAGGAAGTTGATCAACGACGGCATCCGCTCCCGCAGCAAATCCAACGTTGTGCAGACCAAGGCTTTCTCGGAGCGCTTGGAAGATGCGGTCGCGCGGTATCACGCCAATGCCATCACCACCGCTGAGGTTTTGCAGGAGTTGATCGACCTCGCCAAGGATATCAGGGCAGCGCGCCAGCGAGGTGAAGAACAAGGCTTGTCCGAGGATGAAATTGCCTTCTACGACGCGCTGGCCGAGAACGAGAGCGCCATTCAAATGATGGGTGACGACAAACTGAAACTCATCGCGCACGAGTTATTAGTCAGCCTGCGCGAGAACGTATCGGTGGATTGGGCACATCGTGATTCTGCCCGCGCACGAATGCGAGTTCTGGTGAAGCGCATTCTGCGCAAGTATGGCTACCCGCCTGATTTGCAGGACGCGGCAGTGCAAACGGTACTGCAGCAGGCCGAGGCCTTGTCGTGGACATGGAGCATGCCGAGATCTGGCAAGAGCAGCCAATGAATGAAGACTACTGTGTCAAGCAGCGTGTAAAATTCCCCATATTAGGCGTGGAAACAGCGTCCAATGGTTTCCACCCATTATGTCAACGGCTATCCTTGGCTCTTTACCGAGGTCAAAGCCGCAGCGTCTCGATCACATCAGCCCCGAACCAGTGCTCAAGAGTTCTCAGTGCCATCGGCGACAACTGCTGGGTGAAGAGAAGCGCGAGTCGGCGCTTCGGCCTGGAGCAGGCGACGTAGAACAGGTTGCGGTTCCGCTCGAATGCAGCCTGCTTCGCAGCGGGCACGACTTGCGCACCCGCAAGTTCTAACATCTCCCCGAAGTTGTATTGATTCCAACCTCGACCGATGACCACGAGGACATTCTCGAATTCTGCTCCCTTGACGCCGTGCTTTGTCTCGAAAGGTGAATGTCCGTCGAGATAACTGCGAAGCGCCTTGACCTCGACATAAGGAACTTCGCGGAACTTTTCCAGCTCCGCAAGGGCCGGCGGCATCTCGATTCCAGCAGTCCGGTCGAAGGTGCGTAGATCCCGTTCGCGCTTCTCTATAGCCTCTGGGAGACGCGGTCGGCGCTGGGCGCGCAGATAGTCGACGATCTGACCAACCGTGCCGGTTTCACGCAAAGCGACCAGGCCCGTCATCGCTTCGTTCCAAAAGGCCTTGTCGGCGTGGCTACGCATCAATGGCACCGCGCCACCCAGCGCCTCGAACATCGCCCCATATTTGCGCGCAACGAACGCATCGCAAGCCGGTTCCAATTCATCGACAAAGAATGCGATATGGGCGTCCTCTTTCTTTGTGAAGGATTCTTTGAACCGAAACGTGGCGGGCAAGCTCGAATAGCCTTGCTCACTCGCCAGCAACCGGTGCGTCAGCATGAGGATCTTCGTATCGCTGGGCGACAGGTCCCATCCATCTTCAACAAGATTCGCCTTAACGCGTTCAAGTGCGTCATGACCTTCAGGCGAAGGCAGATCACCACCCCAATGGGCTCCTGTCTGGCGCTGCCCCGTCCAGTTCCCTGTGTGGAACACGCGCACACGTCCCACAGCCGCCGGGTCCTCAACGAACTGGCGAAGCTCTGGCCGCATCCGGTTGAGGCAATCGACGATTGTCTTGACTGATCGGAAGTTGGCCTCTTTTCCGATCTCCGTCACGTCAGGGTGTTCTAGCTTGCCGCAACCGTTGCCGTAAATTTTCTGCCAATGGTCTCCAAAGAATCCAAAGAGAGGTGATCCAGGCTGTCCCAGAAAGTGCGTCTTGATCGCCTCGATCCAATCAGCATCGGTGTCCTGGTATTCATCGACCAGAATGATCGGAAAGCGATCCGTGACTATGCGACGGAATTTCGCATGATCCATCAGGGAGATCGTGAGGGGAAGGATATCGTCGTGGTGGAGAGACACACGCCCCTCGCGAATGGAGCGATGGCCGAGGCTGTATTCGATGACTCGACCGCCCAGGCTACCACCAGCCTCCACAATGCGTTCCTGCCATGTCGGCATGACTTCAACTAGTGTCCGAAGCGACTTCTGAAATCCATTGATCAACGACCAACAAAACGCATGATTCGTTTCGCAAAAGACCAATGGATTTCGGTCGGTGCGTGCTGCGATTTCGTCCTTTGCGACATTGGTGAAGGTGATGCAGGCGATCTTCTGACTCCGCCTCGGCAGGATGCGCTGATTGCGTTCTACTAAGAAGCGCAAAGCCTTGATCAGCGAGTACGTCTTGCCGGCGCCAGCGCCGGCCTCCAGCCGGAAGCTTTCTCCTGCCTCAAGACAAGCATACATCGCTTCGAGTGCGCGCCGGCTCGCGACTTCAGCCGGCGATTCGGCATCAGGCACTATGTCCTCCTTCGGCCTGCGCCACGGACGCATCTACCACCAAAGCCAGCGCCGGATCCGGGACAGGAACCTCGCCGCCCGCCAGCCAGCGCACGCCATCCAAGATGTACATTGGAGACGTCCACCCAGTCTCGGCGATTGCATGCTTCAACGCGAACTCAGATTTCTTCAACTCGGAGGCATTGCTTCGCGCCTCCAGTTCCAACGCTTCCCGTGTCGTCCCTGTCAATCCAAACAACGCCGCATTGGCAAGAATGAACGCATCCTCAAAGGTTCGCCCGCAAGGGCCATCCGCCAATTCAGCGCACTGGTAGGCGATGCGGTTTCTTCCCTTCACCTTGTCCCGGTCGGTCTTCGCGACGAGACCCGCGAGGGTGAACGGATCGTCGTTTGAGAACCAAGCTTTCAGGCAGGCGTTGCTGGAAGCAGTGCCTTGGTGGACCGCGCATGCCTTCCCGCCAGGCTTCTCGACGGCATCGATGTCCGTGATGATCAGGCTGCGAAGTTCGAGAAAGTCGAGCAGATCGAAGAACAGATGCGCGTAGGCGCCGCCGACCTCCATCACCGTTGTGTACTGGCTCGACAGCTTCGGGCCGGCCGGCTCCGCTGCCTCCAGCTTCGCGAAGATGATGGGGAGCAAAAGTCGCTCGCTCAGTCCTTCAACCAGCACGGCCTTGTCGGCGAAAAACAGGTCGCACCGCGTAAGCGTCATGTACTGGTGAAGAAATTTCTTGTCGAAATCCGGCTTCCCTTTTAAGCCCTCGCGAAGATCTTTGATTTTGGTTTGCCGCACACCCGCTGCAGCGCCCGGTACGCTCGCACCAAGAAAGTAGCGAATGCTTTCGAAACCCGCCTCGTTGGCGACATGTGATGAGTGGGTGGACACGACGAATTGGACAGGCCATGGCGTGTTGTCTTCACCACCAGCCACCAATTGCTGTGCGATCTTGGCCAGTTGCCGGATGAAAACTTCCTGCATTTGAGGATGTAGATGAGCCTCTGGCTCTTCGATGAAGACCAAATGCACGCCCGGGGCCGTCAATTCAGCTTTGAATGCTTTATAGAACCCGACAAGCTGCAAGAGGATGAAGATCAGGTTGCGCGCTCCCAGACCGTTGTAGGACTCTGGCAACGCTACGCCGCCATAGCCCGAGTAGCGGACCTTCGTGAAATTCGACAGAAGCCTGCGAACGTCAAGGACCGTTTCGGTGTGCAACTCCTGTCCGCCGAGACCGGGATAGCCGAAGCTTTGCAACGTGGGGATCAGACTTTTGAGCTGTCCACCGAAACTCGTATCGATTTGAGTTTGAATGTCCTGGACAGCGGTTTTCAAGGTTTCGGCGACCAACTGGTCGCCGGCATCGGCCATAGGGGATGTCGCTATCGCAAAAAGGCCTTCGACGATCTTTGCGAGAACGTCTGACTCTCGCGACGTGACGTCATCCAAACCGCGCTGCGCGTTGATGAACCCCGTCTTTACCAAATTGCGCAGTGCGCTCGGCTGCATCTGCCGACGGTTGTCTCCGTCATTGGGATCTTCGGCCCATATCTTGACGCCGAATTCATTCGGAATACGCTCGCGCAATGCTCGGAAAAAAGCAGCGCGTATTTCGTTGTTCAGGGGCTCGGTTGACTGACCATCAAACAAGCTCGCGAGCTTGCCATCCTTCAGTTCGTATCGAATCACAACCACCGCTTCGGTGCATGCCGGGTCCAAATCGATTACGAACGGACTCAACGGACCGAGTTCCGGTTGTGCCGGGTCGTAGCGGCACCTCAGGCGAAATTCAATCGCTGGAATAAGCGCGCGGATGGCATCATCCTCCAGTCCTTGATTCCGTGCGTCAAGGGCCGTACAGAAGTCGTCGTAGCACGCGCTAGAAAAATCTTCGAGCTGGAACGTTGCTGCACTGTCGGTCAGAAGTCGGCGCATCAGTTCGGACAGCGACGTCTTGCCGCTGTTGTTCCGACCGACGATCAATGTCGTCTGCTCTTCCAGAACAAGCTCAACGTCCGCCAGCAGGCGGAAGTTCCTTATTTTAACGCGATGAATACGCACGTATCTCCTCCAAAGAGAACTTCAATCACTAGTGTCCGGTTAATTGACGACCCGAAACGCTGCAAGCTGCGTATTCTGGTGAAGATGACCGGTGATTCTGGTTATCGTGACCGATGGTTAGGTCATGGGGTTACGCGCTTATATTGTACTGTGATCGGTCACGATGAGTAAGCGGTAAGCCAGCGGCGTTGTATTTTCCCGGATAATTTTTCTGCATACTCCTCTTCAGATTGTGACACAGGAGAGCAGGTATGGAAACCAAGCGTAGCAGGAGAATTCGCCACAGCAGGC